>JBQCJR010000949.1:0-4507 GCA_051952595.1 Kofleriaceae bacterium
TCACCAGCCCGAGTATGACCGGGAGCTTTCTCTGCGTCGGCCTGCGTAGCGCCGGGAGCGCGCCGGCGCGCAACTTCGAGGGCGAGCTCCACGAGCGCCTCTCCGAGCTCGCCGACGTCGGCAGCGCCGGCTGCCGCGTGCGCCGCCCACTCGAGGCGATGCGACGCGCGCTCCGAGATCCCGGCCACGCCGGCTTCCTGCGCGAGCATGCGTACCTCGCGGTCGTGTTCGTGACCAACGGCGACGATTGTTCGTACGATCGCGCGGCCGCGCTCGGCACCGCGGTGCCCGACGAGGCCCGCTGCGCGTCGCGCCCCGAGGCGCTGATCGAGGTCGGCGAATACGTCGCCGCGCTCCAGGAGCTCAAGGACGATCCCCGCCGGATCCGGGCGATGGGCGCGTTCGGCCCGCCCGGGCCGATCGCGATCGTAGGCGGCACCGTTCAGCCCTCGTGCGTGGTCGACCAGCGCACCGCCTCCCCCGCGGTCCGGCTCGGCGCGTTCGTCGATCAGCTCGAGGCCAGCTACCACCGGTCGATCTGCGAGCCCGATCTCGACCGCGTGGCCACCCCGGTCTTCGACCTCTACAAGCGCGTGCTCGGGGTCCCGTGTGCGCCCGACCTCCCCGCCGACCTCGACGACGCCACGCCCGGCATCCAGCCCGAGTGCGCGGTCTGGTACGAGCTGCCGCCGCCACACGCCCCCGCGCAGGAGGTCATCCCGCCCTGCACCCCCGGCGCCCCCCGCAACTGCTGGCGCCTCGATCTCGAAGGCGACGTGTGCCCCGCCCACATCGTGCTCGAGCACCCACGCGTCGACCTACCCCTGGATACCCACGCGTGGGCGGAATGTGTGGCGTCGATCGAGCACTGATACGTAACGCGAGATCCGGATTCCAAATATCCAGTCGTCCCTCAGGATGACTGACTATCTATTCTTGATATTCGTTGGATCGGATCGCGAGCGAGCCTGATATGGTCCTCACGTTCGCCGCACTCTCGCTCGTCCTCACCGACGGGAATGGCCAGCTCATGCCTGCAAAACGACCGATCTTGATCGTGGGCCTCGTGGGAACGACTGCAGCAGCGGTTTGGCTGTGGAGATCCACATCGAAGGCAGATTCCTCACCACAGAATCAGATCTCGGATCGATCCACGAACCAGGCGGGGCATCGACCCTCCGTGGCGCCGAGATCACCAAGCAGCCACGAGGGCGATCTCGTCGAATCGGCAGCACCATCGGCGCCTGTCGATCCGCGGATCGCGTTTGGAGAATCGTTGCGACGAGTCGAAGAACAGAATGGAGGTCGACAGCTATCGGCCGCCGAGACCCGCAAGGAGATCGATGCGGCGCTGCGCGCGACCGGCCCGAGCCACGAGCCATGGACCCTACAGGCCGCGACGACGCTCTCGAAGCTGTCTACCGAGATCGAGACCCTGTCCGGAGGGGCGGGCGCGCAGATCTCCACGCCTACCTGCTACGCGGCTGGCTGCATCGCGACGATCTCGTATCCGCCGTCGACAGACGCGTCCCAGATGATCCACACGATCCTCGTGTCGAAAGCGATCAACGGGTGGCCCGGCTCGAAGATCGCGTCGGCTGCCGAGATCACGTCGTCGGGGCGACAAGACAGCAGCTGGATCCTATTTCGCCCGGATTCTGAGGGCTCAACGCAATGAACCAAGGAGTGGGAATATGAAGATTCACGGCAAGCTACTCGGCATCTCCGCGCTGTTGCTGGCGACGGCCAGTCCTGCACTCGCCGACACGCGCTACCACTACAGCGGCCAGGCGTGTCAACCACAGACCCCGACCGATGCCAGCAACCTGGTGGCGAACGGGGCGGGCGCCTCGATCCTCACGAACGTTGCGTACTCCACCATCGCGGTCAGCTGCCCGGTCATGGCGATCCAGAACAGCTCGCAAGCCACGGCGCTACGGGTGATGGTCCACGGGGGTGTGGCGGGATTCTGGACCAACAGCAGTTTCGCGACGTTGTTGATCACCTGGGCCAGCTCCACGAAGGTCGCGACCGGTTCCGGCATCACGACGCTGTCGTGGACCGGGACCGAGCTGCCAACCACCATGTATCTCGGCAGCTACGCGTTCATGGGGACCATCGATGGCTGCGATGACGAGAACTGCTTCAAGCGAGGTACGATCGCGGCCTACGAGGTGGCGCACGTGCTCCCCTAGCCGGCGCCAACTTGGGATCCAGATCGCCAACAAGGTTGGCGGTCAGGGCGTGCCAGCCGAGAAGCAACCGTTTGAAACCATGATCGACTTCACTCTGGCCGCCCACTTGCTCTAAGCTGCCTCAGCTTTTCTGGAGGAGCGCTCATGCGCCATGCCGTGACTACGTCTTCGCTGCTCGGGTTGGCCACCGTCCTTTTGGCCGGTTGTCCCGACCGCACCATCTCCGAGGTCAACCCTCAGCAGGGTCGCGTCGAGTACAAGGACATCCCGATCACCATCAACCGGAACGTCGACATCCTGTTCGTGATCGACGACTCCGGCTCGATGGCTGACAAGCAGACCAACATCCGGAACAACTTCACCAACTTCATCAACGTGCTCAGCACGATCCCCGGTGGTCTGCCGGACGTGCACATCGGCGTGGTCTCGTCGGACGTCGGCACGAAGACGACGGGTGGCCAGGGGCCGAACGTCCAGGGTTGCCCCGGCTCGGGCAAGAACGGCGTGCTGCAGCTCGGCATGGCGAGCACCGAAGTCAACGGCAACTACATCAGCGACATCCGCCAGTCGGACGGCTCGCGCCAGACCAACTACAC
Source organism: Kofleriaceae bacterium (assembly GCA_051952595.1). Lineage (GTDB taxonomy): Bacteria > Myxococcota_A > Polyangia > Haliangiales > Haliangiaceae > JABFXX01. The sequence goes on from JBQCJR010000949.1 coordinate 2,792, forward strand.
CGGCGACCTCGCCCAGGTGTTCGGGCGGATGGCGACGATCGGCAACGGAGGCTGTGGCTTCGAGCAGCACCTCGAGGCGATGCGGCTCGCGCTGAGCAACACGACCCAGAACGCGAACTTCCTCCGCCCGGACGCGTACCTCGCGGTCATCTTCCTCGCCGACGAGGACGACTGCTCGGCCTCGAACCCGGCGCTGTTCGGGCCGGAGAGCCCGGCGATGGGCCCGCTGCAATCGTTCCGCTGCAACCGGTTCGGCCACACCTGCGCGGTCGGTGGCGCCACCGACGCGCAGATGAACCAGATCGGCACCAAGGGTCAGTGCGCGCCGAACGAGAGCTCCCCGTATCTCGAGAAGGTTGGCACCTATGTCAACTTCCTGAAGGGCCTCAAGCCGGCGGATAGCAACAAGGTCATCGTCGCCGGCATCCTCGGCAACACCGAGCCGTACCAGGTCGAGCTCCGCGCGCCTCAGTCCGGCGCCAGCCCGATCCCGTCGGTGGCGCACTCGTGCTCGTACCAGGGCGCGACCGGCCCCGAGGTCGCCGACCCGGCGATCCGCATCAAGTTCCTGATGGACCAGTTCCCGAACCGCAGCACGTTCACCACGATCTGCCAGCAGGACCTCTCGGGCGGCCTCCAGCTGATCGCCCAGCTGCTGAAGACGGTCATCGGCGATCCGTGCATCGAAGGCACCCTCGCCGACGTCGACCCGGTCACCCCGGGCGAGCAGTTCGACTGCTCGGTGTCGTGGGTGACCAACCAGGGCAAGCCGGAGCAGACCGAGCGCGTGCTGCCGGCCTGCAACTCGGACACGAACCCGAGCAACACCCCGTGCTGGCGGATCGAGGTCGACCAGACCAACTGCACCGCGGCCCCGCACCGCAAGCTCAAGGTCGAGCGCGGCAACGAGACCCCGCCGCCGGAGACCCACGAGGTCGCGTACTGCGTGACCGAGGCCGTCTGATCGACCACGCGGTCTGACGCGCGAAACCCGACGGGCGAGGACCTCCTCGCCCGTTCGCGTTTTCGGGATCACAAGATCGTCCCGGACAGGATCAGCGTCGCGATCGTGAAGTAGATCACCAGGCCGGTGACATCGACGAGCGTGGCCACGAACGGCGCGGACGCGCTCGCGGGATCCGCGCCGATCCGGCGCAGCACGAACGGCAGCATCGAGCCGGCCAGGGTGCCGAACAGCACCACGCCGACGAGGCTGGCCAGGACCGCGAAGCCGAGCAGGATCCAGTGCTCGCCGTACCGGCCGGCCGCGCCCCACAGCCAGACCCGGAGCAGCACGATCGCCCCGAGCAGCGCGCCGAGCATCACGCCGGTCACCAGCTCGCGGCCGAGCACGCGCCACCAGTCGCGGATGCGGACCTGGCCGAGCGCCATCGCGCGGACCACGAGGGTCGAGGCCTGACCGCCGGAGTTGCCGCCGCTCGAGATGATCAGCGGGATGAACAGCGCGAGCACGGTCGCGCGGTCGATCTCCGACTGGAAGAACCCCAGCGCGGTCGCGGTGAGCATCTCGCCCAGCAGCAGCAGCGACAGCCACGTGCCGCGCCGCTTGACCATGTCCCGCCGACGGACCTCGAGGTACGGCTCGTCGAACGTCGCCATACCACCGATCTTCTGGATGTCCTTGGTCGCCTCCTCCTCGACGACCTCGACGATGTCATCGATCGTCACGATGCCCTTCATCCGGTTCTCGGCGTC
>JBQCJR010000950.1:0-17881 GCA_051952595.1 Kofleriaceae bacterium
CACGCCGAGGCGCTCGCGTTCGTCCACCCGCACACCGGCGAGACGATCGCGCTCGAGCTACCCGCGCCGTTCTAGCCGAACGACGATCGTCCGCGTCAGTGATGCTGCGGCGCGCGGCCGCCCGAGCCGTTCGGATCTTCCTTCGGAGGATAGAAGAACTCGAACGGCCGGCGCACGAACCGCCGCAGCACCGCGATCGGCAGGGTGCGCCGCTCGCCGCGCGCGACGTCGCGAGCGCGCAGCGCGACGACCAGGGCGAGCACGAAGCTGACGCCGAAGTTGAGCAGGCCGATGATCGCGATGCCGATCGCCGCGGAGATGAAGGGGCCCCAGCCGACGGCGTCGATGCCGAGCGACGACATCGCCAGGGTCAGCGAACCGGACGACAGGGTGACGTGGCGGACGTCGAGCGGCAGCCCGAAGAACTTCGCGAACACCGGGAGCATGCCGAGCAGGAACCCGAGCGAGATCGAGCCGCCGAAGCCCGCGGCCTGGTGCTCGAGGAAGCGCGCCAGCTTCGCCATGCGCGCGGTCCCGAAGCGCTTGCCGAGCCGGTGGTGCTCGATCGCCTCGGGCAACCGCCGGTACACGATCCAGTTCTCGAACCAGCCGGCGACGAGGCTCGACATCCACAACAGCACGCCGGTGAGCGCGGCGAAGAAGATCGTTCCGGAGCCGAGCGGATCGAACGACGCGATCACCGCGCCGGAGTCCTTCGCGCCGAGGAACGAGTGTCCTGTGGTCTGCGCGTATAAGAAGTCGAACGCGAGCGAGGTCGCGATCACGGCGGACACGTTGCCGACGGCGGCGGCGAACTGCGATCGCGCGATCCGCGCGATCAGCCGCACCAGCTCGTCGAGCTGGCCGGGCCCCTCGCGCTCGCGGATCGTGCCGGCCAGCGCGGCGGCGGTCATCGAAGGCTGCTTGGTCGCGAGGGTGAGCCCGAGCAGCTGCATCACCAGGAAGCTGCCGGCGTAGACCACCGACGACAGCAGTCCATCGATGAACAGCGGCCAGTGGCCCCACTTGACGAAGAACTTGGCGACCGCGGTGCCACACGTGAGCACGCCGCCGCCGGCGGCCGACGCGAGCATCCGCCAGTACTCGCCCTTGGACGAGGTGACGTAGTGCTCGCCGGTGCGCCCCGCGCGCTCGATCACCTTGCGCGCGAGCAACCGCAGGTTGTCGCTGAGCAGCTGGAGGAAGCTACGCCCGCCGACCAGGCCGCGCCCGACCGCGACGATCAGCTCGCGGATCTCGTACGTCGGCTCGAGGGCGTCGTTTCGGCCGACGAACGGCAGCAGCAGCTCGATGCGCGCGAGGCCGCGCTCGATCGAATCGAGCGAGTACACGACGTCGATCGAGACGCCGTGGTCCTCGAGCGCCACCTTGACCTGCTCGATGTGCTTGCGCGCCTCGGCGATCAGCGCGGGCATCTCGTCGGGGCGCGCGCGGGTGAGCAGGTACAGCGGCGATTCGCGGATCGCGCCGACGTCGACCCGGGTGCGGAATGCCTCGGCCATACCGAGCGCCGCGATCCGCGTGGTGATCAGGCTGATCGCGTCGAGGATCGAGCCGCGCACCGGATCCCACACGGTGCCGCCGACCACCGCGAGCCGGTGGAGCAGCGGATCCGCCGCGGAGTTGAGCCACGACAGATCATCCACCTTGCGGAGGATGCGACCCGCGAGCATCCACAGCTCGTGGAGCGCGGGTGGCTCGGGCAAGAAGCGACGAGCCAGCCGATCCGTGGTCTCGGCGAGCAGGCCGCGCTCGTTGGGCAGACCGATCTCGCCGAACAGCTTGACCGCGCGGGTCGAGGAGAGGACCGCGCCGACCGTGCCGCAGAACCGCCGCTTCGCCGCGGGGATCCGTTCGAGCGCGAGCACGAGCAGCTCGAGCCGCGCGAGGGCGGGGTGGCCTACCGCCCCGGGTATCGACGGCCCCGCGACGACGTAGCGGCCGAGCTGCTCGATGATGACCAGCTGCTCGGCGAGCGACGCGTCGGGCTTGCACTTGGCGAGCAGGACACGCAGCAGCGGGGCGGCCTTGTTATCGGTCGTCCCGAGGATGCGCAGGAACTGCTCGCGGTGCGGTAGCTCGTCGCTTGGCGGCCCGATGAGATCGGGATCGCCGCTCAGGTCCAGAGCGTCCACGCGCCGATGCTAGCACCGTGATTATCGACGGTGCCGTAGCTAACGGTGAGAATCGGTGTCGGTGTCGCTGCGAGCAGAACCCCATTCGGTTCGACGCAACGACAGCGCCGCAGCGCCTCGCCGCAGCGTCACGCTGGCTTGCGCGCCTGCTCGCGACGGATCCATCGTGTGCGCGCCTTCTCGCGCTCGCCCTCGCGCGTGCGTGGCTCGCCGCGCGCCGGCAGCGCCGCGAGCAGCGCGGTGGTCGCCTCGGCGATCTGTTCGATCGCGCGCTCGAACGCGAGCTCGGCATCGCGCGGCGGCTTCGCGAGCCCGCTGACCTTGCGGACGTACTGGAGCGACGCCGCGCGGATCTCGTCGGGCGTGGTCGGCGGTTCGAAGTGGTGCAGCGTGCGGATGTTCCGGCACATGGCCCTGATCTACCCCGATCTGGTGCGGCCGGGCCGATAGAACGCGCCGCCGCAGCGCGCCACGGCCCGTTCGCGCTTAGGATCGCTCGATGCGCTCTGGACTCGCGGTCTCTGCCCTGCTCTCTCTGCTTGCGGGCCCTGCGCTCGCGGATCGCATGCCGGAGCCCGCGCCCGCGCCGGAGCCCGCGGCCGAGCCACTGCCGGATCCTGCACCCGCGCCGGAGCCCGCGTCCGCTCCGTCCGTCGACCCGACCACCACACCGACGAGCACACCGACGGGATCTCCGATCGGCCAGGTCAATCCATACGATCCGGCCACCGCGCCACCGCCGGCCGGTTGGCGCTTGATGCTCTCGGACCTGACGGTGTTCCGGCTCAACCCGCTCGGCCTCGAGACCCGCGGCCGGTTCGGCCTGCAGAAGCGCCTGTACGCCTCGGACAAGGCCGTCACCCAGAACAACTTCGCGTTCTTCGGGGTGTTCCCGAAGCTCAACCCCGCGAGCGCCGCGCTCGCCGGCGGGTTCGAGATCCAGCCCGCGTCGGTGTTCAACCTGCGCGGCTCCGCCGAGGTCCAGAAGTTCTTCGGCACGTTCGGCTTCCTGCAGTCGTTCGCGTCGCCGCTCGCCAACTACTCCGACCACCACCTCGACGAGCTCGCCGATGATCCGGCGCACGAGCCGCAGACCGCGACCGCGCTCCGCGTCGGGATCCAGCCGACGCTGCAGGCCAAGGTCGGGCCGATCGCGATCCGCGCGATGGCGCAGCTCGACTACTGGGACCTCCGCGGGATCCGCCCCGGCGACACCGCCGCGTACGAGGCGACGTTCGATACGCTGCTGCCGGATCGCGGCTGGACGCTGACGACCGATAGCGACCTGCTGTACGTCGGGCGGCCCGGGCTCGCGCTCGGCGTGCGCCACAGCTACGTGCGGCCGTTCTACCAGCGCCGCCACTTCGCGAGCGACGCCGAGGAGGCGGCCTATGACAACGACAACGCGCACCACCGGATCGGCCTGTTCGCCGCGTACACGCTGCGCGATCGCGGCCCGTCGCGGTTCAACAAGCCGACGCTGATCCTGATCGCCTCGTGGTACCTGAGCCACCGCTACCGCACCGGCGAGCCCGACGCGATCCCGACCGGCGGCACCGCCGACGACTACACCAGCCGGGCGTTCCCCTACCTGCTGGTCGGCTTCGCGTTCGAATCGGACTTCCTCGCCGTGCGCTAGGAGCGCGCTCCGCTAGACTGGCGCGTGTCACAGATCTGGGACGACCTGCGCGGCGAGCTCGAGCGCGAGCTGGCCGAGCCGATCACGATCGACGCGCTGACCGCGGGCTGGCGAATCGCGCAGCGCGCCGCCGGCCACCGCCACTCGTCCGACGACGTGCTGACCGCGTACTACGCGCTGCGCGAGGCACCTTCGGCGCCGCGCTCGCTCGATCTCGGCACCGGGATCGGCGGCGTCGGCCTGATGACGCTGTGGGGCCTCGGCGAGCGCGCGAGCCTCGCGTGCATCGAGGCGCAGGCGATCAGCCACCGGCTGCTGCTCGCGAACATCGCCGGCAACCAGCTCACGGCGCGGGTCGAGCCGCGGTTCGGCGATCTGCGCGAGCTCGCGCTCGACGAGCGGTTCGCGCTGGTCACCGGGAGCCCGCCGTACTTCCCGCTCGGCACCGGCGTGGTGCCCGCGGACTCGCAGAAGGCGCACGCGCGGTTCGAGCTGCGCGGCGACGTCGCGGACTACGCGCGCGCGGCGGCCCGCCACCTCGCCGACGACGGCGCGTTCGTGTTCTGCTTCCCGACCGCGCAGCGCGAGCGCGCGCTCGCCGCGGTGCGCGCCGCCGGCCTGTGCCCCACGCGCATGCGCGACGTGATCCCACGCGCCGGCCTGCGGCCGCTGTTCAGCCTGTTCGCGGCGCGCTGGCGCGGTGGCGCGCTGGAGATCGAGCCGCCGCTCGAGGTGCGCCGCGCCGATGGCGCGCTGTCCGACGAGATGCACGCGGTGCGCGCGACGTTCGGGTTCGCCTGAGCCACGCGCGCCGCGGATCACGGCAGCGCGGCGATCGCGGCGTCGCAGCGCTTGGCCTGGGCGTCGCCATCGACGCGGCGATCGCTCGCGGAGCGACGGAACTCGGCGGCGGCGCGGCGGAACAGGTCGCGGGCCGCCGCGGCGGAGGTCGCGCGGGTCGCCTGGTGCACGTGGAGCACGGCGAGGTTGTAGTGCGCCGCGCCGGTCGTGCCATCGAGCTGGATCGCCTGGAGATACGCCGCCTCGGCCTCGGCGAGCTGGTCGAGCCCACGCAGCGCGGTGCCGCGCGCGACCAGCTGGTCGTAGCTCGGCGCGTCCGTCATCTTGCCGAGCTCGTCGAGCGCCTTCGCCGGGGCGCCCATGCGCAGCCACGCGCGCGCGCTATCGAGATGGAGCCCCGCCGACGAGAACCCTTCGGGAGCGGCGCCGAGCACGCCGGTGCGGACCGCGAGCACCGCCTGCGCCGCGTGGATCGCGGCGATCCGGCCGTCGAGCCGGCTCGCCTGCGCGAGCTCGAACGCCGCGGCGGGGCTCACCGGATCGTCCTCGAGCTCGAGCAGGGCGCGCAGGAGGTGGCCCTCGGCGCGCCCGGAGGCGGCGAGCGCGCCGCGGATCCCGCTGCGGACCCGCGTGGCGAGTGGCGCCCGGCCGGCATCGCCGCGCGGGAGCTGCCGCATCCGATCGAGCAGCACGCCCGCCGTGTTGAGCTGCGCGCCGGCGAGCCGCGGGTCGTCGGTCCACGCGGCCTGCCAGCCATCGCGGCCCGCGGTGGGATCGCCGAGCTGCCAGCGCGCGGACGCGAGGTTCGAGCGCGCGGACCCGAGATCGCGCTGCACCGCGAGCGCCTGGAGATAGGCGCCGCGGGCCTCGTCGTAGAGCGCCGCGCGGTGCAGGGCGAGCCCGGCCATGTAGTGAGCCTCGCCCGGCCGCGGGTGCCGCTTCGCGAGCTCGGTGAAGCGCCTCGCCGACGCGCGCGCGTCCACCGCTTTCCACGGATCGCGGCCCGCGGCCTCATCGGTCGCGGCGAACGCGTCGAGCGCGTCGCGCACCTCCGAGGAGTCGCTCGGACGCACGCGCACCGCGGGCTCGAGCGAGATCGGCCACCGCGGCGCGGCGGGCGGCGCGATCACCTCGGTGACCGGCGGGAAGTGGACCGGATCGAGCTGGCTGCGCTCGCGCTCGCACAGCGCCGACCACGAGAGCTCGTCGCGCGGCGCCCGCAGGCACGCGGCGAACGCGGCGAGCGCGGCCGCGTGTGCAGGCGAGATCGCCCGGTCCAGCGCCGCGCAGTACGCGTCGGCGGCCGGACCGCGCAGTCCCCGGGGCACCTCCGCGCCCTCGAGCTGGCTGGCGAACAGCTGGTGGACCTGGCCGATGCGCGCCGCCGCGGCGGCCTCGTGGAGCTTCCCCGCGGCCTGGTATCCGCGCACCGCCGTCTCGGCGAGCGCCTGCTTGCGCGCCAACCACGCCGCCCACCGCGCCGCGCCCGCGCGGGTCGAGACGTCGTCGCGCGGCACCGCGAGGGCGAGCAACGCCTCGAGGTCGCGATCGACGCGGCGCACCGCCGACAGCCCCGCAGCGCGCGCGGTGGCCGCGCGATCGCCACGCGGATCCCTCGGCTCGCCGACGAACGCGAACGCCGCCATCGCCTCGCGCGCGAGCCGGGCATCGCGGGCGACCGGCGTCACCGTGAGGCCGCGGCTCGCACAGCGCGAGCCCCGCGCGCGCGGCGCCGTCGCGACCGGCAACACCGGCTCCCGGGCCACCCGGACGCACAACCCGTCCACCGGCTCGACCGGACACGACTGGCGCCACAGCAGCTCGGCGAGCCGGGCCGCCGCGGCGATCCGCTGATCCTCGGAGGCCTGGCGCCCGTAGTGGGTCAGGAACCGGCGCAGGTGCGCGATCGCCGCCCGCGGGCCGGCGTGCTCCGCGGCGGTCGTGGCCGCGAGCACCACCGCAGGGGCGTCCGCGCTCTTGGCGGCGTAGTTCCGCTCGTACAGCTTCAGATCCTCGAGCTGCCGGGCGTGCTCGCCGAGCATCGCGCGGCACCGCATCGCGTTCACCAGCGCGTCGGCCGCGTCCCGCTCGCCCGCATAGCGCTTCGCGTAGGACTCGAACCGATCCGCGGCCTCGGCGCACGCGCCGAGCGAGGCGTGCAGCAGCCCGGCGCGGTGCAGCGCGCGCGGCGCGAGCTGCGCTCGAGGGAACCGGCCGTGGAGCTGATCGAACAGCCGCAGCGCGGTCTCGCCGTCCCTGCCGGCGTCGAAGCACACCGCCGCCTGGTACAACGTCTCGTCGGCGCGCGCATCGGACGGCGCCGCGGTGTAGAGGTCGAGGTAGGCCGCACCACACTGCCGGTGGAGCGCGTCGTCGCCCTCCGAGCGCGCCCGAGCCTCGAGGTCCTGGGCCGCGCGGCGGGCCTCGGGCCGGGGATCTCCGGCCCGGGCCGGTCGAGCCATCGAAGCGAGAGCGGCGATCGCGGAGAGCGCCGCGAGCGCCGTGCGGGTCGGAAGGAGCGTGGGCATCGAGCCTGTACGACAGCACGCCGCCCCGGCCGTTCCCGCGAGCCGAACCGGCACGTTCGGCCAGAGGGCGGCTTGTGCCGATCTTGCTTCCGTGCCACGAGAGCGCCATGAGCGATCACCCGACCGATTTCGTCGGCTCCATCGAAGAAGCGATCCGGACCGGCGTCGTGGCCCGACTCCCGGACGCCGTGGTCCAGGTCTCCGGAGGCGGCGGGCACTACCGGATCGACGTCGTGTCCTCCGGATTCGCCGGCAAGAGTCTGCTCGAGAGCCAGCGCCTGGTGCTCTCGTCGATCAAGCACCTCATCAACGGCGACCGCCCGCCGGTGCACGCGGTCGACTCGCTGACCACCCGCACGCCCTAGATCGGATCGGAAGCGAGCGCTCCGAAACCCGCGGAGTTGCTCCGAAAACGCGAAAGAGCGCCGGCGAGACCGCGGCGCCCCAAACGCGAACCTGGGTGGCTGAGAGCTACTGCTCGGACGGAGACTCGGCGGGCTCGGCTTCGGCCGGCGCCTTGCCCTCGTTCTTGATGTTTTGAACCTCGGTGCGCACGTCCTGGGCGAACTTCTTCAGGCTCTGCATCGCATTGCGCACGCGCGTACCCGCGGCCTTGTTGCCGCCGCGATAGAACTTCTCGAAGTCCTCGGCCATCTCGGCCACGAGCTTCTGCAGCTCGGCGTAACGAGCCACACCCTCGGTCGCGGGGGCCTCGTTCTCGGACTGTTCGGTCGTTTGATTGGTCTCCATGAGGGTCGTTACCATGCCTCGGGCGTCTGACATCACTTCGAATCACAGAGTTACGCTGACGGATGGCATGGAGATCGCGTTCCTCGGCCCGGAACCGGCCCCGCGACGTTGCAAATCATGAAGACCACGAGCGGCGGGCCGATTCTGGTTCAGTATCTCGGGGACCCGAGACGCCGTGCGCTAAGGTAGCCGCCCGTTCATGGCCGAGCCGATCCAGCCTGATCTTAATGAGGGAGCCGCGCCGGTGCTCGCACCCGCGGTCCCCCTCACCGAGGACCCGGAGACCATCTGGTTGCGCGACGTGTACCGGCCAGACGAGGTCAACCTCACGGTCCGGGCGGTCTTGGTGGGTGCGGCGCTCGGCGCGGTGATGTGCCTGTCCAACCTGTACGTCTTCTTCAAGACCGGGTGGAGCATGGGCGTCACGCTCACCGCGTGCATCCTGGCGTACGCGGTGTTCGCCGCGGCCCGGCCCAAGCGCCCGCTCGGCATGCTCGAGAACAACGCGCTGACCACCGTCGCCTCCGGAGCGGGCTACATGACCGGCGGCGGCAACATGGCGGCGCTCGGCGCGCTGCTGATGGTCACCTCGGTCCGGCCGGAGCCGATCCCGCTGATGCTGTGGCTCGCGGTGATCGCGACGCTGGGCGTGTTCGCGGCGATCCCGATCAAGCGCCAGCTGATCAACCGCGAGGCGCTCGCGTTCCCGACCGGCACGGCGACCGCCGAGACGATCCGGTCGCTGCACACCCAGGTCCAGGCGGGCGCGCCGAACAAGGCCCGGGCGCTGCTGTACGCGGGGTTGTTCGGCGCGGCGATCGCGTGGCTCCGCGATGGCTGGAAGGTCGTCGCGGGAGCCTGGTCGCCCGGGATCGATCTCGCCGGTCACTCGCTGATGAGCTGGACGATCTCGCTCAAGACCGAGGTCGTGCTGCTCGGCGCGGGTGCCCTGATGTCGTTCCGAACCGGCTGGTCGGTGCTGCTCGGCGGCGTGCTCACCTACGTCGTGCTCGGACCGGCGCTGCTCGATCAGGGCCTGATCTCGGGCGTCACCTACAAGGCGATCGTCGCGTGGACGCTGTGGCCCGGCGCCGCGATCCTCGTCTCCTCGGGTCTGACCTCGTTCCTGCTCGACTACAAGAGCCTGGGCCGCGCGTTCTCGGGGATCGCGAAGATCCTGCGCCGCAACCGCGCCGCCGGCCCGAGCGAGGCGATCTCGGCGGTCGAGGCTCCCGACTGGTGGTTCCCGGCGGCGTTCATGGTGCTGTCGCCGGTCGTGATCTTCCTGATGGCGATCATGTTCCAGATCCCGGTGTGGGCCGGGGTGATCGCCGTGGTGCTCGCGGTGCTGCTCGGCTTCGTCGCCGCGCGCGTCACCGGCGACACGGACGTCACGCCGACCAAGGCGCTCGGCCCGGTGACCCAGATGGTGTTCGGCGCGATGACCCCGGGCAACCTGTCGGGCAACATCATGTCGGCGAACGTCACCGGCGGGATCGGCCTGCACGCCGCGGATCTGCTGACCACGCTCAAGACCGGCTGGCTGCTCGGCGCCAAGCCGCGCCACCAGCTGTACGCGCAGCTGTTCGGCGTGCTGATCGGCGCGGTGGTCGTGGTGCCGATGTTCATGCTGATCCTGCCGGACCCGTCGGTGCTCGGCGGCGACGACTGGCCGGCGCCATCGTGTGTGGTGTGGGCCGGCGTGTCCGAGGCGTTCGCGAACGGCCTCGGCTCGCTGCACTCCTCGTCGCGGTGGGCGATCGCGATCGGCGTCGCGCTCGGCGCGTGCCTCGCGGTGCTCGAGAAGGTCTCGCCGCCGCGGGCGCGCCGGTTCCTCCCCTCGGCGTCGGGGATCGGGATCGCGATGGTGGTGCCGTGCAGCAACAGCATCTCGATGTTCATCGGTGCGCTGACCGCCGAGATCCTGCGGCGCAGGAATCCGAAGGTCGCCGATGCCTACGTCGTGCCGGTCGCGTCGGGGCTGATCGCCGGCGAGAGCCTCATGGGCGTCGCGGTCACGATCCTGACCACGGTGGTCGGCGTCCAGCTCGCGCTGTGAGCCGGCCGAGCTAAGCTGCGCGCCGTGACCGAACCTGGTGGACCCGAGACGCCGTTCGCGCTGGTCGGCGGCGCCGACCGCGTGCGCGCGCTCGCCGAGCGCTTCTACGACGTGATGAGCGAGCACGAGCCGGCGCTCGCCCGGCTGCATCGCTGCACCCCCGACGGCCGGGTGGATCAGGGATCGCGCGATCGCTTCGCGCTGTTCCTCATCGGCTGGCTCGGCGGGCCGCAGGACTACATCGCCCAGCACGGCCATCCCCGGCTGCGCATGCGCCACGGCCGCGTGCCGGTGGACGTCGCGATGCGCGACGCCTGGTTGCGCTGCATGACGGCGGCGATGGACGGCGAGCAGATCACCGGCCGAGTCCGGGCCTACCTCGACGCGCGGTTCGCCGAGGTCGCCGACTTCCTGCGCAACGTCGGCTGAGCCCGTGTACCGTCGGGCGCGCATGGACCAGCCGCGCCGCCCGCCACCGTTCTGGTTGTTCGCGCTCACCGGCATGCCGTACGGCGTCGGTGGTGCGTTCGCCGGCAGCGTGATGCCGTACCTGACCCGGCGCGCCGGCACCGAGGTCGAGCAGATCGGCTGGTACGGGTCGCTGCTGATGATCCCGCCGATGCTGCAGTTCCTGTACGCGCCGGTCGTCGATCTCGGCCCCAAGCGCAAGCACTGGCTGGTGATCGTCTCGGCGCTCGCCGCGGCGTGCCTGATCGGCGCGTGCGTGATGCCGCTGCCCGAGAACACGACGGCGTTCCTCGCGTTCGCGGTGGCGGCGCAGCTGATCTCGGGCCTGGTCGGCACCTGCAACGGCGGGCTGCTCGCCGCGACGATGCCCGACGAGCTGCGCGGCCGCGCCTCGGCGGCCTACAACATCGGCAACCTGTCGGGCGGCGGGCTCGCCGCGTGGATCGCGATCGCGATGACCGGCGCGGAGTGGGATCCGCTGGCGATCGGCGGCGTGCTCGCGGCGATGGTCGTGGTGCCTTCGCTCGCGGCGCTGTGGATCGCCGAGCCGAAGCGCGAGTCCGATCGCCCCGCCGGGCAGGTGTTCCGCGACACCTTCGGCGACGTGGCGGCGATCCTGACCAGCCGTCAGGGGATCACCGGCCTCTTGCTGTGCATGTCGCCGGTCGGCACGGCGGCGCTGGCGAACTATTTCTCGGGCATCGCGGTCGATTATCGGGCGAGCGACAAGCTGATCGCGTTCGTCACCGGCGTGCCCAACGTCGTGCTCACCGCGGTGGGCGCGCTGATCGGCGGCCTGTTGTGCGATCGCTACAACCGCCGCGTGCTCTACCTCGCGTCGGGCGCGCTGACCGCGGTGTGTGCGATCGCGATGGCGCTGTCACCCCGCGCGCCGGAGACCTACGTGTGGGGCGTGATGACCTACGCGCTGATCACCGGGTTCTGCTACTCGGCGTTCACCGCGACGGTGCTCGAGACGATCGGCGGCGAGGGCCGCGCCGCGGCCACCCAGTACTCGCTGTTCACCGCGGCGGGCAACGCCGCGATCAACTACGTCGGGCTGGTCGATACGCGGTTCCACGAGGCGCACGGCGTGGAGGGCGTGGTCGCCTCCGACGCGGCGCTCAACCTGATCGGGGTCGCGGTGCTCGCGCTGGTGTTCTGGCGGCTCGGCTCGTTCGGGAAGTGGCGACATGCGCGTCGATGATCGCGCGCTATGTTTCGAGATCATGACGGTCCCAGATCTCGGTCCCGAGCGCCCTGGTCACGCGTCGGTGACCCGCGAGATGGTCGAGCGCAAGCGCGCGGAGCTCGACGAGCCGGTCAGCGGCCGCGCGTTCTGGCTCGCGCTCGGGGTCATCGCGGTCCTGATCGCCGGCTACGCCGTGCTGCTCCAGCTGCGCTGATCACCAGCTCGCGACCAGCGAGACTCCCGAGTACGCCGAATAGCCGCGCAGCATCACGTACCAGTCGCCGGCCGCCGCGTTGGTGTGCGTGCAGGTCTCGGAGTTGCCGGCCGCGTACGGGCGGCACGCGTAGCTCGACGTGGTCGGCCGCGCGCCCTGGCGCGTGTAGAGATCCGCGTCGCCGGTGCCGCCGCTGATCCGCACGGTGACGGTGCGATTGCCCGGCGCGGCGATCCGCCAGTACTGGTTGCTCTGCGCCGCGCCCGACAATCCGGTGACCGCGGTGCCGTTCGTGAGGTACGGATCGCCGCTGGTCGTCGCGCTGTACGAGGCCTTGAGCGTGACGCCGGCGTACGTGGCGTACGCGTCGAGCATCACCCAGTAGGTCCCGGCGGCCGGCGACGTGATCACGCAGGTCTCGGTGTTGCCGCTCTTGTACGGCCGGCACTGATACGAGGTCGTGCTCGGCTTGGCGCCGGCCTGGACGTAGAGGTCCGCGTCGCCGGTGCCGCCGGAGATGTCGAACTGCAGCGTGGTCTGGCCGGCGGGCACGTCGATCTTCCAGAACTTCTGGCCGCCGGTGCTGTCGGAGATCGAGGTCACCGGCACGTTGTTGGCGAGCACGCCGTCCTGGGGATCGGGCGGGTTGGTCCCGCCGCAGCTCGCCGGCGCGGTGCCGACCTTGATCGCCGCGAACGCGCAGGCGACGGCGTCCTGGGTCGCCTGGTCGTAGCCGAGCTGCGTGGCGGCCTGGACCGCGGCGGTGCGCAGCACGGCGTAGTTCGAGGTCGACGTGAGGATGTCGACCTGCGCCTTGTAGAGGATGCGGATCGCCTTGTCCATGCCGATGCCGGGCACGGTGACCGTGGTCTTGCCGCGCGGGTGCGTGCCGCCCTTCGACAGCAGGCAGAACATCAGGTTGCTCGGGCCCGAGCTGTAGTGCACGTCGATGTTGCCGAGCGAGCTCGACCACACGTCGGCGGAGATGCCATCGGCGGCCGGATCACACATGTAGCGGAGCGCGGGCGGCAGGGCCAGCTCGCCGACCAGCCACGTGTTGGCCGACACCGCGAGCGTGCCGTTCTTGCCGCCGTCGACCCACGCCTCGACGAACGCGCCGAAGATGTCGGAGAACGACTCGTTGATCCCGCCGGGCTCGCCGGAATAGACGAGGTTCGATTCGTGCTCGGTCACCGCGTGGGTGAGCTCGTGCGCGGTGACGTCGAGCGAGCGCGCAAGCGGCAGGCAGTTCTGGCTCGCGTTGCCATCGCCGTACACCATCTGGGTGCTGTTCCAGAACGCGTTGCAGTAGTTGGTCGAGTAGTGGACGCTGCTGGTCAGCGTCGCGCCGGCGTTGTCGTACGAGTCGCGGTTCCAGAAGCTCTTGTACGCCTCGTACGCCGCGCCGGTGTTGTCGTACGCGGCGTTGACGTCGGTGTCGGTGGTCGCGGCCTGGCCCTCGGTGCGCTTGAGCGTGCCCGGCAGCGAGGAGCTGTTGTTCGCGCTGTAGACGCGGCGGTTCTCGGCGAAGTGGATCTGCGGATAGACCGCGACGATCGCGCCGGAGTCCTGATCGACGTAGACCTTGTCGCGCGCGGGATCCTGGCCGCGGTGGCCCTCGACGACGGCCTCGTAGGTCTTGTAGAGCGCACCCTCGGCGGTCTGGAGGTACACGGGGCGGGTCGCGGTCACGGCGAGCCCGGCGAACCGGCCATCGCCGGCGATCCGGGCGTGCGCCGCCGCCACCGAGACCGGCGAGCGGCCGAGCTCGGCGGGGATGTCGCCGCGCGCGCTGCCGTTGACCGAGTAGATCGCGCCCTTGTCGTCGACGTGGACGACCAGATCGGCGCCGACCACGTCGAGCCCGCCGAGCTGCTGCTGGTAGCGGAAGTGGCGGCCGCCCTGGTCGTCGATGTTCATCTTGCGCAGCACGAGATCGCTCGTGGTGAGCCGGAACGGGCGCAGGACCGGCGCGAGCATCGGGCGCAGCGCGCGGTCCGAGGCGAGCGCGTCCTCGTACTGCATCGCGCCGACCTTGCCCATCTCGCCGACGATGTACATCGGCAGGCCGTCGGTGGTGGAGAGCAGCACCTGCGCCTCGGGCAACGCGCCGAGCGCGTCGGCGACATCGGAGGGAACACCCGCGGGATCGTCCTTCGGATCTCCGGTAGGCGCACCTGATTCACAACCAGCCCACACGGCGAGCGCGAGGGCAGCTCGGAGCAGAGATCGATGTGTCGTCATGCCCGCCGCCGTTTTCATGGCGGGTGCCACCAACCCGTTGTCGAGTTGTGCAACGCGCGAACGCAGCGCTGTCAGGACGCGCGAGGCGAAGAGAGAGAGACACCCGTCTGGCGACTTCGCGGCGCGGCGGCGTAAGCGGTGCCACGCGAGCCATCCGGTGATGTCGCGAACCAGCCGACATCCACGCGACACCTGATGCGTCGGGATCGGAGCATCGCGATCTCGGTCGGACAGCAGCTGTGAACCAGGCGGAAGCGGCGGCTGCCTCGCAGACGCAAGTGGATTGCAGCGCGCTGCGCCAGCTCGTCACGTCGGTGAATACTCCCGCGGACATCTGCCTCTGCGTCGAGGTGCGCCGATGTCGGCGGGCTGGCGGGAGTGGCGGCGCCTCTACGGCGCCTCGACGCGCCGGACCGCGAAGCCACGCGCGCGGAGCAGATCGAGCACGTCGTGGTCGCCGATCAGGTGCAGCACGCCGACCGTGACGAACGCGCCGCCGGCGGCGTGGATCTTCTCGAGCGCGGGGATCCACGCGCGATTGCGCTCGAGCAACATGCCTTCGAGCAGCGCGTCGAGCGCGGCGTCGCTGTCGACGTGGAGGCGGAACTGCGCGCGGCTGATCTCGACCAGGCGCTGCTCGTCGCCCGCGATGTACGCGTCGAAGAAGGCGCGGTTGAGCGCGGGCAGCTCGCCGCGGCGCGCGAGCAGGCGCCCGATCATGTCGCGACCGAGCACCCGGTGGAACATCTCGCCCTGGGCCGCGGGGGTCTCGAGGAACTCGCGCGGCTTGGCGAGCCCCTCGGCGCGGACCAGGAACTCACCCTCCATCGGCGGCGCGGCCTCGCGGCCACCGCCGTAGCCGGACAGCCGCAGGATGGCGACGGAGGTGGCCTGGTGATCGAGGATCGCGGCCTGGGGTGGGGTGACGGCCTGCTCGAACGATCGCCAGGTCGCCTCGTCGAGCTCCGCGCGCAGCGTGGACCCGGCCGGGCGCGCGGTCCACTGCGTGAGCGTCACGTCGTGGAGGTTCACCTCCTGGACCAGCGCGGGCGCGGCCTCGAACTGCTTCCACACCCACAGCGGGATCCGGCGCTCGGCGTCGAGGCCGCCGTGGAGCGTGCCGAACAGATAGGTCGCGTGGCCATCCTTCTCGGCGACCCACAGGAACGGACGCTCGAACGGCTGGGTGACCCGTGGCGGCGGCAGCGGCGTGGGCGCGCGGGGCGCCCACGGATCGACCTCGGGCGCCGTGGACGCGGGAGCGGCGACGGGCTTGGCGGCCTCGTCGCGGCGCGGCGGCTCGCTCGACCGGCACCCGGCGAACGCGAGCCACGCGATGACAGGACCGAGGGTGCGCCGCACGCCGGCGAGCATAGGACGGCGCCCGTCCGGCGGGGCGCGCGACGCCTAGATCTTGCGCTCGAGGCGCTGCAGGCGCTGCTCGAGCGCGTCGATCCGCTGGCGCGCCTGGTCGAGCTCGCGGCGGAGCGCGGCGTCGTTCGACGACCAGTGCCACTGGAACGCGCGCGGGCCGGAGAACCAGTCGTTGGACCGGCGCTGCGGGGCGGGGAACCACTCGTTGCGAACGGGCGGCGGCGCGGCGGGAGCGTCGGGCTCGGTGGCGCTGGCCGAGGCGTCCGCCCCGAGGGTGGCGTGCAGGTCGATCCGCTTGCCGTCGCGCATCACGGCGACGCGCACGGTGTCGCGGTGGCGGCGCGCGTCCATCACCGAGCGCACGGCCTTGCTGGTCATGGCGGGCACGCCATCGACCTCGAGGATCAGATCGCCAACGCGCACGCCGGCGCGCTCGGCGGGCGAGCCGTCGAGCACGTCGTTGACGAGCACGCCGCGATCGGCGTCTCCACCCATCTGCTGGCGGAGCGACGGGCTGACCTCGATCAGGGCCACGCCGAGGCGGGGCCGCGCGGTCATCGACGAGCGCGGCGCGGGGAGCATCCTGTCGGTGGGTCCACCGGGATCGCCGGGATCGGCGTCGAGCTCGTCGGCGTCGGGGCCGTCGAAGTCATCGGGAGCGTTCTGGTCGTCGGGAGCGGCCGCGGCGATCGCGGGCACACCCGCGAGAGCGAACGCGGACAGCAGGGCTGCGAGGCGTTGGTTGCGCATGATGGCTCCGGGAACAGGTCGTGCGGAGTTGGTTCTTCCCGCGCCTGGCCCGGTTGCCTCGCCCGCCGTGCCATCGGCGGATCACCGTTCGAAGATCACTGATCGACGTCGTGGAACATGTCGGTCGAGAAGTAGCGCTCCATCCGATCGCACAGCACGGTGGCGATGGTCTTGTCGGGCCCGAGCCGGCGCGCGAGCACGCGGGCGGCGGCGAGGTTGAGGCCGCTCGACGGGCCCACGGGCAGGCCACGCTTGCACAGCTCGCGGGCCGCGGCGATCGCGGCGCGCTCGTCGATCCGGATGTCCTCGTCGAGACAGATCTCGTCGGGGCACAGCAGCGTGGACAGGCCATCGACGATCCCGGGGATGCCGCCGCAGATCTCGGGCTGGCCGGCGAAGCACGCCGAGCCCTTCTCGGGAACCGCGCGCGCGACGCGCGTGGGATGGCCGGCCTCGCGCAGCGCGCGGGCGATCCCCATCAGGGTGCCGCCGGTGCCGACGCCGGCGACGAAGCCGTGGATCGTGGTGCCGATCTGCTGGATGAGCTCGGGCCCGGTCTCGCGCTGGTGCGCGCGCGCGTTGAGCTCGTTCTCGAACTGGCGGGTCAGGAACACCCGCGGATCGGCGGCGGCCATCCGGCGGGTCTCCTCGATCGCGCCGACCACGCCGTCCTGCTTGGGCGTCAGCACGGTCTCGCCGCCGTAGCGCTTGATGATCAGCAGGCGCTCGCGGCTGACGTTCTCGGGCATCACGGCGCGGAACTTGACCCCGATCACCGCGCAGCCCATCGCGAGGGCGATCGAGGTCGAGCCGCTGGAGGCCTCGACGACGACGGTGTCCTCGTTGATCGCGCCGGTCTCGACGCCGTGGCCGAGGATGAACGCGGCGACGCGATCCTTGGTCGAGCCCGAGGGCAGGAGGTATTCGAGCTTGACCCAGATCGTGCAGCGCGTCTCCTCGTCGCGCAGCGGGATCGCGATGGTCTGGCGCGCCATGCGAATCAACGAGGCCTTGCGTTCGGCGAGCGACATCGGGTCATTAGTGACTGCGATCGAGGGGGATCGTCAAGTCGTGGTGCGTCGTGGCCTGCCCTGCCCGCGGCGAGCTAACGTAGCTCCGTGCACTCCGCCGATCTCTCCGCGCTCGATGCCCGCCGGATCGCGATCGCCGCCCAGGGGTTCGCCGCGCCGCGGCCGCGCACCGTGAACGCGGCGGCGCTGCGCGCGATGCTCGAGCAGCTGGGCGTGATCCAGATCGATTCGGTCAACGTGCTCGCGCGCTCGCAGTACCTGATCCCGTGGAGCCGGCTCGGCGGCTACGATCCCGGCCTGCTCGACGCGATGTCGCACGAGGCGCCGCGCTCGGTGTTCGAGTACTGGGGCCACGAGGCGTCGCTGCTGCCGGTCTCGCTCCAGCCGCTGTTCCGATGGCGGATGGCGCGGGCGCGCGAGGACGCCTGGCGCCGGGTGCGCGAGATGGCGCGGCGGCGCAGCTTCGTCGCCCGGGTGCTCGACGCGGTCACCGAGCGCGGCCCGATCGGCGCGGGCGAGCTCGGGATCGAGGCGCGCCCGAAGACCTCGCGCGGGTGGTGGGAGTGGTCGGAGGTCAAGGTGGCGATCGAGTGGCTGTTCTGGAGTGGCCAGGTCACCAGCGCGCGCCGCCGGGTGTTCGAGCGGCTGTACGATCTGCCGGCGCGGGTGCTGCCG
>JBQCJR010000951.1:0-5142 GCA_051952595.1 Kofleriaceae bacterium
AACGCCGTGATCTCGGCGCCCGGCTGTGCGCGGATCCGCTCGGCGACCGCCGCCGGGTAGACGTGGTCGATGTTCATGAGCAGAAAGCCGCCCGAGATCCGCGGCAGCGCGGTCTCGAGCGTGCGCAGGTTGCCGATCCGGTACTCGGTGTTCTCGACCACCACGAGCGCGGCGCGGCCGCTCGCTGCGAGATGCGCGGAGACCAGGTCGTGGCGGAACCCACCGACCACGATCCGCTCGTCGGCGCCGAGCAGCTCGGCGAAATCGAGCGCGCGATCGATCAGCGCGCGTCCGCCGGCGTCGAACATCGCCTTGGGCAACCCGTGGCCGAGCTCGCCGAGCCGCGTCCCCATGCCCGCGGCGAGCAGCACGACCTGACCGGGTGCGATCGACATCAGACGAACAGCTCCAGCAGATCGCCGATCTCCGCCACCACCGGCACGCCGGGCACCACGCTCCAGAACGCCTCTGCGGTGAACGTGCCGAGCTTGCCGACGAACCGAATTCCGGCGGCGCGTGCGAGCTCGGCGTCGACGAGAGAATCGCCGACGAACACGAGATCGTCGCGGCCGCATCCAAACGTGCCGCACGCGCGATCGAACTGGCTCGGCCCCTTGGCGAGTCCGTTGCCGAACCCGAGCGCGACGCCGAACGGCTCTCGGCAGCGCGCCACGAACGCATCGACCTGGGCCTGGAAGTTGTTCGAGCACACTGCGAGGTCGATGCCGCGGCCGCGCAGCTGCGCGAGCGCGAGCCGCGTGGCCTCGTCGAGCTCGATGCCGGCGGTCGCCTCGATCTTGAGCCGCTCGAACTCGGCCGCCGCGTCGCGATTGCGCGGATCCGCGGGCGCGATCCGCTCCAGCTGCTGAAAGAACGGCACGCCGCTGGTCGTCAGATATGCGCGACGCGCACGCGCGTGTGGGTGGCCGTGGTGGCGCACGATCACATCGGCGGCGACGTCGGCGAAGATCTGCATCGTGTCGACGAGCGTGCCGTCGAGATCGAACAACACCGCCGCAGGAGTCGTCAACGTGGCCGGCTGGAGCCGTCGCAGAGTCTGCGCCATGGGCTTGGTGTCCACCGATAGCATGGAATATGCGGACGGGAGCAAACGCACGATTGACTCGTCGTCGAGAATGCCAGCTGTCTACCAGGCCAACACCTGTCGGTCAGCTGACACTCTGCGCGGCACTCGATAGGTATTCTTCACGCTGCGAGGCCATCGCGAGGCGATCGATCGCGCGGAGCGAAACAAAGCGCCCACAATCCTGGTGCCGGCGCGCGAGCTCTGTTTCCATCAGCGTCGTTCCGGACCCGCGGTCCGGGCAGGCGCCCCCTGCTCGTGAGTGGTCATGACCGTGTCGTACTCCCAGTCGTCTCGTTCGTTCGCGGCCGCTCGCCGGTGCGCCGCGGTGGTCGCGGTGGCCGCGGTGTGTGTCGCGTTCGTCGGATGTGGTGGCGCGAAGCCGCGACCGATCGCCGCACCTGCTCGCGAGGGCGCGCTGCCCTCGGGCCCTCCGCTGGTCACGCCCGGCGAGCGGATGAGCTACACGGTCTCGCTACAGGGCGTGCAGCTCGCGACCTACGATCTCGCGATCGGCGACGTCGAGCCGCTCGAAGGCCGCCGCGTGGTGCTGGTGCAGAGCCACGCCAAGGTCGTCGGGCTCGCCGCGGCGCTCGCGCGCGTCGATGATCGCTTCGCGTCGTGGATCGACGTCGAGACCGGGCGCTCGCGGCGGTTCCAGTCCGAGGAGTTCGAGACCAAGGGCTCGGACGTGATCGAGCGCGTCGTCGGCGATCTCGCGCGGCGCGACGGCAACCGCGTGCCGGTGGCGATCGCGATCGGCGATGCCCCGGCGATCTCCGAGTCGCAGGCGGTGAACCTGCCCGACGTGTGGGACTACAACGCGTTCCTGGTCGCGCTGCGCTCGTGGGAGCAGCCGGCGGGCTCGGCCACCGCGGTCGAGGTGTTTCGCAGCCGGTGGATGTGGCGCATCGAGGTGTCGGTCGGCGGCAAGGAGCTGCTGTCGACCGAGCTCGGCGAGCTGCCGGCGCTGCGGTTCGATGCGCGCGCGTACAAGCTCGATCGCGCCGGCGCGCGGATCGGCCACACCGAGCCGCGCGAGCTCTCGGTGTGGATCAGCGACGACGCGGATCGCGTGCCGCTGCGCGTGGTGGGCCGCACCGACTACGGCGACGTCGTGGTGGACATCGTCGCGTACGAGCCGGGCTCGGGCACGCGCGCCCGGTGAGCCGGGCTACTTGGCGATCTCGAACGACGAGAAGAACTCGGCGGCGGCAGGCGACGGCTTGCCGGCGGGCAGCGCGGTGTACAGGCCGACCACCGCGTTGCGCTCCTTGTCGTACGCGAACTGCATCTCGAGCGTGAGCTTCTGCGCGCCGAGCTTGACCGAGGCGATCGCGCGGCGGCCGGCGATCCCGGCGATCGTCGTCGCGGTCTCGTTGACCAGCTTGCCATCGAGCGAGCGGATCATGCCGTCGCGCGCCGCCTTGAGTCCGACCTTGGCGTCGTACGGAACGCCGGCCGGGATCTTGAGCAGGATCAGGCCGTAGCCCTGGTCCTCGCCGATCGTCGCGGTCGCGACCGCGCCGGGCAGGTGGGTGCCATCGGGCGCGGTCTGATCGCTCGGCTGGACCGCGGGGAGCGACGGGAACGTCACGCGGTACGTTTGGTCGCGCAGCACGAACTTGCCGGTGCGCTCCTCGATCTCGAGGTCGAGCACGCCGGTCTTGGTCGGGCCGCCGCCGGGCGTGGGTGCGGGCGTGGGTGCGGCCTCCGCCGGCGCGCCGCCCTCCTTGATCTTCAGCGATTCGACGAACGCGCGCGCCACCTCGGACGGCGTCTGGCTGGTCGAGCTGGCGAACACGCCCATCAGCGAGCGGTGCCGCTCGTCCCACGCGAGGTAGAGCTCGACGTAGAAGGTGGTCCCGCCCTGCTGCGCGCTCGCCGAGATCTTCCGGCCGTCGAGGCCGCCGAGCTTGGCGTCGGTCTCGCCGAGCAGCTTCGCGCCGATGTTCTTGAGCGCGCCGTCGCGCGCGCCGGCCATGCCCTTCGGCACGTCGTAGGCCACGCCGGACGGGATCGGCAGCACGAAGAAGCCGAGCTCGCCGGTGCCGGCGCGACCGAGCGCCATGCCGGACTTCAGCACGGTGCCATCGGGCGCGCGATCCTTGCTCTCCTGGACGCTCGGACGCGAAGGGAACGTGATCTCGAAGTTCGCGTTGCGGACGGTGTAGCGCCCGCCGCGCGACGCGAGCTCGAGATCGAGCGCGCTCGTCTTCTCGACCTTCTCCGGCTCCTCGCGTGGCGCGGCCGGCTCCGCCGGTTCGGTCGGCGTGGGCTTCGCGACCTCCTTGGCCTTCGTGTCGGCGGTCGCGGGAGGCGCCTTCTTGTCGCACGCGGTGGCGGCAAGGAGGACGAGGGCGAGTGCGAGCAAGCGTTTCATGGCGGCCCCCATTGTGCAACGGATGTACCAGTGTCGT
The DNA here is from genome assembly GCA_051952595.1 of Kofleriaceae bacterium. Taxonomy (GTDB): domain Bacteria; phylum Myxococcota_A; class Polyangia; order Haliangiales; family Haliangiaceae; genus JABFXX01. Next base: position 3,505 of record JBQCJR010000951.1, read on the forward strand.
CCGGTGTTGTTTGGTGGTTTTGCGTGTCGTCGAGCGGGCGCTGCGCGAGGTGCAGTCGAGGTGCAGTCGAGGTGCACCCACGCGTGCGAGATGTCTTCGGTTGAATCGACTTGTCAGCACTGCGTGACAGCGCGCGCAACGGAGTGTTTCGAGTCAAACGGAGTAGCAACCGAGCGCTGCTGACGGTACCCAGACATTCGTGCGGTCCGCGTTTGCTCCGGTCGCTGTGCCCCTCGCGGCGCTGATCGCATCGCTGGTGCGGTGGTGGACGCAGGGCTCGGGGAATCTCTACACCGCGCTCGACAAGCGGTTCTTCGTACCGGATCCGGACCTCGGCTGGCGGATCAGCACGCAGCATCCGATCTGGCTCGGGCTCGAGGTGTGCGCGGTGATCGCCGCGATCGCGGTCGGGCTCGCGGTCGGCGGCTGGTTCATCGCGCGCCGCGAGCGCGCGAGCGGCGCGCGCGCGAAGTGGCTGCGGATCGCCGCGTGGTCGATCGCGGTGGTCCCGCTCGTCGTGCCGATCGCCGCGTTCGTCAGCGGCGCCGGCCCCGAGGGCGGGCGCGACGTGCTGCCGGCGCGCGACGCGGCGAGGATCGAGACCGGGATCGCCGGCGCGCTCGCGCTGCCCGCGGGCACCTACGAGGTGGTCGCGCACCGCGGCAGCTCGGTGCTCGCGCGGATCTCGGCGGGCGGCGAGTCGTTCGATGCGGTGTTCACCGGCGAGCTGCGCGGCAGCTGGCGCGGCGATCCGAACGATCTCTCGAAGCCGCTCGCCGGCGAGATCAGCGTCGCGGCCGCCTCCGTCGATACCGGCATCGAGATGCGCTCGAAGCACGCGCGCGAGGACTACCTCGCCGCCGCGAAGCATCCGCGGATCACCTGGAGGCTCGAGCGGCTGATCGCCGCGCGCCAGGAGGGTCCGTCGCAGCTGGTGTTCCGCGCGGCGGGCACGCTCGAGCTGATCGGCAAGACCCACGCGCTCGAGGTGATCGGCTCGCTCAAGCAGCCGGATGCCGCCGCGCTCGAGCGGCTCGGCCTGACCGGCGCGAGCTTTCTGCTGGTCGATGCCGACTTCTCGATCGCGATCCACGAGACCGCGCTCGCCTCCGACGCCAAGGACTTCGACGGCGATCGGATCCCTGTTCACGTGTCGCTGGTGTTGCGCCACACCGGCGGCTGACGAGTCAACCGAAGCCAACGGCGCATCTGGAGTCCGGATATCCCATGAAGACCTTCAAGCTGATCGTTCTCGCGACCGTGCTCGCCGCCACCCCGGCCTGCAAGAAGAAGAAGGAAGAGGCCAAGACCGACCCGGCCGGTTCGGGTTCGGCCGTCACCGAGCCCGCCGCTGGTAGCGCGGGCTCTGCGGGCTCGGCGAGCGCGAGCGCGGGCTCGGCGGACGCCGCCGGGGCCGCGGCGGGTTCGGCGGAGGGCTCGGCGGCCCCGGCCGAGGACCCGAACGCGGACTGGATCCACGTCTACGCGACGCACACCGAGCCCAAGCCGAACGATCCGGTGATCGTGCGGTTCGACCGGTTCAAGGTCACGAAGTCGAACTTCGATCCGGCCAAGGTCGAGGGCGGCACGGCGTCGTTCGAGATCGACCTCGCCAGCCTCAAGACGGACTCCGAGAAG
>JBQCJR010000952.1:0-7068 GCA_051952595.1 Kofleriaceae bacterium
CGCGGCGGCGCTCGAGGCGGCGCGGATCGCCGAGAAGATCGTCGGCGACCTCGACTCGGCGTCCGGCGCGGCGATCGTCGCGGCCGCGGCGGCCGGCGCCGCGATCGAGGCGGTGCGCGCGCGCGGCCGGGTCCAGCTCGAGGGCGAGGGCCCGCCGCCGGATCCGCTGACCGCGACCGGCGCGCACACCGACCCGGTGATCACCGTGCGCATGCAGCGCGACCGGATCCTGCGCGCGCTCGCCGAGGACATGGCCGCGACCGCCGCCGGGGAGCCGGCGACCGCCGAGGGACGCCCGAGCACCCCGACCGGCCGGTCGCCCGCGCTGCGCGGCGATCGCGAGTCGCCCGCCGACGACCTGGACGACGACAGCCGCGACCCGGTCCAGATCGCCGCCGCGGCGATCCAGCGGCTGCGCCAGCGCGCCAGCACCGACCTCGCCGAGCTGCGCACCCACTACCACCGCCACGACATCGCGGTGCTGCTGCTGGCGTTCGTGATCATCGTGATCGCGGGCCGGGTCCACCGCGGGCTGGTCACCCCACCCAACGTGCAGTTCCCCACGCCGGACCAGCCGGATCGCGGGCTGCGCTTCGAGCACTCGACGGCGTGGCTCGCCCCCGAGCCGCTCGCCACCCCGCCGCCGCGGATCGTGCGCGATCCGACCGGCCAGCTGCCGAGGCCGTCGTCGGTCTACCACGTCGCGTTCACGTCCACGATCGACCCGGCGGTGCGGCTCGAGGTGCTGATCGACAAGAAGCCGAGCTGGAGCAACATCGTCACCGGGCTCGAGCTGGATCGGCGGACCCGGTGGGGCGAGCTGTACAAGCTCGAGGCGAGCTCGATCCGCTCGGTCGAGGACCAGGACTGGCTGCGCACCGCGTACAGCTACGCCCACGCCGACGAGAAGGGCGACGAGCCGAGCGTCGGCCGCGCGGTCGAGTACGCGACGATCGATCGCGAGCAGATCTACGTGATCACGATGTTCGGCTCGGCGTCCCAGATCGCCGAGGTCGAGCGGGTGGTCGCGCCGTCCCTGCGCGTGCCGACCCGCAGCGGCCTGCCGCTCGTGCCACAGACCCGCTCGCTCGGCCAGCGCACCTACCCCAACCCGGTCGCGCGCGCGTTCGACTCGACGGTCATGGTGGTCGCCGCGGACCTGGTCGATGGCCGGCTGCGCGCGCGCGGCGGCGGCTCCGGGGTGATCGTCGGCGCCGACGGCTCGATCCTCACCAACTACCACGTGATCCACGACAAGGACGGCCGGCTCCACGACGCGTTCGTGATCGGCCGCTCGAGCCAGCCGGACCGCGCGCCGCAGCTCTTGTGCGCCGGCCGCCCGAACCGCGGCAAGCTGCAGCGCGAGCTCGATCTCGCCCTGATCAAGTGCGACACCGATCTCGACGGCCGCACCTGGGTTCCGTCGAGCAGCATGATCTGGCCGACCCTGCCGGAGTCGCGCGCGAACGAGGTCAAGATCGGCCAGCGGCTGTGGGTGCTCGGCTACCCCGACGCCGGCGGCGGCGGGCTGACGCTGTCCGAGGGCGAGGTCGAGGGCTGGACCGGCCAGGACGGCACCGCCGGCCGCGACTTCCTGAAGACCGACGCCTCGATCACCCACGGCAACTCGGGGGGCCCGGTGGTCGACGATCGCGGCCAGCTGGTCGGCATCGCGTCGGCGTACCGCACCCGGATCACGATCAGCGGCGGGGTGGCCGAGACCGCCCAGGTCGGCAGCGTGCGCCCGCTGGCCACCGCGAGCGACCTGCTCGCGATCGCCGCCGCCGGGTGGACGCCGCGCGAGGGCCACACCGACGTCGAGCTCCAGCCCTCGGCGGTCGAGGCGCCGGCCGCCGGGATCCGGATCGCGACCCGCGTGCTCGACGCGGCGAACGAGTCTCCGATCCGCGACGCGCTGGTGATGGTGCTGCGGTCCGGGATCCGGTCGAGCGCGGTGGACGTCAACCGGCTCGACGACCAGGTGCTCGCGTGGGGGCGCTCGAACGCCCAGGGCGAGGTCCAGCTCAAGCAGCCGGTGCCGGTGCCCGGGACGTACACCGTCATGGTCGTGGCCCGTGGCTACGAGCCGCTGATCGGCCAGGACGAGCTCCGGCTCGACGAGAAGACCCCCACCGCGTTCGATCCGTGGGGCGATATCCGGCTGCGCGCGCGCTGATCCGAGATCCTACGCTGCGAGATCGCTGGCATCTCGAATACCCTCGGCGGAGGGCGCAAAAAGCGACCTCCGAGGAAACAGCACGGGGATCGCGTACTTGTCACCCGATCACCCCACGTGGTACGGCTGCTCCAGCGATGCCTTCGCTCGACCGGGCTGCGATCGATCCAGATGCCGATCGCGTGGTCCGTAAGCTCACACGCGCCGGTTACAAAGCCTATCTCGTCGGGGGTTGTGTGCGCGACCTCTTGGTCGCCCGGACCCCGAAAGACTTCGACGTCGCGACCAGCGCGACTCCCAACGAGATCAAATCCACGTTCCGGAACTCGCGGATCATCGGCCGACGGTTCCGTCTCGCCCACGTGTTCTTCGGGTCAAAGATCATCGAGACCTCGACGTTTCGCGCCAACCCGCGCGACGAGGACGACCACGATCTGTTGATCCGACGCGACAACGTGTTCGGCACCGAGACCGAGGACGCACGCCGCCGCGACTTCACCATCAACGGCCTGTTCTACGACGTCGAACGCGAGGAGGTGATCGACCACGTCGGTGGCCTCGCCGATCTCGACGCTCGGCTGATCCGTACGATCGGCGATCCGGACATCCGGTTCCAGGAGGATCCGGTCCGCATCCTGCGCGCGATCAAGTTCGCGGCCCGGCTCGATTTCGGGTTCGAGCCGGCGACCTGGCGCGCGCTGCTGCGCTGGCGCGGCGAGATCAGCAAGTGCGCCCCACCCCGGCTGCTCGAGGAGATCCACCGCCTGATGCGCGGCGGGGCGTCCCGGCGGTCGTTCGAGCTGCTGGTCGAGACCGGCGTGCTCGCGGTGCTCTCGCCGTACCTGGCGGGGCTGCTCGAGGGCTCGGGCGCGCCGGCCACCGCCCCGCCGATCGCGGTCCACGTGCCGCGCGCGACGGTGGCGCGGATGGAGTACGACGACGAGGATCCGGCCGAGCACGACCCGGACGACCCGCCCGAGGACGGCGAGTCGCCCGAGGACGACGAGGACGGGGAGGACGAGGACGAGCTCGACGACCTCGAGGACGAGCTCGACGCCGAGGAGCAGGCCTGGCACCGGGTGTGGGCCGACGAGCCGGTCGCCCGCCCCGCCGCCGCGATGCCGATCCGGCTGTCGTTCATGCCGTCCGGGGCCGAGCTGATCCGCCGGCGCGAGCTGGCCTGGGCGGCGCTGCCGTTCATCGACGCCGCGGTGGCCGCGGGGCGCGACCCCTCGAACGCGGTCGCGTTCGGCGCCCTGCTGTCGCCGTTCCTGCCCGACGAGCTGCGCCCCGGCGAGCTGCACGCCGCCCTCCAGGAGCTCGCCCACCCGATGATCGTCCAGCTCCACGTCACCCGGCGGGACAGCGAGCGCCTGCGCTACCTGCTGCTCGCCCAGCGCAAGCTGGCGGCCGCCCGCAAGCGGGGTGGCCAGGCCGAGCTGACCGGTGGCCGCGAGATGCTCGAGGACGCCACCCTGCTGTTCGAGCTGCTCGAGCGCGCCGCCGGCCAGGAGCCGGGCGAGCTGCCCGCGGTCTCGATGCAGGAGGGCCGCGACGAGGAGTCCGAGGACGAGTCCGAGCCGCGCAAGCGCCGCCGCCGCCGCCGCGGGGGCCGCCGCCGCCGCCGAGAGCCGTAAGCCCGTGGCGCGCAAGCCGGACCTCGCCGCCCGGGCCCGCCACCGCCGCGAACAGGCGCTCGCCCGCGCGCACGAGGACGACCTGGTCGACGCCGGGTCGCGCGAGCACTACCTCGATGCCGCGCTCTACGACTACGAGTACCGGCGGAGGCGCGCCGACGTCACGTTCTACCGCGAGCTCGCCCGGCGCCGCCTGGGTGGCGCCGCGGCGGGGGGCCGGGCGCGCCGGATCCTCGAGCTGGGCTGCGGCAGCGGGCGGGTCACCGTGCCGCTCGCCCGGGACGGCCACCGGGTCGTCGCGCTCGACCAGTCGGGCCCGATGCTCGACCGGCTGCGGTCCCGGATCGCCGCGCTGCCGGCCGCGGTGTCGTCGAGGATCACCCCCGTCGAGGCGGACCTCCGCACGTTCGAGGTGCCCGGGCGGTTCGACCTGGTGATCGCCGCGTTCAACGTCCTCGAGCACCTGTACACCCGCGGCGAGCTCGACGCGTGCCTGCGCCGGGTGATCGACCACCTCGCGCCCGGCGGGGCGTTTGCGTTCGACGTCCAGCTGCCCGACCTCGCCTGGCTGATCCGCGACCCGAGCCGCCGGTGGGCCAAGACCCGGTTCACCGATCCGACGACGAAGCGGCCGATGTTCTACTCGACGAACCACCACTACGACCCGATCAGCCAGATCGCCGTGATCCGGCTCTACTACGATCCGGTCGACGGCCGGGGCCCCGGGCGCGTGGTCCAGCTCACCCAGCGAAAGTTCTTCCCGGCCGAGCTCGAGGCCCTGGTCGCCCACGCCGGACTGCGGGTGACCGAGCGATATGGTGATTTTTTCTTTGGCCCGTTGGTGGGCACGTCCGAGAGCCAGGTCCTGGTCTGCGAACGGCCGCCGGCTCGACGGAAATCGTGACCGGCGGCGCGATTCCTCGACGAGAAATTCCCGTTTCCCGTCGATGATTTAGATCACTCGCGATCGTCGTCGAGAAACCAGTTATCCACAGGCTGTTCTCGTCGAGAAACCAAGCGTCCGGCGACCGGACCGAGCTTCCTCGACGAGGATCTGCCCCTCTCCGACGAGGTTTTTGTGCGTTTTCCTGCGGAGATTGTCAGACGGTTCAGCTAGCGTGCGGCCACCCAATTTCCCTAGGGAGGGTTTGAATTATGGGTGAGAAGATCGCGAAGCTCGGAATCAAGCGTGACAACGATCTGATGTACTACATCAAGAACGGCGACGTCTGGGCCACCCCCCGGAAGAAGCCGGGCCAGCCGAAGGGCAAGGCGTCGAAGGTTGCCCCCGCGGGCGTCGAGATGGACTACAGCAAGTACCTGTACTACCTCGACGGTGACGGCGACGTTGCACGCAAGGAGCGCCAGGTCGGCGGCAGCAAGCGCAAGGGCGCCAAGAAGAAGGCCGCTGCCCCGAAGAAGGCGCCCGCCAAGAAGGCGGCGAGCGCGAAGAAGGGCGCCGCCAAGAAGGCGCCGGCCAAGAAGGCCGCCCCGAAGAAGCCCGCCAAGAAGGGCAAGAAGAAGTAACCCGCGATCTCCGCCCGACTTAGCTTCCGAAGAGACTCGCTTTTGTTGTTCCCCGAGGGGCTCGCCGACCGGCGGGCCCTTCGGCGTTTCGGGCGGCTGGATCGTTCGAGTCGGCCGGCGATTTGCTGTAGCATTTCCGACCGAGGTGGTGATGCTTGCTTCACTTTCGGGCGCTCTTCGCTGCGCGCTCGCCCTGTCGCTGACCGCTGGTTATGTCCTCTCTCATACCGGAACTGCCTATGCAGACGACGAGGAGGAGGAAGAGGACGATGGCGGAGGTGGTGGCGGCGATGGCGAGGAGGGGGAAGATGGCGAGGAAGAGGACAAGGACCAGCCCCCGGTCACCGCGGGCGGCCTGTTCACGCTGAAGACCTATCCGGTGCGCGAGCTGTTCCGGCCGCTCACCCTGACCCAGGGGATCACCCAGCTGCGCGCCTCGCTCGGCGTGGACGTGAGCGACAAGACGGCGTTCGAGTACGCCGGCATCTCGCTCGACGGCCGCTACGGGTGGAAGGACAACTTCACCGTCATCGGCGGGTTCGCCGGCGACTACAACTTCAACGCGTTCGACGTCTACGCCGGGTTCGAGGGCGCGCTGGCGTACGACCTGTTCGATATCAAGGCCGCGGTGCACTTCCAGCGAGCGGCCACGGTGTCTCGGCTGGATCTCGGGCCGGACACGACGATGACCGGCAAGCCGACGCACTACACCCAGGGCGCGGGTAGCCAGTTCTCGTTCGACATCGGGTTCCCGTTCCGCTACGTCGCCCGCCCGGAGATCGCGATCATCGCGCTCGACACGCTGATCAGCTTCGACTTCAACGCGGTCAAGCGCGGCAACAACCCCACGGACATCCCGTGCCTCGCGGTCAACAACACCGCGCTCGAGATCGATGGCACCGGCCGGCCGACCAACTGCGTCGAGGACGGGATCAAGCCGGACCTCAACCCCTCGATCGGCATCGCGACCAACCCGGTCGCGATGCTCGACGTCCGGATCTTCGTGCAGCTCCAGATCCGCGACTTCGACACCACGAACCAGTTCGTGGTGCCGGCGACCGCGCGCGTCCAGTTCACGCCGAGCCAGAAGCTCGACATCGGCCTCGAGTTCAAGTTCCTCGACGTGGTGCCGAAGGATCCGGACGGCGAGAAGGGTCCGGCCGAGGCCGGCAAGTTCTACGACAATCGATTCATGAACATGTTCGTGCAGGCGCGGTTCTGAGCCCTCCGTGAAGGTCTGCCCACGCTGTTTCACGCGGTTCCCCGACGGGGAACGGTTCTGCCTTCACGACTCTGCGGTGCTGGTCGAGGAAGAGGACATCGCGCGCCTCGGCACCTCGATCGGCAACTATCGGCTCGACAAGATCCTCGGCCGCGGCGGGATGGGGACGGTCTATAGCGGCGAGCACGTCTACATCAAGAAGCCGGTCGCCGTGAAAGTGCTGCACCCGCAGTTCGCGCGCTACCAGGAGGCGATCCACCGGTTCCTGCGCGAGGCCCGCGCGGCGACCTCGATCAACCACGCCAACATCGTCGACGTGACCGACTTCGGGATCCTCGCCGATGGCCCGGTGTACTTCGTGATGGAGTACCTGGAGGGCAAGAGCCTCGAGGACCTGATCGAGAAAGAGGGCGCGGTCGAGCTGCACCGTGCGCTCAACGTCGCCAAACAGATCGCACTCGCGCTCGAAGCCGCCCACGCCGTCGGAGTGATCCACCGCGACCTCA
>JBQCJR010000953.1:0-3026 GCA_051952595.1 Kofleriaceae bacterium
AGCGAGCTGGTGGAGCGCACGCACCTCGCCGCGCTCGACGAGATCCGCCACGCACGCCGCTGCTTCGCGATCGCGAGCGCGTACGCAGGCACCGCGATCAGCGCCGGTCCGATCACCGAGCTACAGAAGGTCGAGGCGAGCACGATCGATCCGATCCGCCTCGCGATCGGCACGCTCGTCGATGGCTGCGTCGCGGAAGGGGTCGCGGCGGAGGTCGCGCGGATCGCGTCGGAGTCCGCGGCGGATCCCGTCGTGAAAGACGCGCTCGCGACCATCGCGCGCGACGAGGCCACGCACGCGGAGCTCGGGTGGTCCGTGCTCGCGTGGTGTCTCGACCGTCGCGGCGTGCGCACGGCCGTCGCAGCGCGCGTCGCCAAGCTGGAGGAGCAGCTCGCCCCGAGGCTCCCCGAGCTGTCGGCGTTCTCGGCAGAGCAGCTCGCGGCGCACGGCATTCTCGACCAGGCGCGCATCGGCGAGATCGCAGGGGCCGTGATCGCGAACGCCAAGCTGCGGGCCATGCCGTTGCTCGACCGCGGCGCACTCCCCCGCGCGGCGTGATCAGAGCACTTCCGGGCGAGTCCCCTCGCCGCCGCGCGTGGGACGTGTTGTGCTCTGGATCGCGCCATGCTGAAAGACTGGGCCAAGAACAAACGGCTCGAATCCTATGTGGTGACGGCGATACCGGTTGGCGACTTGCTCTACGTGGGCTTCAACGTCGTGAGCTCTGACGACGTGTTTGTCGGCAGCGTCGTGGCGAGCATCGAGCGCTCGACCCTTTCAGCCACGATCGTCTACGAGTCGGACACACCCATGATCGACCATGTCGTCCAGGGCGATGGTTGGCAGTGCGTGCTCATGGAGACCTGCATTGTCGAGCTCCGCCCCGGAGCGAAGCCGATCGTGACGAAGAAGAAGCTGCCCACCGGCCTCTATCGCATGGTGGGAATCGGCAAGCACTGCGTGGGGATCTGCGGTGACAACGGGCAGGTCCTCACCTACGAAGCAACCAAGCTGAAGACGGTCCCCGCCGTCACCGGCCCGAGGTCCGAAGGCGTCGCGGATCTCCGTGCGATCGGCTTTGACGGGTCCCGGATGTATGTGGTCGGCGACTACGGAACGTTCAGCGCGGGCACCACCAAGCTGGTCCCATGTTGGGGCAAGGAGAATCCGTTCACGGTCTCCGGTGGTCGCTCGACCGTGTTCTCGGTCTACGCGAGCAAGGACGAGATCCTGCTTGGCGGCGACTACGGCCTCGTGGCGGCATACCCGAAAGGCTCGACGAGCTGGAAGCACCTGACCGGTTTGCCGGCGGATGTGAAGGTCTTCGCGATGGCCGAGCTCAAGGGCCACTTGTTCGTGTCCACCGAGGAATTCGGGTTCTACCGACGCAGCGGCACGAAGCTGAAGCGACAGAAGGGCGAGGCTGGCGGCTATCGCATGGAAGCGAACGGTGACGTGCTCGCCAGCTCGTGTGGTTCGTTCGTGTACCTCTTCGACGGCAAGACGTGGACGCGGCTGCGGCTCCATCCGAATCCCAAGAAGCTGGTCGAGAAGCTACCACTCGACTTCTGATGCTGCCCCTTGGGGCCGCTCCACGGTTCAGGAGGCCTTGTAGGGAACGGCGCCGTCGCGCCGAGGTCTCGTCGGTGGTCTCGGAGCGGACCGAGACGAAGGAGGCGTTGGTCCCCGGCTCCGCCACCGCGCGACCTCCGCCACCTCGGCGCAGGTCACACGAGCGTCATGTCCACAGGGCGCCTGCGCCTAGAACAGCCGGCCCTGGCCGGGCCCGCCGGTCGGCGTCTTGCTCGGTGCCGCGAGGCCCATGTGCTGGTACGCGGCGGCGGTGGCGATCCGGCCGCGCGGCGTGCGGGCGATGAACCCGACCTGCAGCAAGAACGGCTCGACGACCTCCTCGAGCGTGCCGCGCTCCTCGGAGAGCGAGGCGGAGACGGCCTCGATCCCGACGGGGCCGCCGTCGAACCGCTCGCAGATCACCGAGAGGTACGCGCGGTCGAGCGCGTCGAGGCCGGCGTGGTCGACGGCGAGCCGATCGAGCGACGACGCGGCGATCTCGCCATCGATCGTGCCATCGCTCTCGACGGCCGCGAAGTCGCGCACGCGGCGGAGCAGGCGGTTGGCGATCCGCGGGGTGCCGCGCGCCCGCCGCGCGATCTCGGTGGCGCCGTCCTCGTCGACCTCGATCCGGATCAGCGCGGCCGAGCGCTTCACGATCGACACCATGTCGGCGAGCTCGTAGTAGCGGAGCTGCCAGTTGAAGCCGAACCGGTCGAGCAGCGGCGCGGACAGCAGGCCCATGCGGGTGGTCGCGCCGAGCAGCGTGAACCGGGGCAGCTGCATCGTCATCGCCTTGGCGTGGGGCCCCTCGCCGATGAACACGTCGAACCGGAAGTCCTCCATCGCGGGATAGAGGTTCTCCTCGACGACCGGCGACAGCCGGTGGATCTCGTCGATGAACAGCGCGTCGCCCTCGTTGAGCGAGGTCAGCAGCGACGCGAGCATGCCCTTGTGATCGATCGCGGGGCCGGAGCTGACGTGCAGGTTGACGCCGAGCTCGTTCGCGATCACGTGGGCGAGCGTGGTCTTGCCGAGGCCGGGTGGGCCGGCGAACAGGAAGTGATCGAGCGCCCAGCCGCCCTGCTTGGCGGCGCGCACCGAGACCCTCAGGTTCTCGATCAGATCGCGCTGACCGATGTACTCGTCGAACGTGCGCGGACGCAGCGCGGCCTGCCACGCCTTCTCGCCGGAGCGCTCGGCGGCGGCCACCTCGCGCGGGGGCTCGACCGGACCGGCATCGATGTGCTTCTTGCGCGTCATGGTCGTAGGGCCTCGGCGTTACCGTGGCACGCTCCGCAGCGCCTGGCGGAGCAGCGCCTCGACCGTGGCGCCGTCGTCCACCACGAGCTCGCCGACCGCGGCGTCGACCTCGGCGGGCCGGAAGCCTAGACCGCCGAGCGCCAGCGCGACCTCGTCGAGCAGCGGGTGGCGCCGGGTCGCCTTGGGGCGCG
>JBQCJR010000954.1:0-4658 GCA_051952595.1 Kofleriaceae bacterium
AAACGATTTGGGAGTTTGGTTTGAGCTGTTTAGCGTGTACGTGGGTCTCGTGTTCGCTTTGGGGTTTTTTTGTTGGTGTGGTTTTGGGGGGTGGGGGGATCGCCCCCCGCGCCCGGCCCCGACACGATCCGCTACGGCGGCAACACCTCGTGCGTGTCGGTGCATACCCGGAGCGGCGGCCTGGTGATCATCGACATGGGCACCGGGCTCATGCACCTCGGCAACGCGCTGATGGCCGGCGCGTTTGGCAAGGGCGCCGGCCGCGCCGCGGTGCTGCTGTCGCACACCCACTGGGACCACATCCAGGGGCTCGGCTTCTTCGCCCCGGTGTTCATCCCCGGCAACCAGTTCACGGTGTGGGGCCCCGGCGGCTCGCCGGAGGTGCTCGAGCAGATCCTCGAGGGCCAGATGGACCCGAACTTCTCGCCGCTGCAATCGCTCAAGAACTTCTCGGCGGCGTTCGACGTGTGCGCCGCCCCGCGCGGCGAGCCGTGGCAGGCCGAGGGCGTGACGATCACGGCGCACGAGCACCCCCACGGGGTCACCACCGCGCTCGCGTTCCGGATCGAGGAGGACGGGCGCAGCTTCGTGTACGCCTCGGACGTCGGCTACCCCGAGGCCGGCCCGCTGCCCGAGGCGATCGCGTTCTACCGCGGCGCCGACGTGCTGCTGCACGACACGACCTACCGCCCCGAGGACCAGGCCACCCGCCGCAACCGCGGGTTCTCGTCGTACGAGGACGCGGCCGACGCGGCGGTGGCCGCCCAGGTCCGCCGGCTCGTCATGTTCCACTACGACCAGGACTACTCCGACGACGACGTCGACGGGCTGCGCGCGGCGTGCCGCGGCGCGCTCGACCAGCGCGGCGGCGGGACGATCGAGCTGGTGCCGGCGCGCGAGGGCGACGAGATCGAGATCTAGCGAGATCGCGCTACTGGCCGCCGTACGCGCGCGACGCGAAGCCGAGGTGGAACCCGGCCATCCAGCCGTTGTCGTCGAGCAGGCTGCTGCCCGCGTTCAGGCCGATGTTCATGAACGGGGTCATCCACAGCGACGCGCGCGCCCGCGCCTCGGCGATCGGATACCCGACCACTTGCGAGGCGGTGCTCTCGCACGCCAGGTACTTCGAGTTGTAGACGTAGGTGATGGCGCCGAAGCCGCCCGCGAGCTCGGCGCCGAGGCTGACGCGTCCGACTCGCCCGCGATAGCCGAGCACGCCGGTGCCGCCGAACACCGTCGCGTGCGACAGCGCGATCGTCGGTGTGCCACGCGTCCCCGACGAGGTCATCTCGACGCGGCCGGCGGAGGTGTCGAGCAGCGCGCCGAGCTCGAGGTCGACCGCCAGGAACAGCCCACGCGTCAGCCCGACGCCACCGCGCATCGTGGTGACCAGCGCGCTGTCGCGCCCGGGCGCCGCCTGGCCGCGCGGCGTGCCGGTCACGCGATACGAGAACTGCTCGTCCTCGTGCGACAGGGTGCCGCTGCGCTCGCCGAGCGGGCTGCCGAACGAGCGCACCGCGGCGCCGAGCTCCATGAAGATCAGCGGGATCTGGAGGTTGGCGCCCCACACGCCGTACGGCCGGCACTTGCGATAGCCGACGATGTCGGTGTCGTCGACGCACGCCGGGGTCGACGAGCTGGAGCCGCTACTGTAGCTGCTGCTGCTCGACGAGCTCGAGCTACTGCTGGAGCCGCCCCCGCCGCAGCTGTGGCCGGCGAGCGCGACCTCGGGCCGGCCGGCGAGCGCGAGCGCGAGCCCGCCGAGCGCTGCGATCCGCGCGCCGATCACGGCGTCACCTCCGCGACCGGCGTGGCGGGCTCACCGGGTTCGCCCAGGGGATCGTCGGGCGGCTCCGGAGCGTCCGGGACCTGCGGGCTCGCGAAGCACAGCCAGTGCGGGCCGGCCCCGGCGTGGCTCGGCGAGAGCGTCGCGGCATTCGCGCAGACCTGGACGAGCCGCTGCGGCGCCGGATAGGCGAGCGCCTCGCCACCGGCGAACCGCCCATCGATCCGGAGCGTGTGCAGCTCGAGCCGCGGATCGAACGGCGCGAGCGCGACCTCGGTGCCATCGGCCAGCCGGCCGACCACGGCGACCTGTTGCAGCGCGATCTCGACCGGGCGCTCGCAGCGGTTGCCGAACCGGTAGTGGAGCACCGCGCTCTGATCTTCGAGGTCGGCGCGGCGATCGATCGCGATGTCGAGGCAGCCGATCGTGGTGCGCTGGCCCCGGAACGCGCTGTCGGGCCCCGCGCCGTGCTGGAACGAGCCGGCTCGATAGGTACAGCCCGCGATCGCACACGACAGGACGGCCCAGCGCAGCATGGGCGCGGTGCTAGCAAGACCTCGGCCGACCCGAAGGCGACGCGATTCTCGCTGGTTGGCCCGCGCTGCCAGCTCGTGCCGTGGCTCCCACGCAACAGATCTCACCATGGTGACGCAAGCCTCCTGTCAGCTCTTCGCCAACCTGCCCGGCCGGCCCTGCGCAGAGGTGTCGCGCGCGTGAACGAGTGTTGCGCGGGGCTAGATGTACCGTGCCCACCTGCGCGCTCGTCGGGCCGAACGTCTCGTCGATCAAGGCGAGGCAGAGTGCTAGCCTGATCCCATGCCGGCTCCGAACATCAACGAGCTTCGCAAGCTGGACGTCGAGACCCGGCTCGCGCTCGTCCAGGAGCTCTGGGACAGCATCGTCGACGACGCCCAGCGAGGCGCCGCCCTGTCGCTGTCCGACGAGGAGCGCCGCGAGCTGGATGACCGCCTCCGCGAGGACGACGAGGATCCTGATGGGGCCATCCCCTGGTCAGAAGCTCGCGCCCAGCTTCGCGACGCCCGGTGAGTTACCAGCTCAGCCTGCGCCCCCGCGCGCTGGCCGCGGTCAAGGTCGCTCGCGAGCGGTACGCGCTCGTCGGCCACGGTGCGTCGTTCGTCGCGGAGCTCGATGCCGTCTTCGAGGTCATGCAGGCGATGCCGCTTCGCTTCCCGATCGCGTACGGCACGATTCGCCGTGCCCTGCTTCGCCGCTACCCGTTCGCCGTGTTCTTCCGCATCCGGCCGGACTCCGAGCACGTCGTGGTGCTCGCGGTCTTCCCGCAACGCGGAGATCCCGTTCAGTGGCCGAAGAAGTGATGCGTTGTCGGCAGGATCATGAGATGACGGGCTAGGCGATGTAGCGGTACAGGGTGCGGACGCCGATCTCGAGCGCCTTGGCGGCGGCCTCGCGATCCTCACCGCAGCGCTCGATCGCGAGCTCGACGTAGCGCCGGACCAGCTCGTCGCGCAGGGGGCCGAGCGGCTGGACGCCTGCGCCGGGAGCGATCGCCGCCTCGATCAGCGCACGCACCGCCGCGGCGGCTCCGGATGCTGCCCCGGGCTCGGCGGCCGGCGTCGGGATCGCGCGCGACGCCGCGGTCGCCGTCCCGGGCAGCCCGAGATCGCGGGCGCCGATCAGCTTGCTGTCGGCGAGGATCGCGACCCGGCGCATCGTCGCCTTGAGCTCGCGGACGTTGCCTGGCCAGCCGTACGCGCGCAGCGCCACACACGCGTCCTCGGTGAGGGTGTGGAACGCCAGCCCGAGCTGCTGTTCGGCCTGCCGGAGGAACGCGTGGCCGAGCAGCACGATGTCCTCGCCGCGATCGGAGAGCGACGGCACGACGAGCGTGACCTCGCGGATCCGGAACAGCAGATCGGCGCGGAACCGACCGGCGGCGACCTCGGCGTCGAGGTCCTTGTGGGTGGCGCAGATCAGGCGGAAGTCGACGGGCCGCGGCAGGTTGTCCCCGAGCCGCTTGACCTCGCGCTGCTCGAGCACGCGCAGCAGCGCGGCCTGCATCGGCACGGGCATGTCGCCGATCTCGTCGAGGAACAGGGTCGAGCCGTGCGCCGCCTCGATCAGGCCGACCCGATCGGTGACCGCGCCGGTGAACGCGCCCTTGCGGTAGCCGAACAGCTCGGAGTCGAGCAGGGTCGGCGCGACCGAGGCGCAGTTGATCGCGATCATCGGCCGGGCCGCGCGTGGGCTCGCGGCGTGGATCGCGCGGGCCACCAGCTCCTTGCCGGAGCCCGACGGGCCGTGGAGCAGCGCGGACAGATCGCTGGGCCCGACCCGCCGGATCAGCCCGCGCAGCGCCTGGATCGCCGGCGACTCGCCGAGCAGATCGTCGCCGCCGAGCTGCGGCGCGCGGCGGAGCTGGGCGAGGAACGGCACCGCGATCGCGGTCAGGATCCGCAGCTCGGCGAGCGTGCGGTCGTCGAGCTGGGCGCGGTCGTGGCGCGCGAGGAACACCGCGCCGAGCGTCTTGCCATCGAGCCGCATCGGCAGGCACAGCGCCGCGCCGAGCCGCAGCGCGGTCACCGAGGGGATGGCGGCGTACCGGCTGTGCACGGCCACGTCGTCGAGCTGGACGCGCTCGCCCGTGCCGAGCACGTCGCGCACGATCGTATCGGACAGCAACTCGGCGGCGTGCTCGATCGCCTGGCCGCTCCGGTCGCGCGCCGCGGCGACGCTGTACGATTCGCCATCGACCAGGATCAGCGCCCCGAGGTCCGCGCCCGACGCGCCGATGAGGCCGGTCAGCAGCAGCTGCTCCGCGCGGTCGGCGTCCTCGTCCGCGGCGAGCGCGGCAACCAGGTCCTCCACGGCGCGCTCGCGCGAGCGCGCGGCC
>JBQCJR010000955.1:0-3432 GCA_051952595.1 Kofleriaceae bacterium
GTCACCCAGAAGGTGATGACCTACTACCGGCGCAAACACAAAGAGAAGCAGATGGTCGTGGCGATCAACGGCCCGATGCAGAACACCGGACCGATTCGCGACACCGTCGACTTCGTGGGCGGCATCCTCACCTCCACCGACGGCGCGGTGGTCGTCGCGACGCCGCAGCAGCAGGGCTTCTTCGGCGAGGCCGCGGCCGTGCCGGCCTGGGCCACGCTGATCGGCCTCCAGCCCGCCGACACCCCGGTCGGCGACACCGTGCAGTTCACCCTGCCGCCGAATGCCGGCGCGGGCACCTACAAGATCGTCATGAAGGCGCGCCGGTCGTACCTCGGCGAGGAGATCCCGGCGTCGAAGGTCATCGAGATCCAGGTCGGTACCCCACAGCGCACCCGCAAGGTCCTCGACACCGGCCCGTGCACCAGCTGCCACCAGGACGGCTCGGACCTCAAGCGCATCAGCCACGCGATCTCCGCCGAGAACCGCGACACCTGCACGACCTGCCACGGGCCGCTGTCGTTCGAGCCCGAAGGTCCGGTGTACGTGCGTACGCACTTCCTCCACTCGCGCTCGGACCGCTTCGGTGCGCCGCTCCAGCAGTGCAAGAGCTGCCACACGACGCGCCAGGGCATCCAGCGCGTGAGCAAGTCGGCCTGCTTGTCCTGCCACAAGAGCTACCCGCAGAGCCACGTCGCGCAGTTCGGTCCGGTCGTCGACATGTACATCGGCGGCACGCTCGACGATTCGTTCAAGCAGTGCACGACTAGTTGCCATACCAATCACCCGAGCAGCGGACTCTAGATTTCCCGTAATGAGGAGTACCTAAAAAGGAGTCACAGGTGACGTTCGGGGCCCGTGTTGAAGAGTTCCACGACGACACACTCCGCTGCTGCGGGGACGTCGTGGCGCTCGCCGGGCTCGAGAGGGGCGAAGAAGTGCTCGCCGCGCGGCGGGCCAGAGTCTTCAAGATAGGCATGTGGATCGCGGCGAAGCGCTCGCGGTCTTAGGTCGCGGCGCTCAGCCCGTTCCACATGTCAGCGCGTGCACACACGGTGCATCGCCGCAGATCTCTGCCGTGGAAATGCCCTGCAGCATTTTGCGGCAGCACATACGGAGGAGCCGATGGCGGAAATCGATCGATCTCGCAACGCACACACGATCGGAGGCGTGGGGGCTGTAGGACAGCCGACACTCGCACAACTCGGAACCAGGCAGCTCGAGGCGCTCGCCGCGATTGCCGATGACCTGCCCGCGGACCTGCCGCGGTTCAACGCGACCTTCGTGGAGCTGCTCGGCGCCTCCGCGGCGCAGCCGGCGCGCGGCCTACCGGCGTACCGCTCCGATGTCGTGGATGACCACACGCCGTATGAGATGTCGATCACGCTCGGCGGCGCCAAGCCCGAGCTGCGCCTGCTGGTGGAGCCGGTCGGGGACGACACCTCGCTCGCGGGGCGGTGGCGAGCGTCGCGCGTGATGGGCGAGCGGCTGCGCGAGCGGTACGGCGCGGACCTCTCCCGGCTCGATCGAATCGCGGACCTGTTCGAGCCGCAGCGCGAGGATGGGTTGCTCGCGCTGTGGTACGCGGTCACGTTCCACGCGGGCGCCCAGCCCGAGTTCAAGGCGTACCTGGACCTGCGCGCGCGGGGCAACGAGCACGCCGCCGAGGTCCTCGAGGAGGCGCTCGACCGGCTCGGCCTGGCGGCGGCGTACCCGCGGCTGATGCGCGAGGCCGGGCGCCGCGGCGCGGTGCTCGACGAGCTCGTCTACTTCTCGCTCGACCTGGTGTCGCACGAGCGCGCGCGCGTGAAGGTCTACTTCCGCCACCACCAGGCGACCGCCGCGGACGCCGAGCAGGTGATCGGCCCCCATGGCGGCGTCGAGCCGGGAGAGGTCCGCGCGTTCTGCGCGGCGATGCTCGGCCACGAGGGTCCGTACGTCGCGCGCCCGCTGGTGAGCTGCTGGGCGTTCGCCGGCGGCGCCGAGCCCTCGGGCGCGACGATCTATGCGCCGGTCGCGTACTACGCCCGCGACGACCACGAGGTCCGCACGCGCGTCCACCGCTGGCTCGACAAGCTCGGCCTCTCGGCGAGCCGCTACGACCGCTGCCTCCAGGGCTTCGCCGGCCGCCCACTCGACGCCGGGGTCGGGATGCACAGCTACGTGTCGTTCAAGCGCGACCGCGGCGTCCCGAAGATGACGTTCTACCTCGCCCCCGAGGCGTACCAGACGTTCCCGCCCGGTTCGCTCGCGCAGCGCCCGATGCCCACGCGGGTGCGCGCCCACTCGCCCGAGGATCTCGTGTCCTGGTACGAGCACTCCGAGCGCATCGCCGAACACCCGCTGTTCCGCCGGCTCGCCCGCGAGAAGCCCGCGATCGCGCCGGTGCAGGTGATCCTGCTCAACAACTGGGTCGGGATCGGCGATCACTTCCCGCGCTGGCTCGCGCACCTGGTCGCGCGGATCTCGGACGACCGGGTCCGCAGCGTGCTCGCCAAGCAGCTCGATGACGAGCTCGGCCACGGCGATCCCGATCAGGCCCACCGGGTGCTGTTCCAGAAGATGCTCGCCGACCTCGAGCCGTACGCGCCGCCGGGCGACCGCCACGCGCTGACCGCCCCGGGGCGGCGGCTCGCCGAGGGCCTCGCGCGCAACTACCTCGAGTATCCCGAGCTCGAGGCGATCGGCGGCACCCTGATCGCCGAGATCTACGGCAAGCAGGTCGACCAGGCGCTCGGCGACCTGCTCCGCCGGCAGCGCGACCTCGATCCGGCGTCGCTCACCTGGCTCGTGCTGCACGAGACCCTCGAGGTCGAGCACGCCGACGAATCGCTCGAGCTGGCGCGGATGACCCCGCGCAATCGCGACGCGATGGAGGCGGTGTATCGCGGCGCCGAGCAGCTCGCGACGCTGGGCGCCCGCTACTTCGACGATCTGTACGAGGTCCTGTTCCCGTGACCGCGGCCCCGGATTTCGGCGCGCTGCGGGCGCGGTTCCCGGCGCTGCTCGAGCGCGCGTACTTCGCGACCCACTGCCTCGGCCCGATCCTCGACGAGACGATGGCCGATCTCGACGAGTACCGGCGCACGCTCGCCCTGCGCAACCGGGCGCTCGATCCGTGGCTCGACCGGGTCGACGAGATCCGCGGGTTGTTCGCGCGCCTGATCAACGCCTCGGTGGACGAGATCGCGCTCGGCCCGAACGCCACCGCGTGCCAGGGGAACCTCGCCGCCGCACTCCAGCCGGCGCCCGGGCGCGACGCGATCGTCACCACCAGCCTCGACTTCCCGTCGTCGCGCTACCTGTGGCACGCCCAGGCGCGCCGCGGGTTCCGGATCGTGGAGGTGCCCTCCGGCGACGGGATCTCGATGCCGGTCGAGGCGCTGCTCGCGGCGATCGACGAGCGGGTCGCGATCGTCGCCGTCCCGCTGGTCG
>JBQCJR010000956.1:0-4342 GCA_051952595.1 Kofleriaceae bacterium
GCGGATCCTGATGCGCGCGACCGCGGCGGCGCAGCGGCGCGGCGGGCGGGTCGATCGGCTCGCGCTCGCCGCGCTGCACGGCCACGAGATCGACGCCGATGTACTCCGCCCTGCGGTCGCGTGGGCGACCGGCGGCGTGATCGCGGGCTGAGAATCCGCGTCTCGTCGCGATCCCACCGCGTATGATGATGGGGAATGGTAGTACCCCATGTGGTGGTGGTCGGCGGTGGCGTGGGCGGATTGACCGTCGCGCACGAGCTGATCGAGAGAGGCTTCTCCGTCGACCTCTATGAAGCGCGCCCCGATTTCGGCGGCAAGGCGCGCTCGCAGCCCGTCCGCGGGACCGGCACCCAGGGCCGCAAGGACCTGCCCGGCGAGCACGGGTTCCGGTTCTACCCGCGGTTCTACCGCCACGTGATCGATCAGATGGCGAAGATCCCGACGGGGAACGGGCAGACGGTCGCCGACCGGTTGCGCCCGACCAGCGAGGCGGCCGCGGCGATGATCGACCGCACCACCTGGTACCGGTTCTCGCGCCGCCAGCTCGACACCCCGTACAGCCTGCTCGAGGCGCTCCAGCTGTTCTTCCAGGAGCTCGATCACGACGGCCAGGACGCCGCGGTGTTCGCGGCGAAGATGCTCCAGTTCGCGACGGCGTGTGATCGCCGCCGGCTCGACCAGTACGAGCGGCTGTCGTGGTGGGAGTTCCTCGCCGCGGATCGCTGCTCGGAGAACTACCAGCGCCAGCTGCGCAGCATCCCGCGCATGCTGGTGGCGATGGATTCGGTGCGCGGCTCGGCGCGCACGATCGGCACGACCTCGATCCAGCTGCTGCGCGACTTCGGCACCACCGGGCTGTCGAACGACCGCACGATGGCCGGCCCGACGACCCAGATGTGGATCGAGCCATGGATCGAGCACCTCGCGGCGCGCGGCGTCGGGCTGCACCCCGGCGAGCGCGCGACCTCGATCCGCGTCGAGGGCGGCGAGGTCGCCGGGATCGAGCTGGCGAGCGGCGCCGCGGTGACCGCCGACTACTACGTGCTCGCGGTGCCGCTCGAGGGCGCGATCCGGCTGATCTCGCCCGCGCTCGGCGCGCTCGACCCGACGCTCGACGCGCTGCGCACCCAGGACCCGGACGCGATGGTCAAGTGGATGGTCGGGATCCAGTTCTATCTCTACGAGGACGTGGAGCTGGTGCGCGGCCACCTGTTCTTCCCCGACTCGCCGTGGGCGCTCACCGCGATCTCGCAGCCGCAGTTCTGGCGCGACCTCGGGCTGTTCCGGCGCACGTTCGGCAACGGCGACGTCGGCGGGCTGCTCTCGGTCGACATCTCGGAGTGGGAGACGCCGGGCACGTTCATCACCAAGCCCGCCCGGGACTGCACGCCCGAAGAGGTCGCGCACGAGGTCTGGCAGCAGCTCAAGGCGGCGCTCAACGGCGAGGGCGACGGCCAGCAGATCCTGCGCGACGAGCTGCTCCACTCGTGGCACCTCGACGACGATCTCGACTACTCGGCCGGCGTGCCGCCGCGCAATCACTCGCCGCTGCTGGTCCACCCGCCCGGCTCGTGGGCGCTGCGCCCGGAGGCCGGCACGCGGGTGCGCAACCTGTTGCTCGCGGCGGACTACGTGCGCACCCACACCGATATCGCCTCGATGGAGGGCGCGTGCGAGGCGGGGCGGCGCGCGGCGAACGCGATCCTCGAGCGCAGCGGCGCGCAGGCGGCGCGATCGCAGATCTGGCCACTCGAGGAGAGCGGGTTCGAGCTGCTCAAGAAGCTCGACGCGTGGCTGCTCGAGCGCGGGCGCCCACACGTGTTCGAGATCCTCGGGATCGACAACGGCGTCGCGGCGGCGGCGTGGCTGCGCAAGGTCCAGCGCGCGGTCGGGCTCGACAAGCTCGACGACTGGCTCGATCAATTCAAGCCGACGGCGTTCCTCGACTGGATCGCCGCGCGGGTCGGCGTGGTGCGATAGCCCGGGCGATTCACTCGGTCGCGACGGCGAACCACGCGGTGATGCTCCACGCGGGCGCGGGCTGCATCGCATCGACGTCGTACATCCGCGCGAGCTCGAGCGCGCTGGCGAGCCGGCGCGCCCACGCGACGCGCAGCTCGGCGGCGCCCGCGGCGTGGCGCTTGCTCGCGGCGAGCCAGCCGCCGGCCTGCACCGTGCGGCCCATCGGCGCGCCGGCCTCGACCGTGCCGAGCACGCCGAGCTCCGGGCGATGGCGGATCCCGGCGCGCAGCCAGCCACGCGAACCGGCGACCCCGGCGGACAGCGCGGCGCCCAGGCCGCTGCGCGCGTGCGTGAACAGCTCGGCGCGCTCGAGCCGGTGCAGCGGGCCAAACGCGGCGCCGACGGTGCCGGTCCCGGCGCGTAGCTCGCCGCGCGCCGTCCACCGGGCGCCCGCGCGCTCGACCGCCGCGTCGGCGAACGCGATCGCCGCGGCGCCGAGCTGGGGCTCGACGACGATCCCGGCGCCGAGCTCGAGCCGCGCGTGGGTGGCGTCCCACCGCCGCGCGCCCGCGGCCTCGATCGCCGCGGCCGGATCGATCGGATCGATCGCGGCGGCGAGCGTCGCGCCCCACGGCGGCGCGACCTGCCACGCGACCGCGCCGCCGATCAGCCCCGGATCGATCGCGTCGTCGATCTCGATGCCGATCGCGAGCCGCTCGCTGACCAGCGACCCACGCGCGCCGGTGCGTGGTCGATCATCGAGCGCGGCGCGATAGCCATCGGCGACGTGCGCGAGCTGGGGCGGCGCGAGGCCTCCGGCAGCGAGCGCGAGCTGGACCTCGCCGGTGCGATGCGAGACCTCGACCAGCCGCACGATCCGCAGCGCGTCGATCGGCCGCTGCCACTCGCGGCGGCGCAGCTCGCCATCGAGCCACACCGCGCGGGCGCCCAGGCCGAGCCGCGCGCCGCGCCACGCGAGGTCGAGGCGCAGATCGATCGCGCCGTAGGTGGCGTCGCCCTGGCCGCCTGCGCCGATCGCCGCGCCAGCGCGCAGCTCGGGGGACGCTTCCGGAGGCGCCTCGGCGACGGCCTCCACGCGCTCGTCCGCCCGCGCCGCGGAGCTCGCCCCAGCGACGAGCCCGAGCCCGAGCACGAACGCTGTCGCGGACGCGGTCGAGATCGGCCGGGCGCGGCGCATGGCGCGAGCGTCGCCCCATCTGCGCGCCGGGACAAACTTTCGTCCGACCGGCGGGCCGCCGTGGCGGGTTCAGCTAGCGGCTACGCCGCGTCGCCGTCTGCTGCGCGTCCGGTCCCGCCGCGCGCACCGCGTTGGCGCGCCGGGTCAGCTTCCACATCAGGGCACCGGCGCCGGCCGCCAGCGCGACCCCGATGCCGAGCATCCGCCAGCGATACGCCCCACCCACCGCGGGGCGGTTCGAGGTCCAGAACCCGGACGGCCGGTGCTGGAGCACCTCGACCTTGCGCGTGGTCTGCACCGGCTCGGCGGCGGCGCTGCCGGCGGCCCCCAGCGCGATCACGAGCGCGAGCAAGAGGTTACGCATGGATAGACCCATACCATGAACCTGCGCGGGCGATCGCCCTGGCTTCTGGGGCCGCCCCGGGCTGCGACGATCCGACGCGGGCGCCCGCACACCTACCCCGCGCATCCCCTGCGGCTACCTGGGGGCCTGGCGCACCGATCACTAGATTGCCCGCGTGAACCTCGCCGGAGCCCACGTGGACGCTCGCCGCCATTGTTCGAGATGCCGCGCCTCTTATACGGACGAGTTCGAGATCTGCCCGCGCGATGGCCAGCGCCTGACCGCCGGCACCGATCCGCTGATCGGCCTCGTGCTCGCCGGCACCTACCGGGTCGCGAGCCTGATCGGCGAGGGCGGCCTCGGCAGCGTGTACCTGGCCGACCACCTCCGCGTCCCGCGCACCTACGCGGTCAAGTTCCCGCGCGGCATGTGGGTCGATCATCCCAAGTCGCGCGCGCGGTTCATCAATGAAGCGATGGCCGCCGGGCGCCTCGATCACCCGAACATCGCGTCCGTGATCGATCACGGCGAGACCGAGCACGGCGTGCCGTACCTGGTGATGGAGCACGCGCGCGGCGAGATGCTGAGCGAGCACCTGCTGCGCCGCGGGCCGCTCCCGGTCGACGAGGCGCTCGAGCTGCTGCGCCCGATCGCGCTCGGCCTCGCGCACGCCCACTCGTGGGGCGTGGTGCACCGCGATCTCAAGCCGGACAACATCGTGATCGAGGCCGCCCGCCCGCGGATCGTCGATTTCGGGATCGCGATCCTCGCGGACCTCGGCGACTCCGGCCGGTTCACCACCAAGGGCGTGGTGATCGGCACGCCGTACTACATGGCTC
>JBQCJR010000957.1:0-18090 GCA_051952595.1 Kofleriaceae bacterium
GAAGGCGCGCCGCGAGCGCACGCGCACCGCGACCCGCGGCGTCGTCGATATCGGCCTGTCCGACGACGGCGCGATCGCGATGGTGCCGCTCGGCGGCGCGTTCCACCTGATCGACCGGCGCACCGGCGCGCGCAGCGTCGTCGATCCGGGCGGGCCCGCGTACGATCCGCAGCTGTCGCCTGATGGCACGACCATCGCGTTCGTGCGCGATGGCGATCTGTGGATCGCGACCGCCGGCGCCGCGCCGCGCCAGCTGACCCGCCACCCCGAGGGCCTCGAGTACGGCGTCGCCGAGTTCGCCGCGCAGGAGGAGCTCGGGCGGCGCCGCGGCTACTGGTGGTCGCCCGACAGCAAGCAGCTCGCGTTCCAGCGCACCGACGCGCGCGCGGTCGATACGATCTACGTCTCCGACGCGCGCCACCCGGAGAAGGCCCCGGTGCCGTTCAAGTACCCGCGCGCCGGCACCCGCAACGCGATCGTCGATCTCGGCGTCGTCGCGATCGCGCCGGGCGCCCAGCCGCGGTGGCTGCGCTGGGACCTCGCGAAGTACAGCTACCTCGCCGACGTCGACTGGCCCAAGCGTGGCCCGCTGACCGCGCTGGTGCTCGATCGCGACCAGACCGACGTCGCGGTGCTCGCGTTCGATGCCGCCGGCGCGACCACCGCGCTGATCGAAGAGCACGACGACGCCTGGATCAACGTGAACGTCGGCGCGCCCAAGTGGCTCCCCGACGGCTCGGGCTTCCTCTGGATGACCGAGGCCCGCGGCGCGTGGACGCTCGAGCTGCGTGGCCCCGACGGCAAGCTCGTGCGCTCGCTCACGACGCCGGAATTTGGCCTCCGCCAGCTCGCCGGGGTGGTCGATGGCGCGGCGATCGTCGAGGCCTCGACCGACCCGCTGCGCCAGGACGCGTGGCGGATCCCGCTCGACGGCGGCGCGCCGACCCGGCTCACCGACGGCAGCGGCGTCGCCGACGTCAAGAAGGCCGAGCACGGCGTGATCGTGGTCGATAGCGCGCTCGCCGAGGGCGGCCGCCGGGTCGTCGCGATCGCGAACGGCGCGACCCACGAGCTGCCCAGCACCGCCGAGCGCCCGTCGCTCGTGCCGACCACCGCGCTCGAGACCGTCGAGCTCGCCGGACGCACCCACCACGTCGCGATCACCCGGCCGCGCAACTTCGTCGCCGGCCAGCGCTACCCCGTGCTGCTCAAGGTCTACGCCGGGCCCCACGCCGTCACCGTGACCGCCGCGCGCGATCAGTACGTGATGGATCAGTGGTACGCCGACGCCGGATTCATCGTGGTGCGCAGCGACAACCGCGGCACGCCGAACCGCGGCCGCGCGTGGGAGCGCGCGATCCTGAAGGACCTGATCACCATCCCGCTCGACGACCAGGTCGCCGCGCTCCAGGCGATCGGCGCGCGCCACCCCGAGCTCGATCTGGACCGGGTCGGCGTGTTCGGGTGGTCGTTCGGCGGCTACTTCGCCGCGATGGCCGCGCTGCTCCGCCCCGACGTGTTCAAGGCCGCGATCGCCGGCGCGCCGGTCACAGACTGGGCGCTCTACGACACCGCGTACACCGAGCGCTACATGAAGACGCCGCAGGCCAACGAGGCCGGCTACCACGCGACCAGCGCGCTCACCCACGCCGGCAAGCTCGAGCGCCCGCTGCTGATCATCCACGGGATCACCGATGACAACGTGCACTTCGCGCACGCCCTCGCGCTGATCGAGGAGCTGTACCTGCACGCCAAGCGCGCCGAGGTGATCACGCTGTCGGCCACGCACATGGTGCCGGATCCCAAGCTCAACCTGGCGCGCGAGAAGGTGCAGGTCGACTTCTTCCGCGAGCACCTCGGCCCGGCCCCGCGGTGATCCTGCATCGCGACCCGCGCTGCGTCGCCGTCGACAAGCCGTCCGGGATCGCCACCCACCGCGGCTGGGACGACAGCGAGGACGCCCTGCTCCAGCGCGTGCGCGACGCGGTCGGCGCGTACGTCTATCCGATCCACCGCCTCGATCGCGGCGCGTCCGGCATCGTGCTGTTCGCCCTCGATCGCGACGCCGCGCGCGCGTTCTCCGAGGCGTGGGAGCTCGCCGACAAGACCTACCTCGCGATCACCCGCGGCCACCCGCCCGCATCCGCGGTGATCGACCACGCGATCCCGCGCGCGCCCGGCGAGGACCGCGTCCCCGCCGTCACGGCAATCGCCCGGCTCGACACGTTCGGCCGCTACGCGCTCGTCGAGGCCCACCCGCGCACCGGCCGCCTCCACCAGATCCGGCGGCACCTGAAGCACATCTCCTGCCCGCTGATCGGCGATGTCCGCTACGGCAAGGGCGAGCACAACCGGATCTTCCGCACCCAGCACGACCTGCACCGCCTCGCCCTCCACTGCACCGCGCTCTCGGTCCCCCACCCCGACGGCGGCACGCTCGCCGTGACCTGCCCCCTCGCGCCGGACCTCGCCGCGGCGATCGCGAGCTGCCGGGCGGCGTACGGCCCTCCTGCGGCGACCTAGCCGGACCTCGCCGTGGCTAGTGCAACGGTGCGGACTCGCTCGCCTGGGGAGGCGAGGGCGCACGCAGGCTGTCGGCGGTGACCGTCAGGATCACGACGTCGCCGACCGACTGCACCAGCTGGGTCGAGACCTCGAGCGTCGCGCCGCGGAACAGGCTGCGGCTGGCGCCGAGCCGGTCGGTGATGTCCTTGCGCAGGCGGATCTCGAGCGCCTCGACGTGCCAGTCGGTGGTCTCGACGTAGATCCGGGTGATCTCGCCGAGCGCGATGCCATCGCCCGACAGCACGACGCGGCCGCGAAGGGCGTCTTCCGAGAGCCTCATGAGGCGCGAAGATGCCAGCGGCGTGCCGGCCCGAGGTTCACCGAGCGGGCGCGCCGAACTGCGCCACGACCCACGATTTGGCGATCCCGTAGTCGGCGCGCGACCGGGTCACCGAGGTCACGAACGCGCGGCCGAACAGCTCGACCCGCGCGTCGTGATCGCGGAGATCGAACCCGGCGGGCAGCGCGAACGGCCGGAACACCAGCGCGCCGCGCTCGATCACCGGCGCGGGCAACGCCCGGGCCGCGGGCAGCTTGCGGCGGCCCGCCAGCATGTCCCCACCCGCCAGCATGTCCCCGTCCCCACCCGCAGCGCCTCGGCGTCCATGCGCCCGAGTCTACGCGACCAGCGCGTCGCCGTCGTCGAGATCCCGCACGCTCGCGTCGAGCACCGCCCAGATGATGCTGGCGATCACCGTGGCGACGTGGTCCTGCTCGCCCGGCGTCAGCACGATCGGCAGTTCCTCGATCTGGTCGCGCAGCGAGCGCACCATCGCGCGATCGCAGCGACCGCTGCGCACCGCCGCCATGCCGGAGTTGAGCGCGTTGTGGTCGAGCCGCAGGTCGCCGAGCGGGGTCCGCCCGCCGAGCACGCGGCACGCGAGCTCGAGGCCCGCGGCGAACGCGTCGCCATCGGGCGACCGCAGCTCGCGCTCGAGCAACCGCATCACCGCGGGCTGGCGGATCGCGAGCCAGCTGGCGTCCTGCTCGGCCAGTTCCTGGTGGTGGAGCATGGTTCGACCCTAGGCACCGCCGGCGCCCCCGCGCCAGTTTTCGGCTATGGTGCCGGCGATGGCTCGCGCCGCATTCCTCGTCGATGGCATTCGCTCTCCCTTCGGCCGCTACGGCGGCGGGCTCGCCGGCGTCCGCGCGGACGACCTGGCCGGCCAGGTGATCGCCGCGCTGGTCGCCCGCACCAAGATCCCGACCGACCGGATCGACGACGTGATCCTCGGCTGCGCGAACCAGGCGGGCGAGGACAACCGCAACGTGGCGCGGATGTCGGCGCTGCTCGCGGGGCTGCCGGTCTCGGTCCCCGGCGTCACGGTCAACCGGCTGTGCGGCTCGGGCATGCAGGCGATCGCGGATGGCGCGCGCCTGATCGCGAACGGCGAGGCGGATCTGGTGATCGCCGGGGGCGTCGAGCAGATGTCGCGCGCGCCGCTCGTGATGGCCAAGCCCACCGACGCGTTCCCGCGCGGCAACCAGACCCTGTACGACACGACGCTCGGCTGGCGGTTCATCAACCCGCGCATGGACGCGATGCACGGCACGCTCGCGATGGGCGAGACGGCCGAGCGGGTCGCCGAGCGGTGCAGCGTGTCGCGCGAGGCGCAGGACCGGTTCGCGCTGACCTCGCAGCAGCGCGCGGGCCAGGCGATCGCCTCGGGCCGGATCGCCCGCGAGCTCACCCCGATCACCACCGGCACCGACAAGAAGACCGGCGCGGCGATCCAGCTCGCCGCCGACGAGCATCCGCGGCCGGAGACCACGATCGAGCAGCTCGCGAAGCTGCGCCCGGCGTTCGTCCCGAAGGGCACCAGCGGCACGGTCACCGCGGGCAACGCCTCGGGGCTCAACGACGGCGCCGCGGCGGTGCTGCTCGCGAGCGAGCAGGCGATCAAGGAGCTGGGCCTCGCGCCGCGCGCGCGCTACGTGACCGGCGCGGCGGCGGGAGTCGAGCCGAGCTACATGGGCCTCGGGCCGATCCCGGCCTCGAACAAGGCGCTGTCGCGCGCCGGCCTCATGCCGCAACACATCGATCTTGCAGAGCTTAACGAGGCGTTCGCGGCGCAGGCGATCCCCTGCATCGACCAGCTCGGCCTCGATCCCGAGCGGGTGAACGTCAACGGCGGCGCGATCGCGTGGGGCCACCCGCTCGGCGCGTCGGGCGCGCGGCTCCTGCTCACGCTGATGCTCGAGCTCGAGGCGCGATCGGCGCGCCACGGTCTCGCCTCGATGTGCATCGGCGTGGGCCAGGGCATCGCGGTGATCCTCGAACGCGCCTGACGCTCCAGGGACTTCTCCGCGCGCGGTTTGCGCCGTATCCTCCCGAGGGTCGCCAGGCAACCAGCGACAACCAGCCCCGGGCCGCGCAACGGGTGGCGCTGTTCGGGACCGGGGACGTAGCCCACGTGCAGGAACAGGTCAGTAAATCGCTGAAGCTCGTCGGGCGGGTCCTCGGCGACAAGTTCCGGTTGACCGCGTGCATCGGGATCGGGGGCAGCGGTGCGGTCTACAAGGCGGACCAGATCGCGCTCGGCCGCACCGTCGCGGTGAAGATCCTCAACGAGGAGCTGTCCGCCGACGCCCGGATGATCAAGCGGTTCCGCGACGAGGCGATGTCCGCGTCGCGCCTGAACCACCCCAACTGCGTCTCGATCATCGACTACGGCCAGGCGGCCGACGGCCTGCTCTATCTCGCGATGGAGTACGTGAAGGGCCCGACGCTGACCCAGCTGCTGGTCAACGAGAACCCGCTCGCGGTCGAGCGCGTGATCGACATCGTGATGCAGTCGCTCGCCGGGATCGAGGAAGCGCACCTCGCCGGCGTGGTCCACGCCGACCTCAAGGCCGACAACATCATCCTCGACCAGCGGCGCGCCGGGCTCGACGTGGTGAAGATCGTCGACTTCGGGATCGCGCGGCTGGTCACCGGCGTCCGCGATCCGGACGACCGCTCGATCTCCGGCACGCCGGAGTACATGGCGCCCGAGGTGATCAGCGGCGCGCCGCCGTCGTTCGCCTCGGACGTCTACGCGGTCGGCATCATCCTGTACGAGCTGCTCGCCTACAAGACGCCGTTCTTCGCCGGCTCGACCACCGAGATCCTCTCGAACCACCTGAAGGCGAAGATCCCGTCGCTGACGTCGCGCCGCGAGCACGTGCCGCGCGAGCTCGACGCGGTGGTCGCGAAGTCGCTCGCGAAGCACCCGGCGGATCGCTACGCCTCGGCGGCCGAGATGCGCGCCGCGCTCGCCGCGATCCGGCTGCGCAATCGCTCGGTCACGCAGTCGGATCGCTGCGCGGCGTGTGGCGCGTCGTGCGCGCCGTCGTTCAAGTTCTGCCCGGAGTGCGGCACGCCGCGCCATCGCCCGGTCAAGCCGTTCGAGGTCGCCGCGCCGCCGCCCGCGCCGGAGGTGCTGCCGCTCAAGTTCCTCGGCCGGCGCGACGAGGTCGACCAGCTGCTCGCCCACATGCGCAAGCAGGCCGGCAAGGACATCGGCCTCCTGGTGATGGGCTTCCCGGGCTCCGGGCGCAGCGCGCTGCTCCGCCACGCGTACGACAAGATCGGCCAGGAGACCCGCGTCATCTATCAGATCGGCCCGGATCCCAGCGGGCTCGCCGCGCCGTACTACCCGATCCGCTCGCTGCTCGCGGCGGTGCTCCAGCTGCCGCCGGTCTCGAGCGAGATCGCGCTGCGCGAGGGGGTGCTCGCGCTGGGTCTCAACGAGCGCGACGTCCCGGGGATCGCGCAGCTGTTCGGGCACCCGACCACGCTGCTCGAGCTCGAGCCGCCGGTCCGCCGCCGCGAGATGGTGTGGTCGGCGCTGCGCGCGCTCGAACGCGCCGCGCTGGCCGGCCCGGTGACCGTGGTGTGCGAGGACATCGATCGGTTCGATCACCCGAGCCTCGAGATCCTGCGCCGCGCGACCGAGGTGACCGAGCTGGCGCTGCCGCCGCTCGTGATGACCTCGACCACCGCGTTCGGCTCGCAGTGGCCGGCCTCGGTGCCGCGGCTCGAGGTCGGCGCGCTCGAGGCCGATGATCTGACCGCGATCGTCCGCCACCTCGAGCAGGCCGGGGTGCGCGGCCTGCCGCCGGTCCAGGTGCTGTTCGAGACCACCCGCGCGTATCCGAGCCACCTCGAGCACGTGGTGCGCTACGTGCTCGAGGGCGGCAAGGCCGAGGACACCGCGACCTCGCTGCCCGACCTGGTCGCCGCGCGGCTCTCTCTGCTCAAGCAGTCCACGCGCGACGTGCTCCAGGCCGCCGCGGTGCTCGGGCTCGAGCCGCAGCTCGATCTGTTGCGCTCGATGCTGCCGGGCGACGCGCTCGAGGCGGCGATGGCCGACGCCGAGCGCTCCGGCCTGCTCGGCCACGATCCGTCCGGCGAGCTCACGTTCACCAGCCGGCTGGTCCGCGACATCGTCTACGACGCCACCCCGGCCCTCGTGCGGCGCTCGCTGCACGCCGCGGCGGCGAGCGCGGTCGAGGCGCTCTCGCCCGATATCGCGCTGCTCGGCCACCACCACGACCTCGCCGGGCACGCCAAGGAGGCGACCGGCCTGCTCCGCCGCGCCGGCGACCACGCCGCCGAGCAGCTCGACGACGCCGGGGCCGGCCAGTTCTACTACCGCGCGCTGCTCTGCGTGCGCCAGGCGGTGCAGTCCGGCGACGACGACGGCACCGCCGACGGCCAGTTCGTCCAGCTCAGCGTGCGGCTCGCCGACGTGCTGCGCGCCCGCGGCGAGACCGCGCTCGCCCGCGGCGTGCTCGCCGAGGCGCGCGACTGGTCGGGCGCGCCGATCCTGGTCGCGACGATCGATCGCGCGAGCGCGGCGATCGCGCTCGGCGAGGGCGACGTGGACGGCGCGATCGCCGCGCTCCGGCGTGGCGCCGGCCGGGCGATCGCGACCGGCGACATGACCCTGGTCTGCGAGCTGTACCTCGATCTCTCGACCGCGCTGCTGCGCGCCGGCGATCCGGAGACCGCGCTGCGCGAGCTGGTCGAGTGCATCGACCTCGCGACGCTCGGCGAGGGGTTCACCGCGATCGATGGCCCCGAGCCGTTCTGGCGGATCCTGCGCGCCCAGGCCCAGATGGTCGACAACGCGGGCGATGCGTACAAGGCGCTGCGGCTCGCCGAGGCGGCGCTGTTCCACGCCCAGCGCGTGCGCTCGCGGCTCGGCGCCGCGCGGGTCCAGCAGCTGCTCGCCCAGCTGTGCGACAAGGCCGGGCTCGGCGGCAAGGCCGAGCGCTATCGCCAGCAGGCGATCAACGAGATGCGCAGCCTCGGCGACCGCCGCGCGACCGCGGAGCTGTTGCTCAATGACGCGCCGACCCGCTCGGCGGTGGTGGTGAACCGGATCGACGACGCGATGGCCCTGACCAAGGAAATTGGTTGGACCGAGGGCCACGAGCGTGCGAAGCGCAAATCGAACCCGCCCCCGCACTCCTGACCGCCCCGGATCGAACCGGGAGCGGTGAGATGGTGGCCATCGGCTGACGCAGCCGAGGTGATCCAGGGTACGCTTTCGTCGTGGGAAGTATCTTGCTCGTCGAAGCAGATCCCGAGACCTGTGAGCGGTGGTCGACGGCGCTCGGCGCCGCGGGGCATGCGGTGCTGGCGGCGACGGCGATGCGGGATGCCCTGGGCCTCATCCGCGACGGTGGGATCGACGTCGTCGTGATCGACGCGCACGACTCGTGCGCGGGAGTCGTCGAGCTGGCGCGCGGGATCAACGCGCTGCCCGACGCGCCGCCGATCGTGCTGGTCTCGAACTCGCCCGAAGCTCCGGAGATCTCGGCGCGGATCAGCGCGGCGCAGTTCCTGCCGCAGCCGTGCGAGACGCACGAGATCGTCGCCGCGGTCGGCCACCGGCTCGGCCAGCTCCGGCCGGTGCGGATCGTCGAGGACGAGCCGACCGGGCCGCTGCGGCAGTTCGGCTAGCGCGCGCGCTACTCGGCGCGGGCGACCGGCAGCTCGGACGCAGCCGGCGCGCGCACGAACGGCGACGCGGTCAGCGCGCCGAGCGGCCCGACGATCGCGAACACCGCGGCGCCGACGAGGCTGCCGACGATCGTGGGCAGCTCGGCGTCGTTGACCATGCGCTCCGCGAAGGTCAGCGGGGCGAGCCAGAGCAGCTGGCCCAGGTACACCTCGCGGCGCTCGATGCCGGGCACCAGCAGCATCGCGGCAAAGCCCGAGGCGAACAACCCGCAGATCAACGCGAGGATCGCGAAGCCAACCGCCTCGACACCCTGGACGACGAGCCCCATCACGATCGCCGACGAGATCGCCGAGGACAGCAGCGCGGCGATCCACACGCGCGGCGGCCGCGCGCGCTCGGACCGCGGCAGCGCCACCGCGACCAGCGCGCCGGCCGCGCCCACGCCCGCGGTGGCCAGCGAGCGGAGATCCGGCGCGCCGCCGGTCGCCACGTGGGCCACGCCGACGATCGCGAGCACGCCGATCACCGCCGAGACGATCGCGGAGCTCCGATCGAGCCCGTCGAGCACGCGCCGCGCGAACCAGGTGCCGATCGCGGCGCCGAGCGCGACCGGCACGAACGGGCCCCACCAGGCCTCGAACCACATCGGGGTCATCAGGAACGGAACGCTGCACCAGACCACCGCCCCGAAGACGGCGAGCGCGGCGGCGATCCGATCGCGGTGATAACGAGCGCGCGACATCGCCCGATTGTAACGAGCCGCCGCCGCGAGATCACTCGACGATGAACAGCCGGACCCCGCGCGCTGGCACGGTGACCGTGACCTTGCCGGCGACCACCAGGTGGCGCTCGGCGGCGAGCGGGTCGCGGAGCTGGTGGGCGTGATCTCCGGCGAGCAGCACCGCCGAGACCTCGCGCGGCGCGTCGCTCACCACGAACACCGCCCGCACGACTCCCGCCGGATCTGCGTATGCCATCGCACGAACTTCGTCGGGGCGCTCGATCTGCCACGCGTCGGACAGCTCGCCGGCCAGCGCGGCGAGATCCTCGGCCAGCCCGGGCAGGTCGTCGAGCGAGCCGTCCTTGAGCCGTCCGATCCGGCGCGGCGGCGGATCGGCGAGCGGCTGATCCAGCTCGTCGCGCACCGGGGTGCCCGGGCCGATCACGACGATCGCCCGCCGGTGCTCGGCGAGCGCGCGCAGCCGCTGCCACAGGCCGTGATCGACGCGCTCGAGGGTCGGCGCGATCACCACGCGGTACCGGGCGAGCTCGTCCTCGCTCGCCGCCTCGTCGACCAGCGCGTACGGGACCTGGGCCAGCTCGAGCGCCGCGGCGATCGCGTCCTGCCAGCGCCGCGCGGCGATCGCGCCGGCATCGGTGCCGAGCTCGGCGGCGCCGCCCGGCCCGAGATCGAGCACCTCGGCGAGCACCGGGGTCAGCGGATCGAGCACCGAGCTGGCGAGGCCGAACCGCCCGTCGGCGCGCGTCTCGACCAGCGCGATCGGCGCCGCCCGGCGCAGCGACGGCCAGTCGATCTCGGCGAGCGCGGCGAGCAGCGGGCGGATCCACGCGGCGTGGGGCTCGATCGCGCCGCTGCGATCGATCGCCGCACCGTAGAACCGCTCGCGCTCCACCGCCATGTACAGGTTGAACCCACGCACGCCGGCGGCGAGCAGGGTCAGCAGCTGATCGCGCTCGCGGTCGCGATCGCCGGGCGCGCCCTCGTCGAGCGGCGGCAGCCACGGCACCCAGCCGACGCCGACCTCGAACGCGATCGGCAGCGGGCTCGCCTTGCCGACCACCGCGGCGGTGCGCCGGCGCAGCGCGCGCAGATCGCTGCGCGTCGAGTACGCGTCGATCCCGACCGGGCCCTCGATCGCCGCCTGGATCCGGCACAGATCCGAGAGCCCGTGGTGGCCGGGCGGCAGGTTGTGGAACCGCGCGATCCCACCGAGCCCGACCTCGTCGAACGAGCGGGCCAGCTCGCCGAGCGCGCGCGCGAGGTACTGGTCCTTGAACCGCACCCACGACACGCAGCGCGCCGCCTGCGCCGGGTCCCACGCGCGCGGCGGATCGCCCTCGAGCCCGGTCGCGTCGCTCCACCACGCGATCGCATCGGCGTGATAGTCGAAGTCGTAGGCGCCGAGGCGAAAGAACATCTGCGCCTCGTTGTCGACGCCGATCGCGACGACCGGCCCCTCGGGCGCGAGGTGCGGCCGCACCACCTCGGCGAACGCCGCGTACCACGCGTGGACGTGGCGGCGGAACACCGCGCTCGCGTACGACGGCACCGGCCACGCGCGCGGCGGCGAGGGCAGCCACACCGGCGTGCCGTGGCTCGTGCGCGCGTGGACCTCCGGATCGGCGAGCACGTGGTCCGGCATGCCGAAGCTGGTCAGCTCGGCGTTGACGTGGGGGCCCGGCCGCAGCACGACCGCGAGCCCGGCGGCGTGTGCGAGCGACAGGAACCGCGACAGGTCCGCCGCGCCGGTCCACTCGAAGTGGCCGGGGCGCGGCTCGTGGACGCGCCACGGCACGTACGTCTCGACGATCGTCAGGCCGAGCGCGTGGAGCTGCGCGAGCGCGGCCGGCCAGCGCGCCGGATCGACGCGCCAGTAGTGCATCGCCCCGCTGTAGAACGGCAGCGCGCGCTCGCCGCCGGGGCTCGCGAGCACTAGCCCGCGGTCGTCGAACCAGGTGCGGCGACGTGTCTCCACGCGCGATCCTCCATGACGAAGCGACTCGGGCCCCTCGCCCACCGCGGCTGATAGGTCAGCGGCGCGCTGTCCCCGGTGGCGCCGTCGACGTACTCGGGATCCCACGGCAGCAGCAGGCACGGCGGCGCGCCCTCGCTGGCCGTGCGCAGCCGCGGCAGGATCGGGTGCGGCTCGTCGGCGCGGCCGCGCCCCTCGGCCAGCACGTGCTCGATCGTCGCGAGCTGAGACAGCTCCCAGCAGGTGCGCAGCTGCGGCGGCGGCAGCGCGAGCTCGCCGGCGCGCGCGATCGCCTCGGCGGGCCGGACCCACACCTGCTCGGTGGTCTCGATGTCGTCGAAGCTCGGCTGCTGGCCGGTCGGCAGCTCGCACACGAAGAACCGCGCGCTGAACCGCTTCGGCTCGACCGACGGCGTGATCCAGTGCGCCCACGACACCAGCGGCTCGGTCGACCACGCGAGCCCGGCGCCCGCCAGGATCGCCGCGGCATCGCCGCCGCCGAGGATCCGCTTGCGCAGCGTGGCCTGGGTGAACATCTCGAGCGTCTCGGCCTGCGGCCCCGCGTCGCGCGCGAGCAGCACGCCGGCCTCCTCGAACAGCTCGCGGGCCGCGGCGGTGCGCGCGTCCTCGCCGGGCTCGGCGGCGCCGCCCGGGAACACGCACGCCGACGCCATGAACGACGCGCCGCGCTGCCGGCGCAGCAACAGCACCTCGAACCCGGGCTGCGCGCGGCGCAGCAGGATCACCGACGAGGCCTCGCGGAGCTGGGCACTCACGAGCGTTCGTATACCATCGCGCGCGGGCGGGCGCTCCGCTCGTCTCAGTCCATCCGCAGCTCGCCGCGGACCCGCTCGTCGCCGAGGCCCAGCCAGTCCTCGATCGCCCGCTCGACATAGCGCGCGACGCACGACTCCGGGGTCTCTAGCACCAGCCGGTCGGCGCGGCCGCGCCGGCGCGCGAACACGCCGAACCAGGTCAGAAATCCGATCCGCGGCTGCCGCTCGACGACGAACAGCGCGTCGATCGCGCCCGCGCCGAGCACGAACGAGCCGTCCTCCTTCTGGATCTCGATCGCGAGATCGTCGACGTCGATCACCACCTGATGCGGCTCGCGGCCGCGCGGCGCGATGGTGACCCGGATCCGCAGCGTGTCGCGGCCGGTCTCGACCCCGCGATAGGGCGTGCGCAGCCTCAGCTCCGTCGAGATCGTCTCGGTGGAGACATGCCCAGGAGGGGTGCGAGGGCGGAACACGGCGATAGCCACATTATGACCCTCGCCGCCGGGGGGCGGGAGCACTCTCTTGGGGCGCCGAGCGAGCGCCCGCGCCGCACCGCGGCGAAGCTACGGGACGACGACGAACTCGCGCTTCATCAGGCTGATGATGTTCTGCGCGGCGTCGAGATCGGTGCCCGGGAAGTTGTCGAGCACCTTCTGGAGCTGGCCGTGATCGAGCACCAGCTGGAACGTGTCGAGCTCGGAGGGAGACAGCTCCCGCAGCTTACCGGCGAGTGGCGTCGGCACCGCGAGCGGAGAGCCGAGCGGCGGAAGCTGCTTCTGCAGGTTGCGGAACTCGTCGAGCTGCCGCACGCCCTCCATCAGCAGGCCCTCGGTGGTCTCCTGGATCTCTTCCATCACCTGCAGCTCGACGCTCGGCTCGAGCTCGAACGTGCCGGTGAGCCAGGTCAGCATCCGGTAGATCGCCTTCTGCGGGCTGACGGCGTAGTCGTCGTTGATCGTCGCGAAGTAGATGGCGCCCTTGCGCAGGTAGATCTTGCCGAGGCTGACCCCGTTGTTCACGGTCAGCACGCCGCTCTTGCGGCTGGTCGACAGCAGCTGGAGCAGGTCCGGCAGCGGGATCTCCTCGATCACGCCGGACATCGGGCGGCCCTGGGTGGCCTGGCGCTGCTGCGCACCGGCCTCGAGCCGGCGGCGCGCCTCGGCCTCGCTCTGCTGGGCGACCGAGCCCTCGACCGCGACGACCTTGATGATCGAGGTGCCGACCAGGATGCGATCGCCCTCGTGGAGCAGCGCGCGGCCGGCGATCTTCTCGCCGTTGACGAACGTGCCGTTCGTCGAGCCCATGTCCTGGATGTAGACCTCGGCCTCGGTCGAGCTGATCTTGGCGTGGCGGCGCGAGACCATGTCTTCGACGAGCACCATGTCGAGATCGCTCGAGCGACCGATGATGATCTCCCGGTTCATTCGAAGCGGGAACTCGCCTCCCTGGTACTTGCCCGAGATGAAGCGCAGCGCGAAGCGGGGACGGTCGTTCATGGAGAGTGCGCCGGTCACCATGCTGCTGACACCGGCTGCAAAGACTCAAAAATTCTAGTGTCGATCATGGCGGAGGCGCAAGCTATCGCCCGTCAATCGGTGGCGGGAACGTCGTCGACCACATGGTCGTGTGCGGGTGGTGGGCGGAGCGCGTTGACCACGCGGCGGTAGACCTCCTCCGAGACGACCAGGCTCGAATGGCCGAGCGGCACGGTCATGACGTTGGCGCCGGGCAGCCGCGTGGTGGCGATCGGGACGACCCAGTCGCGGGCCGCCGAGATCGTGTGGACCTCGACCCCCGCCGGCATCGGCCCCTTGGCGAGCTCGTCGAGGAACCGGCTGCGCGGCAGCAGCTGCCACGACGAGGTGGACCACAGCCCGAGGGTGACCACCCCCGCCAGGGCTGCCCAGGTGCCCCGGATCGGGGTGCCCATCATGATCAGCTTGCGGACCCGGGCGTGGCCGCCGAGCTTCTTCACGTAGTACAGGCCGATCAGCCCGCCCATCGAGTGGCCGATGATGTCGATTCGCTGCGACGGGGTCTGGGCGAGGATCCGCTCGATCTTGCGGTGGATCAGGAACGCCGAGCGCCGGATATCGCGGACGTTCAGGGTGCCGAGGTTGAACGAGACCACCACGAACCCGTCCTCGACCAGCCGGCGCTCGAGCAGGAACATCGAGCCGCGGGTGCCCAGGAAGCCGTGGATGATCAGGACCGGCGGCGATTCGGGAGTGACCTCGTCGAACGCGGCGTCGCGGCGGATCCGGTTGCCGCGCACCAGGTGGCGCAGATAGGACAGGCCGTCGGCGCCGCCGGCCACGTCCTGGCCGATCGTGCTGCGCCGGCCGAGCCAGCGGCGCGGAGCGTCGAGCGCCCAGCGCACGAGCCAGGATGCGTTGCGCTTGGGGTCGGACACTTCAATCACGATAGTCCGAGAACCCTTCCGAGACGAAGCGGCTGCACTCCCTCGCGTACGCGTGGCTCGCGGCGACGGGGGTGGGGTATTCGACCACCCGCCACTGGCCTCGCGTCCCGACGAGGCCGAACCGGGTGATCACGAACGTGGTGCGGCGATAGATCAGCGCGAACTCGTCGCGCTCGTGGCGCTTGCGCAGCGAGCGCGAGTCGCCGCGTGGCACCCGGCCCGGCGGTCGCGCCGGCTCGTCGGGGGTGCCGCTCGGGATCTCGCGCGGGTCCGGCATGTGCGTCGGCTGCTCGACGCCATCGGCGCGCGCCGCGGCGGAGCTCGGCGGGACC
The DNA here is from genome assembly GCA_051952595.1 of Kofleriaceae bacterium. Lineage (GTDB taxonomy): Bacteria > Myxococcota_A > Polyangia > Haliangiales > Haliangiaceae > JABFXX01. Next base: position 14,767 of record JBQCJR010000957.1, read on the forward strand.
GCGGCCGTGGGGGCCGGCGGAGGAACCTCGGGCGGCTCGCCGACCGGGGCGACCGCGGACATCGCGACGGTCACCGCGCGGGCGCGATCGTCGTCGGCGGGGGCGCTCGACGCGGCGGGAGCTGAGGCGGCCGGCGCTGACGAGGTGGGCGCTGAAGCGGCGGGCGCCGAAGCGGCGGGTGCTGAAGAGCCGGGCGCCGACGAGGTTGGTGCCGAGGCAGCGGGTGCCGACGCAGCGGGCGCCGACGCAGCGGGTGCCGACGCAGCGGGTGCCGACGCAGCGGGCGTTGAAGCGGCGGGTGCCGAAGCGGCGGGTGCCGAAGCGGCGGGTGCCGAAGCAGCAGGCGTTGAAGCGGCGGGTGCCGAAGCGGCGGGCGCCGAAGCGGCGGGCGCCGAAGCAGCAGGCGTTGAAGCGGCGGGCGCCGAAGCGGCCGGGGCCGAAGCGGCGGGCGCTGAAGTGGCGGACTTGGTGGCCTTCTTCGCCTTGGGCTCCCGGGCCTCCTTGCCGTCCTTGCCCTCTTTCCCGTCCTTGGCGCCGTCCTTGGCGCCGTCCTTGGCCGTCACAGACTGTACCTCTGTCGACTCACGGTTCTCCGACGGTAGATCGTCGGCGCCGCCGTCGGAACCGCCATCCGTCGGTTTCTGTTTCCTCGCGTAGGCCAGCGTGGTCCCGCGCGCGATCCTCGACGTCTCCGGAGTGGTCTTTCGCGCCGCCATTCTCTCCTCGTGCCAGCCTTCCTCCGCTCGGGCAAGTTTGACGAAGTCGCGCGCGAGCGACGAATCGAGGCCGGCAACGCGTCGCGTCATCGACCCGACTCGTATACATTCGTTACCCGGTGACTTCCACGACGACGGAGCGCGTGGGCCGCTATCAATTGCTGGAGCCGATCGGCCTCGGCCCGAGCGGCTCGGTATCGCGCGCGAAAGTATTCGGCGTCGCCGGGTTCGAGCGACAGTTCGCGATCAAGCGGTTCCACCCCGAGCTGACCTCGACGACGGCGCTGGCCCAGGCGCTGTCCGCCGCCGCCCGCGCGTACGGCGGCCTCGAGCACCCGCGGATCGCGCGAATGTCCGAGTTCGGCGTCGCACAGGGCACCACGTTCACCGCCGTCGAGTTCGTCGCCGGCCTCGACGCGCTCCGGCTCAACAGCGAGGCGCGCCTCGCGGGCACCACGCTCGCGGCGGGCGGCGCGCTCGCGCTCGTCTCGCAGGCCGCGCGCGCCGTCGGCTACGCCCACGGCCGAGGGCTCACGCATCTCGGGCTCGCGCCGACGAACGTGATGGTGACCAGCGAGGGCGACGTCAAGATCACCGATTTCGGGATCCTGTCGGCGACGCTGCCGCCGCGGCCGATCGACGTCGCGCGGCTCGCGAACCGGATCCCGTACCTCGCTCCCGAGCAGCTCGCCAACGAGGCCACCTCGGCGGCGACCGACGTGTTCGCGCTCGGCGTGCTCGCGTACGAGCTCGTGACCGGCGCGCGCGCGTTCCGCGGCGAGACCCCGCAGCAGATCGCCCAGGCGATCCAGGCCGGCCCGCCCGCCGAGCCGCCGCTGCCGCGCCCGATCGTGCGCGTGCTCCAGCGCTGCCTCGCGCGCTCGCCGTTCGAGCGATTTCCCGATGCCCGCGCGCTCGCCGATGCGCTCGACGCCGCGCTGCGGGTCGCGCCGGTCCCCGGCACGCGCAAGGACATCGGCGCCCAGGTCAAAGCGGCGATGGAGCGGATCGCCGCGCTCCACGAGAGCGAGCTGTCCGGCGTGCTACCGCTCGATCTCGGCACCGGTCCGGGGCCCCGCCTCGCGCCGCCGGCCGCGCGCGCTGCGAGCGACGAGCCCGGGCCTTCGGTGATCGATCTCCTGCGCGATTCGCCCGCGACGACGATGCAGGATCTGCCGAAGCCGATGACCACGGTGGCCGGCCTCGCGCCGCCGCCGATCCCGGTGCCGCCCGGCCTCGCACCGCCACCGATCCCGCCGCCGCCCGCGCAGCCCGCCGCCGCGACCACGTTGCTCGGCATCTCGACCGGCAAGCCGCCGCCGATCCCCAGCATCAAGTCGCCCGCGACCGTGCCGCCGACGGTGCCGCCGTCGATCCCGCCCGCGAGGCCCGCCCCCGTGCGGATGAGCGAGGCCGCTCCCGGCGCCGCGCCCGTCCCGACGCTGCGCCCCGCCACGGTAGGAGGGATCCCGCCGGTTCCACCCGTGCGCCCCAGGACCGAGCTGCCCGCCGAGCCGGCCCGCGCGAAGACCGAGCTACCCGCCGAGGCAGCCGGCCCGCGCCCCCATCCGTCCGCCGAGCCGGCCCGCGCGAAAGCGGAGCTGTCCGCCGAGCCCGGCGCGCGCCCCCAGCTGTCCGCCGAGCCTGCCGGCGCGCGCCCTCATTCGTCCGCCGAGCCTGCAGCGACGAGCGAGCTACCGGCCAAGCCCGGCCGAGCGCGTACCGATCGTCCGGCCGAGCCCACCCCCACGCGCACCGATCATCCGGGCGAGGCCGCCCGCGCCAGGACCGAGCTGCCGGTCGAGCGGGCGCGCACCGAGAGCCCCGTCGAGCCGCCCCCGCGCCCACGGGCCGAGCCGCCCCCGCGCCCACGGACCGAGCCGCCCCCGCGCCCCGGCACCGACCTCGCGATCCCGACCGAGCCAGCGCGGCCGAGCGCCGACAACGAGATCACCCTGCGCGGCGACGAGCTGCGCGCCGAGCTGGTCGAGCCGGCGATGCGCCCGAGTACGCCACCGCCACCGAGCGCGCCGATCTACGAGCTGAGCCCGCCCTCGGAGCTGCCGCGCGATCTACGCACCACCGAGATGCCCCCGCTGCTCGTCGAGCGCCTCAACGAGGCGACGACCCGCGCGACCTCCGAGATCCCGAGCGTCGACTACCTGCATCCCCCGGCGACCCAACCGGAGATCTCGTTCGAAGCGCCGCAGGATGACGATGCGCGCGCGACCGCATTTCCGAGCGGCACGTCGCACGAATTGTCGACCGGCGCGTCGCACGACGCGTCCGCCGCTCCCTTCGCGCGTTCCGGACCGTCGAGCGCTCGCTCGTCCGGCTCCGCGGCCGCGCGGTCCGGCGCCGACGCCAAGCTGCCCGGTGCCGCGCTGTCCGGCGCCGACGCCAAGCTGTCCGGTGCCCAGTTGTCCGGCGCCGGCCCCGCGCTGTCCGGCCCCGACGCCGCGTCGTCCGACGCCGCGCTGTCCGGCCCCGACGCCGCGTTGTCCGGTGCCGCGCTGTCCGGCGCAGGCGCCGCGCTGCCCGGTGCCGCGGTGTCCGGCCCCAACGCCGCGCTGTCCGGTGCTGCGGTGTCCGGCGCCGACGCCAAGCT
>JBQCJR010000958.1:0-4302 GCA_051952595.1 Kofleriaceae bacterium
GAACGGAGTGTCGAGCCTAACTAGTGATGAACTTTACGTAGCTCCTGACCGTTGGCACTGCAACCCGCGGGCCTCGAGACTCTGAATCCCGCACGCCGATTCTAACGCATGGAATTCCGTGGAGCTGTAGTTCTTGCGTACGTTTTCGCCCGCGGACCAGATCACATAGCACGTGTCGAGATCGCGGCAGCCCGATGGTCGGGAGTCCCTGCTGCAACGAGCGGCCGGAGAAGTTTCTCTAACCCGCCCGCCACGTTGGGGTGAAATTCTGCACCTTGACCTTTTTGCGAGGCGGTGGTGACGCGTTTCGCTCCTGATAGATCGAGCAGGTGGGCAAAACTCCACACCGCTGGCACCTGGACTGGCCAGGGGATCTCTCACCCCGTCCGCGGCGCGGTCGGGATCAGTTATCCAGGTCCTTCAGCTTCCAGAGCCCGTCTTCGCGGATGAACTGGACGTTGAAGCGATCCCCGTAGCTCATCCGGGCGTCGTTGCCGCGCTCCATGATCGGCTCGTCGACGTTGGCCTCGAGCGTCCGCATCAGGCGCTCCATCTGCTCGCGCGACGGGCCGGTGAACTGGGCCTTCATCTTGGCCTCGTCCATCTTCTCGCGATACGCGTTCGGCACGAACCGCAGCATCACGTCCCAGCGCTCGAGGCGATACGCGCGCAGGAAGCCACGCAGGGCGCTGCGCGGCGTCGATTGGTCGTAGAACGCGAGTGGGTTGGCCGCGATCCGCCACCTGCCGTCCTCCTGGATCAGCATCATGCGATCGCCCATCCCGTACTCGAGCTCGGCGGACACCTCGAGGCTGCCCTTCCTGCCGCGCAGCCGATCGGCCGTCTCGTCGACCTCGCGCGGGTTGTCGCGCATCATCCGGACGTAGTCCTCGCGCGACACCTTGCTCCGGAAGCTCGACGACATCAGCTCGTACGCCACGCCGTAATCGCGGCTCTTGAGCGCGCGGCCATAGCGGTCGAGCGTCTGGTTCGGCCCCTTGCTCCCGCCGCAGGCCGCCAGGCCGACCAGAACGCCCAGGACGCACGCAACTGCCGGGAAGCGCATGGGGCCGGTTATAGCGAGTCCGTCGGGGGGCTGCCACCGCGCCCGCGCGCCCGGGCGTGATCGGCGGCGAACGTGCGGGTCGCGATCACCATGCACGCGGCGGCGACCACGAGCGCGGCGGTCGGGACCCACATCGCGGCGTGCAGCGTGGTCCGCTCCGAGACCTCGCCGACGATCCACGACGAGGGCGCCGTGCCGATCATGTGCATCGTGAAGATCACCAGGCCCTGGGCCGCCGCGGTGAGCCCGGGCGGCGCGAGGTCGTCGACCGTCGCGGCCATCGGCGCGTGGTACCAGGAGATGAAGAACAGGGTCGCGACTCCCGCGACGTCGAGCCCGATCCCGGCCGGGATCTCGATCGCGATCGCGGCGCACGGCGCGGTCAGCACCATGCCGAGCGCGATCGTCCACAGCCGGCCGGCTGGGCTCCGCGAGCGCAGCCGATCCGAGATCCGGCCGCCGACCAAGATGCCGGACAGCCCGCCGCACAGCGCGAGCGACAGCAGCATGGTGGCCTCGCTGTCGGACAAGCCCTTGTGGCGGACCAGGAACTCCTTGAGCCAGGCGTTGTAGCCGCCGGCGGCGAACGCCATCACCGTGGTCGACCCGATCAGCCAGCGCAGCGTGGGGATGCGGAGCAGCACGCCAGCATCGGCGACGAACGCCCGCAGCATCGCGCCGAGGTCGCGCCAGCCGCCCGAGGGCGCGCGGCCGGCGGGCGATGGATGCGCCGGCACGGGCAGCCCGACGATCAGCGCCGAGAGCACCAGGCCCGGCAGCGCGAGCGCCACGACCACCAGCGGGAACCCGAGGGCGATGCCGCTCGCGAACCCGACCACGCCGCCGAGGAACAGCCCGAGGTTGAAGATCGCGAGCCGGCTCGCCTTGGCCGGGCCCTCGAACAGCTGGCCGAGGATCGAGTTCGCGACCGGCACCACCGCCGCGGTGCCGAGCCCGACCAGCGCGCGCGAGGTCGCGAGCCCGCCGTAGCTGGTGCCCCACGCGCCGAGCGCCCCGGAGACGCTCGCGATCGCCATGCCGACGACGATCACGCGGCGGCGATCGAACCGATCGCCCGCCCAGCCGAACCCCAGGGTCGCCGCGGCGTGCGGCAGCATGAACACGGTCTGGAGCAGCCCGATCTCGGAATCGGAGATCCCGTAGCGCGCCGCCAGGTCCGGGTAGACGGTGAACAGCGCGTTGCGCGCCGCGTACGCGACCAGGTTGGTCAGCGCGAGGACGACCAGGACGCGCGTGCTGCCGCGTGGAGGCGCCGCCATGGTCAAGCCGGATTATTCACCACGACGTCGAGCGAGGCCAAGCGGCGGGCTGCGAATCGCGTCCGCGCAGCGAGGGGCGTCCCTAGGGCGCGCTCGCCGAGCCTGCGGCGGTCGCGGGCCCCTCGTGGACGGAGACCTCGTACTCCCCTTCCGCCGAGCGCTCCGCGCCGCGCACCCGCACCACCGCCTGGGCCCCGGCCGGCACCGCGCCGGTGACCTTCTCGGGGATCCCCTTGCCCTTCTGCGCGCTGGTCGCGATCACCTTGCCGTCGACCAGCAGCTCGGCGTCGAGGTCCGCGGACTCGGGCGTGCCGATCGAGACCTCGATCGTCCGCGGGTTCGGGTCGACCGGGATCGCGAAGCAATCGACGTCGCCCGGGCTCCACACCGCGTTGACCACGGTGCGATCCGCCGGGATCGCCATCGGGTGCTCGATCGTATCGTTCGGCTCCACCTCGGGGTCCGTGCCCTTGGGCAGCCCGGCGGTGACCTTGAGCTGGTACGGCGACTCGGGGTTGGACCGATCCGCCTTGATCGTCAGGTAGTGGAACGGCGGCGCGCCGGCCGGGACCACCGGGACCAGGCTGCGAACGACCAGCGGGGTCTGCTTCGGCACCTTGCGGGTGAGCAGGGTCTGGCCCACCCCATCGGCGATCTCGAGGGTGAACGCGACGTTCTCGACCGCGCCGAGCTCGATCGTCAGCTCGTTCTTGTCGGACAGCGTCTCGACCGAGAGCTTCCACACGTCGACGTCGCCGGTCCACCCAATGTAGCCGCTCGCGGTGTCGCCGGCGAGCAGATCGTTCGCGGTGCCGCGATCGTCGTCGGGCTCGCGCTCGAACCCCGTGGCCGGCGCCGCGAGCTGCGCGGTGATGTGATAGACCGGCGCGCTGCCGGCCGGGGCGACCGGCTGGGCCTCCTCGGCGGCCGCGACGGCCTGCTTGCCCTTGCCTTTGCCCTTGGCCGCCTTGACCGGCTTCTTCGGCGCCGGCTTCTTGCGCACCACGGCCACGTAGCGCCCCGGCGTCACGCCGAGGTTGGGCACGCCCTCGACGGTGCGCGCCCCGCCGCGATCCGATCGCGCGACCACGGCGCCGCTCGGATCGAGGATCTCGAGCGAGAGGTCGACGCCCTCGACCGCGGTGACGCTCACCACGAGCGCGCCCGCCTGCGCGACCTCGATCCGGTAGTGGTCGACGTCGGTGTCCGGCTCGATCCGGCCGCGCACCGTCGACCCGGGGGCGAGCGCGGTCGCGGTGTCCGGCTCGTCGTTGGGCTCCTTCTCGTCGGACTCGGTCGCCCCACCCGCCGCGCTGCCGCCGGACAGGTTCGGCTCGGTGATCACCTCGACCGGCGCGGCATCGCCGGTGCGCTTCTGGCGCTTCTTGCCACCGCAGCCCGCGGCCGCGGCGGCGACGATCGCGAGCGTGGCGGCGAGCCTCACTAGCTGACCTTGTTCTTCTCCGCGAGCCCGGCGAGGAACTCGGCGGAGGACACCACCTGCCCGTCGCAGCGGATCTCGCCCTTCATCTTGAAGATCTTGCCCTTGCGCAGCGGAACCACCTCGATGTGCAGCTGGTCCCCGGGCACGACCGCCTTGCGGAACTTCACCGCGTCGATCGCCATGAACAGCATCACGTGGGTGTTGGGATCGAAGCTGACGGAGCGCGCGGCGAGGATCCCGCCGGCCTGCGCCATCGCCTCGATCTGGAGGACGCCCGGCATGACCGGCACGCCGGGGAAGTGCCCCTGGAAGTACGGCTCGTTGAACGAGACGTTCTTCAGCGCGATCACCTTGTCGTCGCTGACCTCGAGCACGCGGTCGATCAACAGGAACGGATAGCGATGGGGCAAGAGGCCGAGGATCTGCTCGATCTTCAGGGCAGCCGGCGCGTCAGGGGAAGCCATGCCCCGGTTGTAACCCGCGCGGCGCGCTACTTCATCATCGCGTTGAGC
>JBQCJR010000959.1:0-5717 GCA_051952595.1 Kofleriaceae bacterium
GCAACCCGCACACCGGCTACGAGTACGATCTCCAGCCCACCGATTCGTACGTCCAGGACGGCCGCCCGTGCCGCCAGTTCCGCCTGATGGCCGAGATGGACGGCCGCCCGCAGGAGGTGATGGGCACCGCGTGCCGGCAGCCCGACGGCAACTGGCAGGTGATCCAGAGCTAGCCGCTGTACATGTAGACGATCGCGCCGATCGGCACGAGCAGCCCGGCGCCGACGAACCACTTGCCGCGCCCGGCGAGTCCCCGGTCGCCCTTCATCATCGTCATCCCGGTGATCGCGAGGATCATCAGCGCGAGCGCGAACGCGTCCGCGATGTAGGTCCACGCGCCCTTCAGGTTGTTGAGGTGCAGCGCGTTGACCTGGAACAGCACCACGCGCCGCGCGAGCGACTTCACTCGGCCGCGTCCCGTCGCGAGGTCGATGCGCGCCTCCTGGCCGTCGGAGAGGAACACCCGGAAGTCAGTCGCGGTCTCCTGGAAGTGGCCACGCACCGCCGCGCGATCGAGCGCGAGCCGGTCCACGATGTACGCCTCGATCTCGGCGAGCGAGCCCGCCGGCACCGGCCCGATGTCGACGCCGTGCTCGTCGTAGCGGTAGTTCGGGTTCCAGTCCTCGATGTGATTGACCGCGATCCCCGAGAGCGCGTACGCGATCGTCAGCGCGACCGCGAAGTATCCGATGTCCCGGTGGAGGGCCCGGAACAGCTTGCGCCACTTCACGCTACTTCTTGTCGCGCAGCACCGCGCCAGTGCCATCGATCCGCACGATGGCCCGCGGCTTGGTGATGCTCGCCGGGTCGTACGGCTTGCCGTACTCCTTGGCCTCGTACTCCGCGCGCTGCTTCGTCTCCTCGAGGGTGAGCTCGCGCACCGCGACCACGCCCTCGGCGACCGCGTACTGGCCCTTGGCCTCCATCGGGAACGTCATCACGCCGTCGTCGACCTTGAACCGTAGCTTCTCGCCGGGCGCCTCGCCGGCCATCTCGAACCAGCAGCCGCGCTTGGGGCAGATATCGGTGATCGTGCCTTCGACGCGCACCGTCTTGCCGTTGTACGACGACGGGTTGGCGAGCACGGCGCTGATCGCGACCGCCTCGGTCTGCTTCACGCCGCCGCCGTAGACCTTGCCGGAGAGCGCCCCCGCCGGTGCGGGAGTCGCGGCCGTCGCGCCCGCCGTCGACGGCGCGGTGGGGGTGGCCGTGGTGGCCGGCGCGCTGGCCGAGGCCGTCGGCTCGGTGCGGGTCGGGCCCTTGTCGCATCCGACGCCGAGCGCGGAGCCCATCGCGAGAACCAGAAGTGCTTTGCAAGTCATCGGGATGATTGGCTCCTGTGTCGCAGTCGGGGAAGATTGCTAGCAGGGCACGACCTTGTCAACCGGCGATCGCCGAGCGGTTCGCACCGGAGACCTCGGCGATCGCGGCGAGCACCTGCTGGCGCGTGAACGGCTTGAACAAGGTCGGCGGCCCGAGCGCGGCGAGCTCGTCGCCGACCTGCGGCTGGACGATCCCGCCGGTCATGAAGAGGAACGCGCGCGCGTACCGCGGCTCCACGAGGCACGCGCGGCGATAGAGCTCCACGCCATCGATGTCCGGCATCATGACGTCGGACAGCACCACGTCGAACCGCGTGCGCTCCAGGAGCGCGAGCGCGGCGCGCGCGCTGTGGGCCACGGTGACGTCGTGCTCGCGGAGCATGCGCTCGAGCGACCGCGCGATGCTGACCTCGTCGTCGACCACGAGCAGCCGGATGCGCGCGGTGTGGACGGTCGCGGTCGGGGCGACCAGCGCGGCGCGCTGCGGACCGGTCATCGCCGGCAGCGCCACCCGGAACGTCGCGCCGCGCCCCGGCTCGCTCTCGACCTCGATCGTGCCGTCGTGCTGCTTCACGATGCCGTGGCAGATCGAGAGCCCGAGGCCGGTGCCGACGCCGATCGGCTTGGTCGTGAAGAACGCGTCGAAGATCCGCTCGATCACGTCGGGCTCGATGCCCCTGCCGGTATCGGAGATCTCGACGATCGCGTGCGCGCCGTCGGGCGAGCCGCGGGTCGCGATCCGGATCGCGTGGGTGGCGCGGTGCTCCACGCTGCACGCCTGCGCCGCGTTGATCAGCAGGTTCAAGAACACCTGCGATAGCCGCGCCTCGTTGCCCGCGACCCGCGGCGGGGCGCCGTAGCGGCACTCGACCGCGGCGCGGTGGCGGATCTCGAGGCTCGCCATCCGCACGCACGACTCCACGAGCGCGTCGAGATCGATCGCGGTCGTCGATCGCTCGTCGGGGCGCGACAGCCGCCGCAGATCGCGCACGATGTGGGTGACCCGATCGATTCCGACGCCGGTCTCGTCGAGCGCGGTGATCGCCTCGGCGTACCCCGGCTCGCCGAGCGCCGGCCGCACCGCCTCCACAGCTTCGCGCAGGATCTCGAGGTTGGTCGCGACGTAGGTCAGCGGGTTGTTGATCTCGTGGGCGACCCCGGCGGCCAGCGTGCCCACCGCGGCGAGCCGGTCGTTGACGCGCATCACCTCCTCGGCGCGGCGCTGCGCGCCGATGTCGACCCGCGTCGCGACCACGTGGCTGATCGCGCCGTCGCTGCGCATCACCGGCAGCGCGTCGAGCTCGACCTCGATCGCGGTGCCATCGCGGCGGCAGCCTGCATAGATCCCGCGCCACGGCGCGCCGCGAGTCAGCGTGGCCCACAGCGCGGCGAACAGCTCGTCGTCGATCCCCAGCACCTCCACGAACCGCCGGCCGGTGACCTCGGCGGCCGCGTAGCCGGTGAACCGCTCCCACGCCGCGTTCACGTAGGTGACGCGCCCCTCCGCGTCGATCACCTCGATCGCGTTGCCCGCGTGCTCGATCCCGACGACCATCGTCTCGAGCTCGTCGTTGACCGCCTCGAGCTCGCGGATCAGCGCGCTCGTCGCATCGCGGTGGTGCCGGACGTCGCGGGTCATCTGGCGCACCGACGCGAGCAGCTCGGCCAGCTCGCGGGCCTCGAACCGGCGCGCGGCCGGGACCTCGCGCGTGAAGTCGCCGCGGCCGATCGCGCTGGTCGCGGCGGCGAGCGCGCGGATCGGCCGGGCGAGCCAGTGCACGCCGAACGCGACGACGCCCAGCGCGATCGCCAGCGCGATCGCCGTGATCACCCGCGCGTCGCGGCGGGCGGCGCTCGCGAGCGCGGCGATCGCGGCCTCGTCGCGCACCGCGACGACCGTCCAGCCCACGGTGCGGGTCAGCGTGGCGTGGGCGATCCGGACGGGCCTGCGCTGCTCGTCGCGCACCGAGCGGACCTGCGCGTCGGGCGAGGGCGCCAGGAGCTCGAGCTCCGAGACGTCGGCCAGCACCTCGAGCCGCCCGCTCGAGTCGGCGAGCACCCGGCCGTGGCCGTCGGTGACGATCACGCGGCTGTCGCTCGCGCCGCGCAGCGCGTGAGCGACCGATTCCGCCACGCGGTGCAGGTCGATCGAGCCCTCGGCGAACCCGATCATCCCGCCGTCCTCGTCGTGGATCGGCGCGACCACCTGGACGTTCGGCACGCCGGATCGCCGGCCGCGCTGGACCCGCGAGATCGTCGTCTGGCCGGTCGCGATCAGCTCGCGGTAGTAGTCGCGATCGCGGTAGCTCGTGCCCGCGTTCGGTGCGCCGTCGCGGTCGAGCGGCGGATCCGCGACGAGCGAGGTGCCCTCGCGATCCGCGATGTAGGTGAACGCGAGCTGCGGCGCGTGGCGGCGGTGCTCGGTCAGCACCCGCTGGAGCAGCGGCGAGTCGAGGCCGCCGATCGCCTCGACCTCGCCGGCGAGCAGCTCGATCGAGGCGCGCTGGCTCGCGATCAGCTCGTCGAGCTCGCGGGCCACCGCGCCGGCGCGCGCGCGGTTATCGCGATCCGCGAGCTCGCGCTGCGCGCTCGACGTGCGCTCGGCGGTGATCGCGCTGAGCACGAGCGTCGGCAGCGAGCTCAGGATCCCGAGCACGATCAGCAGATAGGCGCGGATTCCAAGCTTCGGCACGCGAGGGGAGTCGCCGAGCCTCCCCACGAAGCTCGCCGAGTCCGCGATCGAGAACCGGCCAGAACGCTCCGGCGTTTAGCGCCGTTGAGCGCCGTTGCCCGGCGCGTACCCCGGCCGATGCGTGCCGCCGCCTGCTCATCGCTTCCGCGGCGCCGTTCCGGCGAGGAACGCGTGCCACATCAGGTTCTGGTTCGCGTAGCGCAGGATCGCCTGCTGGCGAGCATCGGAGGACCCAGCGCTCGCGGGAGCGGGCGAGCCGGCTACGTCCAGCGCCTCGAAGACGGCTCGAATCAGCGGGGAGAGGTCCATGCACGGGGTCCCCGCCGCGCGCCATTTCGTTCAAGCCGGTGCGGGGGCGGCCAGTTCTCGCGGCACAATGCGGACATGACGCGCGACCGCTGGAATGGGGCTCGTTACCGCCCGGGCGACCATGCAGGCCACTACGAGTCCTGGTTCCAGCGCGCGAACGACCCCACCGGGCAGCGCGCGTTCTGGATCCGCTACACGATCTTCGCGCCGCGTGGCCGGCCCGCGGATGCCGTCGGCGAGCTGTGGGCGATCTGGTTCGATCGCGAGGCCTCGCGGATCGTCGCGGTCAAGGACGTGCGCCCGATCGCCGAGTGCTCGTTCGCGCGCGACCGTCTCGCCGTCGCGGTCGGCGGGGCGCAGCTCGACGACGGCGCGCTGCGTGGCGAGGCCACCGCGAACGGGCACTCGATCGCGTGGGACCTGCGCTATGGCGGCGGACAGGACCCGCTGTTGCTGCTGCCGGAGCGGCTGTACGACGCCCGGTTGCCGCGCGCAAAGGCGCTGGTCGGCCGGCCACTCGCCGAATTCTCCGGCACGCTCACCGTGGACGGCCGCCCAATGGCGATCGACCGCTGGGTCGGCAGCCAGAATCACAACTGGGGCAGCCGCCATACCGACCGCTACGCCTGGGGGCAGGTCGCCGGGTTCGATCAGGAGCCGGACGCATTTCTGGAGTGCTCGACCGCGCGGCTGCGGGTCGGCCCGGTCTGGACCCCGTGGATGAGCCCGGTGGTGCTGCGGCTGCGCGGCGAGACCCTGGGCTGGAACGCCCTGGGGCGCGCGATCCGCGCGCGCGGCCATTACGAGCCGTACCACTGGCGCATCGAAACCGCGGGCGCGGCGGGCCAGCTCGAATTGAAAATCCGCGCAGATTCCAGCGACTTCGTGGCGCTTCGTTACCCCAACCCACCGGGGGGCTCGAAGATCTGCATGAACTCGAAAATCGCGCGGTGCGAGCTGACCCTGCGCAGGGGCGGCCAGACCCTGCGGCTCACCTCCGCGCGCGCGGCGTTCGAAATTTTGGAGAATTTTGCGCCGCCCGGAGTCGAAGCAGAAGTTTGAGCAGCGGCTCGAAATTCGAAAATAAATCCCGATGGTTGCGCGAACGATTCAGCCCTGCGGGCGCCCAATTTCGCGGCGGATCACAGCCAGAGCGCATTTTTTTTCTGCATCCGCGTTGACGCCGGCAACGGTACGCCCTATAAGTCGCCTCCCTCGACGGTGATGCCGCTGAGGACGGGACGCGGAAGCGAGAGCTTTCCCCATCCCGATCGGTCTCTGAAAACTGGATAGCAAGTCGTAAGAAGATTTGTGGGTTTTGTTTGTGAAACGAAACCATTCCACATCGTCGTCGGCCCTCCCCCCGGGGGTGTCGACGTACCGGCGACGGGACG
>JBQCJR010000960.1:0-3398 GCA_051952595.1 Kofleriaceae bacterium
GCGCGCGAGCCGTTCCGCGCCCGCGCCAAGGTGGGGCTGGTCCCGCAGGTGCTGGCGATCTACGACGAGTTGTCGGCGATCCAGAACCTGCGTTACTTCGGCGCGGTGTACGGGCTGCGCGGCGCCGCGCTCGCCGAGCGGATCGACTGGGTGCTCGGCGTGGTCGGGCTGCGCGACCGCGCGCGCGACCAGGCGGGCAAGTACTCGGGCGGCATGAAGCGGCGGCTCAACCTCGCCGCCGGGCTGGTCCATCGCCCGGAGCTGCTGATCCTCGACGAGCCGACCGTGGGCGTCGATCCACAGAGCCGCAACCACATCTTCGAGACGGTGCGCGCGCTCAACCGCGAGGGGATGACCGTCGTGTACACCACGCACTACATGGAGGAGGTCGAGGCGCTGTGCGATCGCGTCGCGATCGTCGACGCCGGGCGGATCGTCGCGACCGGCACGGTGGCCGAGCTGATCGCCGCCCACGCCGGCCGCGGGATCGCGATCGAGCTCGCCGGTCCGATCGACGCGGCGGCCGCGGCGGCCTCGGCGCACGGCGAGATCGAGCGCGACGGCGCGGTGGTGCGGATCGTGCCGTCGGCGGGGCTCGCGCCGGTGGTCGCGGCGATCGAAGCCACCGGCGCGACGATCGCGCGGATCGAGTCGCGCGAGGCCAACCTCGAGACCGCGTTCCTGGCGCTCACCGGGCACGCGCTGAGGGATGCCTCGTGATCGGCGCGGCGATCCGCAAGGACGTGTGGCTGCTGCTCCGCGATCGCGGTGCGCTGATCAGCCTGTTCGCGCTGCCGATCATCTTCATCTTCGCGTTCGGCTCGATGTTCCGGTTCGGCGGCGGGGAGGGCAAGCCGCGGCCGATCGCGGTGTGGCACGCGCCCGGCGATCCACGTGGCACCGCGATCGCGCAGGCGCTCGACGCCACGCCCGGGTTCGCCGCCGCGCCGCTCGGCTCGGCCGACGAGGTGCGCCGCCAGGTGGCCGCCGAGGACTTCGTCGCCGGGCTGATCGTGCCCGCCGAGCCGGGCGCGCGGATCGAGCTGTCGATCGATCTGGCGATGCCGATCCAGAACCGCGGCCCGCTCGAGGGCGCGCTGACCGCCGTGGTCGCGCGCGCGCTGTCGCCCGCGCCGCCCGTCGCGCCGCCGCAGCTCGTCGAGGCGCGCTCGCCCCCCGGGCTATCCAAGCCGCTCGCCGGGATCACCAGCTTCCAGGTCACCGTGCCCGGCAACGCGGTGATGTTCGGGTTCTTCATCGCGCTCACCGTCGCGATGGCGTTCGCCGGCGAGCGCCGGACCGGCACCTGGCGCCGCTTGCTCGCCGCGCCGGTGCCGCGCTGGAAGGCGCTCGTGGCCACGCTCGTGCCGTACTACCTGGTCGCGGTGTGCCAGCTCGCGTTCCTGTTCGGGGTCGGCGCGCTTGGCTTCGGGATGCAGGTCGCCGGCTCGATCTCGGCGCTGATCGCGCTGTCGCTCGCCGTCGCGTTCTGCGCCGTCTCGCTCGGCCTGCTGATGGCCTCGCTCGGCGGCAGCGAGAAGCAGCTCGGCGGGATCGGCTCGGTCTTGCTGCTGGTGATGGGCATGCTCGGCGGCTCGATGGTCCCGCGGCTCGTGATGCCGCCGTTCATGAAGACGCTGGGCCTCGGCGTGCCCCACAGCTGGGCGCTCGACGGCTACTACGCGGTGCTGGTCCGAGAAGGCACGACGATCGCCGACATCGCGCCCTCGATCATCGCGCTGCTCGCGTTCGGCGGCGCGTTCGCCGCGCTCGGCGTCGCGCTGTTCAAGTTCGAGCGCTAGCCAGCGCGGGCCTGGCCCGCGGGTGTACGATGGGGGGTGATGCGTCAACCGCCACCTGGTTCGATGGGCGCGCCGTTCCTCGGCGAGGCGCTCGCGTTCCTGCGGGATCCGTTCTCGTTCACCCTGTCGCGCACCCGCCGGCACGGGAACGTGTGGAGGACCCGGATCCTCGGCGATACGGTCGTGTTCTTTGCCGGGCCCCAGGCGTTCTCGTTCTTCATGAACCCGGAGCACTTCACGCGCGAGAACGGCTCGCCGCGGTTCCTCCAGGAGCTGCTGCACCCGGACGCGGTGCCGTTCCTCGATGGCGATCGCCACGCGCTGCGCAAGCGGCTGCTGCTGGCAGCGTTCACCGATCGCGCGCTCGATAGCTACCTGCCGGGGATCTTCGCGATCTTCGAGCGGTTCGTGACCGGCTGGATCGCGCGCGGCGAGCACGCCGTGGCGCCCGCGCTGCCCCAGCTCGGGTTCGACATCGCCGATCACCTGTTCGCGGCGAGCGATCCGGTCGCCAGCAATACCGAGGGCGCCGCGGACTTCGCCCGGATGAACCGCGGCACGTTCGCCCCGCCGGTCAACCTGCCGTTCACGGCGTACGGCAAGGCGATCCGCGCGCGCGACCGGCTGCGCGCCTACCTCCACGATCAGGTGGCCACCCGCGACGGCGCCGGCACCGCGCTGGGCGTGCTCAAGGCGGCGCGTGGGCCGAGCGGCGAGCAGCTCTCGGCGGCGGAGCTCGAGATCGAGCTGCTGCACTTCTTCTTCGCCGCCCACGGCGGGCTGACCGCGGCGATCGCGTGGCTGCTCGTGGTGCTGGGCGAGCGACCGGAGCTGGCCGGACGGCTGCGCGCCGAGGCGGACCAGGTCCTGGAGGAAGGGCCGCCGCGCCTCGCGCAGATCCAGAAGCTGGTCCGCGCGCGCGCCGTCTCTCGCGAGGTGTTGCGGGTCTATCCGATCGCGCCGGTCACCTTCCTCGGCGTCGCGCGCAAGGATCTCGAGCACGACGGCTTCCACATCCGCGCCGGCTGGAAGGGCGCCGGCGCGATCTGGGCGACGCTGCAGGATGGCGCGACGTTCCGCGATCCGACCGCGTTCCGCGACGATCGGCTGGGCGATGCCTCGGTGGGGGCGCTGCCGGCCAACGCGTTCGTGCCGCAGGGCGGCGGCCCACCGAGCGGCCATCGCTGCCCCGGCGAGGCGTTGATCCAGCTGATCATGCCGGCGTTCCTCGGCTGGTTCACCCGGCGGTTCGATCTCTCCTATCCGGTGCAGGACAGCTCGCCGGGCGGGGGAGGGCTCGGCCCGCTGCCGCGCGGCGGGCTCCAGATCGCGATCCACCGCCGCGCGTGACGGCGCGAGCATCGCGGCGCGACGCGGCGCGACGCCGCGTGACCCGGTGCTCAGCCGAACGGCCGGTCCTGGCCACGCGCCGGCACCACCGACGCGCCACCACGCAGCTCGGCGTCGATCGCGCGCGCGATCTCGCGGCCCTCGGCGATCGCCCACACGATCAGCGAAGCGCCGCGGTGCGCGTCTCCCGCGCAGTACACGCCCGGCACGCTGGTCGCGCCGCGCGCGTCGGTCGCGAGGTTGCCA
>JBQCJR010000961.1:0-3432 GCA_051952595.1 Kofleriaceae bacterium
ATCATCCGCACGATGACCAAGCACGTCACGGGCGTCGATCCGTCGCACGGCGGCTCGGGCGATCCGTCGCCGTTCACCGCGCTCGGCGTGCGCCGCGGGATCGAGGCGTGCGTGAAGTTCAAGCTCGGCAAGAGCGACCTCCAGGGCGTCCACGTCGCGGTGCAGGGCGTCGGGCACGTCGGCTACTACCTGTGCAAGGAGCTGCACGCGGCCGGCGCCCGGCTCACCGTCGCCGACATCGATCCGCTCAAGAGCGAGCGCGCCGCGCGCGAGTTCGGCGCCGCCACCGTCGCGATCACCGACATCCCGAAGGTCGACTGCGACGTGTTCGCGCCGTGCGCGCTCGGCGCGGGGCTCAACGACGACACGATCCCGCACCTCCAGGCGCGGATCGTCGCGGGCGCCGCGAACAACCAGCTCGCCGAGCCGCGCCACGGCGACGACCTGCACGCTCGCGGGATCCTGTACGCGCCCGACTACGCGATCAACGCGGGCGGGCTGGTCAACGTCGCGCAGGAGGTGAAGGGCTACGATCCCAAGGCCTCGCGCGAGAAGACGCTCAAGATCTACGACACGATCCTCGACATCTGCGAGCGCAGCGAGAAGCTGGCGGCGCCGACCTACAAGGTCGCCGACATCCTCGTCGAGGAGAAGCTCGCCGCGGTCGCGCGCGCCTGAGCGCCGCGACCTCCCGCTGGCCGCCTCGCTAGAACGAGCAGCCGTAGCTCATCGCGCTGAGGCCGGGCGCGCCGGCCGCGCCCGAGGTGCCGCCGCTGCCGCCGGTGCCGGGCGACAGCGTCGAGCCGAGCACGGTGACGGTGTTGGCGCTCGCGCCGAGGCAGACCACCGCGACCGAAGGGCCACCACCACCGCCGCCACCATCGCCGCCGCGCCCGCCGTTGCCGCCGCGCCCGCCGCGCGCGCCGTCGCCGCCGTCGTCCTGCTCGCCGCCGCCGCCGTACGGTCCGCCATTGCCGCCGGTGCCACCCGCGCCGCCGGTGCCACCGTTGCCACCGCGCCCGCCGCCGCCGCCGGTGCCGCCCGCGATCAGCGAGCTGCTGATCGTCAGCTGCGAGTCGAGCGCGATCACGCCGAACGAGCCGCCGCCGCCGCTGCCGCTGGTGCCACGCGTGCCGCCGCAGCCACCGCCGCCGCCGCCGCCGCCCGACGAGCCGTACGAGTCGCAGTCGTCGTCGCCGCCGCCGCCGCCGCCACCGCCGCCGCCGCCGTTGCCATGGCCGCCGTCGACGCCGCTGGTGCCGTTGGCCGCGACGTAGGTGAACCCGGAGAACGTGCCGATGTTCGTGCCGCCGCTGCCGTTCGGGCCGTTCTGCCCGATGGCGCCGTCGAAGCCGACCTGCCCGCCGCAGCTCCGCGACCCGCCGCAGCTGGCGCCCGCACCGCCGGGCGTGCCGATCGTGCCGGTGCCGCCGGGCGATCCGCCGCCGGTGCCGTGGCCGGGCTGGCCACCGACGCCGCCGGGGCGGCCGCACGACGACGCGCCGGCCAGGCCGCCGGCCGGGCGGCTGCAGCTCGAGCAGAAGCCGCTGGAGTTTTCGCAGCCGGGGATGTCGGTGCCACCGGTGCCGCCGCCGGCACCGATGTTGCCGTTGCCGCCGTCGAGGCCGGCGGTGCCGGCGCCCGGCTCGACCAGCACGCCGCGCAGCTCGACCGCCTGCGAGCTGGTGATCACCACGGCGACCGAGCTGCCGCTCGCGCCGGTCGCGTTGGAGCTCCGCACCACCACGTTGTCGAGCCAGGTCGGCGCCGTGATCCCGTTGAACCGCACCGCGGGGATGCCGCCGGAGATCGTCACGGTGTGACCCGCGGCCGAGTACGCCTGGCGGCGCCAGTTGAAGTTGTAGCCGCCGAACACCGACACGCCGTTCGCCATCGTGATGCTGCCGGTGTACGTGCCGGCCTGCACGTAGACGTGGGGCCGGCCGGCCTCGACGGCGCGGGTGATCCCGAACGAGATCGTCTGGCACGGATCGGTGTGCACGAGGCCGCAGGTCGCCGAGTTGTTGCCCGCGGGCGAGACGAAGATCGCCCGCGCGAGGTCGCCATCGATGCCGTCGCAGTTGCTATCGACGAACCCGGGATCCGGATCGTCGTCGGGCGAAGGTGGCTGGCAGGTGCCCCAGCCGGCGCCGCCGTTGCAGGTCTGCGCGCCGGCGCACACGTTCCACGGCGTCATGATGTTGCACGGCTGCATCGCGCCGGGGTTGGCCTCGGTGCAGTCGCACGCGCCGCTCGAGGCCATGCACTGGCGGTAGTTCGCGCCGCCGATGTTCACGTCCTCGCACGAGTAGCCGACCGGGCAGCCGACGCTCGAGCAATCGCGCGCGCACGCCCGATCGCCGTCCGCGTAGGTCACGCACTTGTCCATGCCGATCAGCGTGCACTCGCTGTCCTGGGTGCACGTCGTGCACAGCTGGTTCGACGTCGGCACGCACACGAAGGTGATCTGGCCTTCGATCTCGATGCCTTCGACGCCGACGCAGCCGTAGCCATCGGGGCAGGTCCCGCACGTCATCGTGCACTGGCCCGAGGTGCCGACGAGGATGCACAGGTTGCTCTCGCACTGGCCGTTGTCGATGCAGGGCTCGGAGAACCCTTTCTTCGGCGGCCCGTCGGGTGGCGCGTCGGCCATCGGCGCGTCGGTGCCCCCGCAGTTGGTCGTCTCCGGATCGCACGCCGGATCGCGTCGCGTCGACGCACAGCCAGCCATCGTGATCACACACACGAGCAGTGCCGATGCCCTCATCCGCGCCAGAGTATCACCGAGGGATGCACGTTCGCGCTCGCGCGTGTGCGGGAGCCGATGACGCGCGTGCTCGCAAGGTGTGAGCAAGGTCGCTCGGCGAGGTGCGAGCACGTCGCACCTCGCGCGATCTGATCACGCGAGGCCGGCGATCTCGAGCGCGCGGAGAAACCGCGCCGGCAGCGGCGCCTCGATCGCGAGCCGCTCGACGCCGAGCGGCAGCTCGATCCGCGCGGCGTGCAGGAAGAAGCCATCGATCCCGGGCAGCGGCGCGCCGCCGTACAGCTCGTCGCCGGCGATCGGCGAGCCGACGTGGGCGAGGTGCGCGCGGACCTGGTGCATCCGCCCGGTGCGCGCGGCGCAGCGGACCAGCGCGTGGGTCCCCGAGGTGCGCTCGACCGAGAACGCGGTGTACGCGGCGAGCCCGTCGGTGTAGTCGACGATGACGCGCCTGCCGCGCTGGGCGAGCGGCGCATCGGACTCGCGCGACACCGGCCGGCCGTCGATGATCGCGAGGTACTGCTTGTCGATCTGGCCGGCGCCGAACGCGGCGCGCAGCGCGTGATAGGTGTCCTGCGTGCGCGCGGCGACCAGCACGCCGGAGGTGCCGATGTCGAGCCGGTGGACGAGCCCGCCGTCGCGCGGGTCGTCGCCGATCGCCACGCACT
>JBQCJR010000962.1:0-11655 GCA_051952595.1 Kofleriaceae bacterium
CCCGCGCTGACCAACGGCCGACGCCGGGGCGGCGCGTGACGAGCGGTCGAAGGGCTGACCAGCGGCGGCGACCGAGGCGGCGCGTGACGAGCGGTCGACGGGCTGACCAGCGGCGGCGGCCGAGGCGGCGTGACGATCGAGCGACGGCGGCAGCCGAGGCGGCGCGCGACGAGCGATCGACGCGTGCGGTCGCGGCGACATTCGTGCATGCACGAAGCACGCGCCGATACCGCGCCGCGAACAGCCGCCTGGGGCGACCACTTACCGCGCATGCCGCACGGGCGCCTTGGAGCGGCACCACTCGACGGCGCGGTGCCGCCGTACACCGCCACGGTGGGGTGCGCGCCGAGCGAGCGCGCCGCGGAACCGCAAGCCGGCGGCTCGAGCACTGCGACCACACCTTGCGTGCACGCGCAGCGCACCGCCACGACCGCGCCCGCCACATCGCGCAGCGGGCGCGCCCGCCGCGGCGCCAGCGCATATGGGTGCGACGCGCGCCGCGCACTGCGATCGCTCCCGGACAGAACTTGTCGAACGTGCGCGAGCAACCGCGCGAAGTCACGTCGTGACCCGCGCGAGGCCGAGCGTGCGAGCGCAGCAGCGAGAGCCCGAGACGCGCGCGCGACGCAGCGCACGCGCCTTTGGACCTGACGGCCGGCTCGCGCGTCTCTATACTCGTTCGAGCCCCGCGATGATGCCGACCGCTTCGCGCAGAGTGAGACGGGACCGCCGGTCGGCGATCTGGGGCACGGTTGCGGTCGCGGTGGCCGCGCACGGCGCGATCCTCGTTTCGGTCGGCACGTTCAGCACCGGACTGGTCGGGCCGCGGCTCACGGGCGCGGGGCGTGCGGACCTCGCGGCGCAGGCGCACGAAGACATCGATCTCCAGACCTCGTGCTCGGGCGACGTGCTGCTCGCGACCTCGGCGCGCGCCGCGTTCTGCCTCGCGCCGTGGCAGCAGGACGTCGATCGCTGCGCAGATGATCTCGAGCTCCAGATGTGGATCGACCTGTCCGGCTGCCGGATGCGCAACTCCGCGGTCGCGGAGGTCGCGATGGTCTCGCCGAAGACGGTCGCCAAGCTGAAGCAGATCGATCCCGAGGAGCTGGTCGAGGAGCTGCAGCCCAAGCCAACGCCGGCGCCTGTGCCACCAGAGCCACCGCCACCGACGCCGCAGAACGTTCCGCCGCCACCGCCACCCCCACCGCAGCAGCAGCCGGCCCAGCGCACGCAGGTCGTCGAGACGGCGAAGCCGAGCCAGGAGAAGGAGCCGGAGAACGCGCGGCTGCTGTCCGAGTTCAACACGCGGGCCGAGAAGCAGACGGTCGCCCGCGGCGCGCGCAACGAGCCGATGGTGGCCAAGAGCCAGCCGGAGGAGCTCAAGCCGAAGGACAAGCCGAAGGACGACCCGGGCATCGACAAGCCACCGCCGGACAAGCCGCCGGGCCAGAACGAGCGAGCGCCGGAGCTGCCGGGCAAGCTCTCGATGCGCGCGCCGGGCGCGCCCTCGATGAACCACGAGACGCCGCAGGACGCCAAGACGCGCGGCGCGACGAGCGGCACGCGTGGGCCGCTGGTGTCCGATGGGTTCATCCCGCGGCGCGGCGACGGCGCGATCGAGCAGCTGCGGCGCGATCCGGGCGAGCAGACCCGCGGGCAGGGCGGGGCGGGGGGCGGCGCGCCACCGGTGCCGGATCTCAAGCCCTCGCAGGAGATGCTCGAGCGCGCGGTCGGCGGTGGCTCGGTGGACCACCTCGACGACGTCGAGAGCGGCGAGGAGACGGCGCTGTCGTCGAAGCGGTTCGTCTACGCGAGCTTCTTCAACCGGATGAAGCGGCAGGTGGCGCAGAACTGGGATCCGGGCTCGGTGTGGCGGCGCGCCGATCCGACCGGCCAGACCTACGGCTTCAAGACGCGGATCACCGAGGTGCGGGTGAGCCTGTCGCCGACCGGCGAGCTGCTGAAGATCGTCGTCACGCATCCATCGGGGGTGAGCGAGCTCGACGAGGAGGCGGTGCGCGCGTTCCGGGCGACGGCGCCGTTCCCCAACCCGCCCGCGGGGCTGGTCCAGAAGGATGGCGCGATCACGTTCGCGTTCGGGTTCCACTACGGGTTCGAGGGGCCAAGCACGTCGTGGCGCTTCAAGCGGTGACGGGGGGCTCGATGAGATCGCGTGGCATCGCCGTCGCGGTGACGCTGGTGCTGCTCGGGGCGACCCTCGAGCCGCTGATCCGCGATCCGGCCAACGATGGCTTCCCGCTCTCGACCTACCCGATGTTCGCGTGGGAGCGCCCGACCACCCTGACGATGAGCTACGGCCTGGGCGTGACGGCCTCGGGCACGACGCGCTACCTGACGCCGGAGCTAATCGGCAGCGGCGAGGTGCTCCAGGCGCGTGCGATCATCGAGCGGGCGATCGGCCGCCGCAGCGAGCTCCAGGCGCTGTGCGCCCAGGTCGCGGCGCGCGTCGCCGCGCACCCGCGCTATGCCGACGTGGTGACGATCCGCTTCGTCACCGGAACCCACGACGCGGTCGAGCTGCTGGTCCGCGGGCAGCTCGGCAAGGAGACCCGCCGCGGCGAGTGCCCGGTGCCGCGGGGGGCGCCATGACGGCGCGGCCCTCGGGGGCGATCGCGCGGTGGTGGTTCGCTCCGGCGCCGGCCGAGCGGCTCGCCGCGCTGCGGATCTGCCTCGGGCTGTACGCGTTCGGCTACGTGGTGTCGCGGTTCGGCGAGCTGGTCTCGATCGCCCGGCTCGCGCCTGCGCACTTCCGGCCGATCGGCGTGGCCCGCGTGCTCGATGCGCCGCTGCCGCCCGGGGTCGCGATCGCGATCGCCGCGGCGACCGCAGCGCTGCTCGCGGCGTTCGTGCTCGGGATCCGGTTCCGGATCGTCGCGCCGCTCGCCGCCGCGGCGCTGTTGTGGACGACCAGCTACCGCAACTCGTGGGGCATGGTGTTCCACACCGAGAACCTGATGGTGCTGCACGTGATCGCGCTGGCGTGTGCGCCCGCGGCGGACGCCTGGTCGCTCGATGCGCGCCGCCGCCCGGTGATCGATCCGCCGGCGGCGGGCTACGGCTGGGCGATCAAGCTGCTGGTCGCGCTGACCGCCGCGACCTACGTGCTCGCCGGCGTGGCCAAGCTGCGGATCGCCGGGTTCGGCTGGATCGACGGCGAGCTGCTGCGCAACCAGATCGCGATCGATAACCTGCGCAAGGCGCTGCTCGGCGATGGCATCGCGCCGCTCGCGATCCCGTTCCTCGATCACCCGTCGGGGTTCACGGTGTTCTGCGTGATGACGCTCGCGATCGAGCTGGGCGCGCCGGTCGCGCTGCTCGGCGGCCGGATCGCGCGGCTGTGGGCGCTCGGCGCGATGGGCTTCCACCTCGGGGTGGTGCTGCTGATGAACATCTGGTTCCCGTACCCGCTGTTCGGGATCGCGATGCTGCCGATCGTCGCGGTCGAGCGTCCGTTCGAGTGGGCGCTCCGAAGATGGCGGGCCCGCCGCCGCGGGTAGCCGACGATCAGGGCGGCGGCTCCGCGTCCTCGCCGATGACGATGTCGGTCGCCGTGTCGTCGGGGGAGACCTCGAACGTCATGTCCCACGTGGGGCGCTGCGCCGGATTGGTGACGACGCGCAGCGTGGCGCCGTCGGGCGTGACCTCGACGTAGTGATCCTTCAGGTGATCGTCGAGGCTGGTGATGCGCGGCACTCGTGGATCGCGGTTCGTCGCGGCGAGGTGCTCGAGCGCGCGCCCAACGCGCGCGCGGGCGGCGTCGCGCTGGGCTGGCTCGCCGTGGAAGATGAAGTGCGCGTCCATGGGGCTCCTTGCGCCGGCCGATGCGACGGTCGATGCGCTGGTCGATGCGCTGGCCGATGCGGGGGCGGGCTCGACCGGGCCGTTCCGCCGGCAGCCGGGCGCCGCGAGCACACACGTCACGAACGAGATCGCCGCCAGGCGACGACCACGGCTCCTCGGCACCATGGGCGGACGATACCAGCGACGTGAACGGTCGCGCCCGTCGCGCGCGGCCACCTCGGGTCGGCTCATCTCGGAGGCGCCCCCTCGCGGCCTGACGATCTGGCTTGCGCTCAAAACTACGCCTGTAGTAATGCTACGAGCGTCGTAGTCATGGCGCGATCTCCCGACCTCACGGCTGCCGAGCTCCGCGTCATGAAGGCGCTGTGGGAGGTCGGCGACGCCACCGTGGCCGACGTGCGCACCGCGCTGGCGCGCCGCGGCCAGGAGCTGGCCTACACCACCGTGATGACGCTGCTCGGCCGGCTGGCCGGCAAGGGCGCGGTGGTGGTCGACAAGACGCGGGAGCCGTTCGTGTACCGCGCCGCGCACCGCCGGGAGTCGGTGCTGCGCGACCGGCTGCGCGAGTTCGTGCGCGAGGTGTTCGACGGCGAGGCGGACTCGCTGGTGCTCAACCTGGTCGAGGACGCGACGCTGTCGCGCGACGAGCTGCGCGCGATCGAGCGCCGGATCGCCGCGGCCGAGCGGGCGCGCGATCGCGACGAGGGAGACGACTCGTGAGCGCGGTGATCGAAGCGGGTGCGGCGGCCCGGACGGCGCTCGCCATGCTCGGCGTGATGGCGCTCCACGGCGCGGTGCTCGCCGCGATCGCGCTGGTGCTGGTCCGTCGCGGTCGGCTGCGCCCCGCCTGGCAGGCGGCGGTGTGGCTGGTCGTGCTCGCGAAGTTCGCGCTGCCGTGGGGCCCGGCGATGCCGTGGTCGCTCGCCGACGTGCTCGCCGGCCTGACCGGCCACGAGTCGGGCGGGGCGGTGGTCGTCGTGGGTGCGCGGCCAATGGCCGCCTCAGTGGCGCCGGCTGGCTCGCTCGGCCCGGCGCTCGGCTGGCTGGCGCTGTTCGCAGCGTGGCTCGCCGGCGGCGCGGTGGTGCTGGTGCGGGCGCTCCGCGCGGGTCGGCAGACCGCGGCGCGGGCTCGCGCGGCCGCTCCGGCGCCGGCCGAGGCGACGGCGCTCCTGGCCTCGCTCGCGGCGCGGATCGGCGTGCGCGCCCCGCGGCTGGTCGTCGGCGACGCCGCGACCGGTCCCCACGTGGTCGGCGCGGTGCGCCCGGTGATCGTCGTCCCACCGGCGCTGCTCGAGGATCCCGCGCTGCTCCGCGCGGCGCTGCTGCACGAGCTCGCCCACGTCCGCCGCCGCGACGCGCTCGGCCGCGCGATCCAGCTGATCGCCCGCGCGGCGTTCTGGTGGTGCCCGGTGGTCCGGTTCGCCAGCCGGCGGCTCGAGCTGGCGCGCGAGGCGGCGTGTGATGCGTACGCCCTCGAGGCAGGTGATCTGTCGCGCCCGGCGTACGCCCGGCTGCTGGTCGCGATGTCCCAGCTGCGCGCCGCCGCCGCGCCGGGGCTCGCCGCGCCGCACGCGCTCGACGCACGGGTCGCCGCGGTGCTCGGCCCGCCCGCCCGGGCGCGGCTCGGCTGGCTGCACCGGCTCGCGCTGCTCGGCTGGATCGCGCTCGCCCTCGGAGGAGCTCGCAGCGCCGAGGCCCGCGGCGACCGCAAGAACGTCTGCGTGTACACCTCCGAGCTCGCCGAGGCGCTGCTCGCGGCTCACCCCGCCGCCGACAGGGATGGCGACGGCGTGATCTCCCGCGAAGAGGCTTGCGACTTCCAGGCCGAGCTGCGTAAACGAATGGCGTCCGAGGGCGAGCTGCTCTCGACGCTCGACACGACCAGCAGCGAGCTGCTCGCCGAGCCGCTGTGTTGCAAATGTGACCCCGCCGAGGGCCCCGCGGCCTCGGCATCGACGTGCCAAGCATCCGAAGGAGTGGATCGATGAAGACCAAGCTTGTCCTGTGCGCCGCCCTGCTCGCCGCGGCCTGTCAGCCAGACACCAAGAACATCGAGCGCAAGATCGACGACCTCAACAAGAAGATCGATGCGCTCGTCGCCCGCGGCGGCGCCGGTGCCGGCGTCGCGCAGCAGCGCCCGCAGCGCCCCGAGCCGGATCGCGCCAAGACCTACGGCGTGCCCATCGACGGCGACGCGTTCTCCGGTCCGGCCGATGCCGCGGTGACCGTCGTCAAGGCGTACGACTACGCCTGCCCGTACTGCGAGCGCGTGCGCACCACGATGGACGACCTGATCAAGAAGTACGAGGGCAACGTCCGCGTGGTGTCCAAGCAGCTCGTCGTGCACCCGCGCAACGCGATGGCCGGCGCGCTCGCGTTCTGCGCCGCGAGCAAGCAGGGCAAGCACAAGGAGATGGATCGCCTGATCTGGGACAAGGGCTTCAACGTCCGCCAGATGGACATGTCGGACGTCCCGGCCGCCGAGGGCTCCACGGATCCGAAGCCGTCGAAGTGCTGGGAGACCGAGGAGGGCTGCAAGAACGTCGTCTCGTACGCCAACGAGCTCCAGCTCGACGTCAACAAGTTCAAGGCCGACATGAAGGGCGACTGCATGGCGCTGGTCCAGAAGGACATGCGCGAGCTGCAGCAGTTCGGCGTGAGCGCCACCCCGTCGTTCTTCATCAACGGCCGGTTCATCGCCGGCGCGGTGGGGATCGAGCAGTTCAGCGCGGTGATCGACGAGGAGCTGAAGAAGGCGAACGAGCGGATCCAGCAGGGTACGCCGCGGGCTCAGTACTACCAGCAGTGGGTGGTCGAGAAGGGCCTCAAGTCGCTCGAGCAGAAGTAGCCGCGCGTCGCGCACGCGCCGATTTGGCGCTACCGTGTCGGCGTGTTGGAGAAGGCCGCGATCCCCGAGCGCAACTGGGTCAACATCCAGTGGCTCGCTCGGTTGCGCTGGACCGAGATCGCCGGGCAGGCGACCACGGTCCTGCTCGCGCAGTTCCTGCTCGATGGGGCGCTGCCGATCACCTCGCTGTTGCTGGTGATCGGCGTCGGCCTGGTCTCGAACCTGATCATCGAGCTGTACTACTTCGGAGATCGCAAGCGCGCGGTCCCGTCGCGCACCGTGCACGAGTGGCAGATCGCCCTCGTCATGATGCTCGACGTCGCGGTGCTGACCGGCCTCCTGTATCTGACCGGCGGGCCACACAACCCGTTCGGGCTGCTCTACGTGGTCCAGATCGCGCTCGCCACGGTGCTGCTGCGCGCGCGCTGGGCGTGGATCCTGAGCGGGCTGTCGTTCGTCGGGTTCGGGATCCTCTTGATCGCGCACCAGCCGATGGAGATCCCGCCGGATAACCGCGCGGTCGGGGCGTGGGTCGCGCTCGGCGTGGCCTCGGCGTTCGTCGTCCACTTCCTGCTCCGGATCACCGGCGCGCTGGCCGAGCGCGAGCGCGAGCTCACCCAGGCCCGCGGGCTCGCGGCGCGCCAGGAGCGGCTGGCCTCGCTCGCGACGATGGCCGCCGGCGCGGCGCACGAGCTGTCGACGCCGCTCGGCACGGTGGCGCTGGCCGCCAAGGAGCTCGAGCGCGCGCTGGTCAACGCCGCGGATCCGGGGCTGGTCGCCGATGCCCGGCTGATCCGCGAGCAGGTCGGCCGCTGCCGCTCGATCCTCGAGCAGATGGCGCAGGGCGCGGGCACGGTCGGCGAGAGCGTCGCGGCGTGCACCCTGGCCGAGCTGCTCGACGAGACGATGGTCGGGATCCGCGAGGCGCCGAGCGTGCATCGCGACGTGCCCGACGAGCTGGCGCGCGCCCGGCTGCGCCTGCCGCCGCGCGCGGTCAGCCAGGCGCTCCGCTCGCTGGTCACCAACGCCCAGGACGCCTCGCCGCCGAGCAGCTCGGTGGTCGTGGCGGTCCGGCGCAGCGAGCTGCCAGGTTCTCTGGCGCTCGCGATCCGGGACCGCGGCGTGGGCATGCCAAGCGACATCCTGGACCGGATCGGCGAGCCGTTCTTCACCACCAAGCCGCCCGGGCGCGGCATGGGCCTCGGGTTGTTTCTGGCGCGCGCGGTGATCGAAGGGGTGGGCGGCAGCCTCGAGATCGACTCGCACGCAGGTGACGGAACGGAAGTCCGGGTCATACTGCCGACCGACGTATCCCCCCGGGAGCCCGCCCCGGCGCTCCGATCCGCTGAATCTTTCAACCCCGTCGTAGTATCCAAAGCCCCATGAGCAGTTCCGAGCGCGAGACCGTGTCCCCGGCGCCCCCGTCGGGCCAGGTGGGAGAGAAGACGTCGATCCTGATCGTGGACGACGACGAGGTGTACCGGAACCGGCTCGCCCGCGCGTTCGTCGATCGCGGCTACGACGTGCGGACCGCCTCGGACTACGACACCGCGGTCGGCTCGGCGACCGACGACTCGCCCGAGCTCGCGGTGGTCGATCTCAAGATGCCCGGCAAGAGCGGGCTCGAGCTGGTCAAGGCGCTGGCCGAGATCGATCCGTCCACCAAGACGGTCGTGCTCACTGGCTACGGCAGCATCGCGACGGCGATCGATGCGGTGCGGCTCGGCGCGACCTACTACCTGTCGAAGCCGGCGGACGCCGACGACATCATCAGCGCGTTCGCGCGCGGCGAATCGCCGCCGCTCGATCCGCGTCCGCCCGACTCGGGCGACTACAAAGCGCCTTCGCTCGCGCGCGCCGAGTGGGAGCACATCAACCGCGTGCTCTCCGACGCCGGCGGCAACATCTCCGAGGCCGCGCGCCGGCTCGGCATCCATCGGCGCAGCCTGCAGCGCAAGCTGCAGAAGTATCCGCCGAGCAAGTGAGGTCATAGCGAGCTGCGCCGCGTCGTCGATCGGCGGCGCGCGCGGCTTCCCTCGACGGGCGGAGCGTGGTGTGATCGCCCGCGATGTCGACGTCGTCCACGCGCCCGACCTCCGCGTGGGTCGTGACCGCACACGTCGTGGCAGCCGCGCTGCTCGGCGCGCTCGAGGCGGCGCGGCTCGGCAATGCGCGGCTCGCGCTCGCCTTGATCCCGGTGTACGCGGCGACCGGGCTGGTGCTCGGCGCGGCGATCGCCGGCGCGGAGGCCACGGTGCGCCGCCGCGGGCCGTGGCTCGCCGCGGCGGTGGTCGCGCTGCCCAGCCTGATCGTCACGGTCCCGATCGCCGCGACCACGTTCCGCGGCTCGTACGCCCAGACCCTGCCGGGCGCGTCGCTGCTCCCGATCGCCGCGCCCGCGGTGGCGTGGGGCGCGATCGCCGTGGCCGTGCGGCTCGGTCGCCGGTTCTCGGGCGGCGATCTGACCACCCGCGGGATCCTGGTGCTCGCGATGGCTGGCGGCATCGGTGCGGTGATGTGGGTCGATCGCAACATCCTCGGCACCGGCTACGCCGACGCGCAGATCGGCGCGGCGCTCGCGGTGCTGACGCTCGCGGGGATCGCGGTGCGCGGCGTGCGCCGGCGCGACCTGTCGCCGTACGCCGCCGCGGTGGTCGCCGCGATCACGATCGGCAGCGCGGTCGCCGCGGCGCCCGTGGGCCTGGCGCGCCCCGAGGAGCGCCGGCTGCTCGCCGACCGCGGCGAGCACGGCCGCGACCTGGTGCGCCTGTGGCGCAGCCTGCTCGACTTCGACCGCGACGGCAGCTCGGCGCTGCTCGGCGGCGGCGACTGCGACGACCGCGATCCGACGCGCCATCCCGGCGCGCGCGATGTCCCGGGCGACGGGATCGATCAGGACTGCGACGGCGTGGACGCCGAGCCGCCCACGCCAGCGCCCGACATCGATAGCCGCGACTGGCAGACCTGGCGCGCGGGCCCGGAGGTCGCGGCGGTGTTCGAGCGCACCCGGTCGATGAACGTGCTGCTGATCTCGATCGACGCGCTGCGCGCCGATCTGCTCGCGCCGGGGGCGCCGCGCCGCGAGGACTTCCCGAACCTCACCCAGCTGCTCGACGAGTCGGTGTACTTCGCGCGCGCGTTCTCGCCGGGGGCGGGCACCGATATCTCGCTGTCGACGCTGTTCAGCGGCCGGTTCGATCCGTTCCAGGAGCTCGAGGTCACGCTCGCCGAGGCGATGCGCGCCGGCGGACGGCGCACCACGAGCGTGGTGCCGCGCGAGGTCACGCGCCACGTCGGCGAGGTGCTGCTCGAGCGCGGCTACGACACCCCCAAGCGGATCTTCACCGACTGGGACCAGCAGGACGTCGGCGATCACGTGAGCGCCGGCACCACCACGTCCGAGGGCCTGCGGCAGATCGACAAGGCCGGCGCGCAGCCGTGGTTCACCTGGCTCCACTACTTCGACGTGCACGAGCACCACCAGATCGCGGTGCCATCCGAGCTGCGGCGCGAGGTCCACGACGGCGGCTCGGACAAGGTCCACCGCTACCGCGCGCTGCTGCGCGGCATCGATCGGTCGATCGGCCGGCTGCGCGAGGAGCTCGCGAAGCGCCAGCTCGCCGATCGCACGATCATCGCGTTCGTGAGCGATCACGGCGAGTCGCTGCACGGCGATCCGCGGATGCCGGCGACCCACGGCCAGGTCGCGTACGGCCCGCTGATCCACATCCCGTTCGCGATCCACGTGCCCGGCGTTGCGGGCGGCGTGCGCACCGATCCGGTCTCGCTGGTCGATCTCGCGCCGACCTTGCTCGGGCTCGTCGGGCTGCCCGACGCGATCCCGAGCCTCGACGGCATCGATCTCGCCCCATCGCTGCTCGACGGCCCCGCGGCGCTGCGCCCCGCGCCGGATCGCGCGCTGATCGTCCACGAGGAGCACCAGTGGAGCGTCGTCGAGTGGCCCTACCAGGTGGTGGTGCGGCCGGCCGACGATCTGACCGAGCTGTACGATCTGTCGGTCGATCCGGGCGCCACGCAGGATCTGGCGGCCCGCGAGCCGGAGCTCACGCGGCGGCTGCGGGCTCGCTACGCGGAGGTTCCGGATCTGCGGATCGACCGGACGGTGGACGGGCGAGCCGCGCGAGAACGGCGAGCGCGACCGCCGCAGCCCCGTGCGAAGCCATGAGCAGCAGCGGCGACATCCACGCGGTGTAGCGCGGCACCACCGGGGCGATCGGCTCGCCGAACACCGAGGGCCAGCCGCCACAAGCGGTGATAGCAGCGGCGGCCGCGGCGAACGGCAGCGCGAGCTGGGCGAGCACGACCCGGAGCAGCGTGGTCCGGCCGAGCCCGGCCCAGGTGGCCGCGACCGCGAGCGCCAGGGTGGGCAGCCACACCAGGTACATGTCGCGGGCGTCCGATTTGTAGATCATGCCGAGCGACAGCGACGGCTCGCCGCGCAGCGCCACCAGCGCGCCACACGCCGCGAGGAACCACCACGGCGCGAGCCACCACCGCCGCACGCCCCAGGTGGTCAGCGCGAGGCCGGCGACGATCAGGAAGATCGCCCCGGCGCCCGGGCCGAGCGCCATCGCCGGCACGGCCTGGTCCTCGGTGAGCGGCATCGCGAGCGCGGCGGCGAGCGGGCGGCCGCGCGACTCGCGATCGAGCTTGGCACCGGTCGAGTCGGCGATCGCGCGCGCCACGTCGACCGCGTGGACCAGCGCGCCGTGGCCAACCACCACGCCTGGCCCCGCGATGCACGACTGGATCTGGCGCACCGCGCGCTCCTCGCCGCCGTGGCCGCCACGGGGCAGGTGGCCGTGGTCGGACAGCAGGAACCACCGCGCGTCCGGATCCGCCGCGATCAGCCGGCCGGTCAGCGCGTCGGCCTCGGCGGCCGCGCGGCGGTACGCGTCGGTGACGCCGTGGTGGTGGCCGGCCTCGTCGACCCGCAACACGTGCACGAACACCAGCCGCGCGTC
>JBQCJR010000963.1:0-7024 GCA_051952595.1 Kofleriaceae bacterium
ACCCGCTTCTGGCAACTCCCCCCGCCGCGCCCCCGGGGGCGCCCGCGCCCCCGCCCCGACAACATGCCCACCGTCATGCCCTGTCCGTAGACGGGGTTGAAGGAGCACAGCGCATCACCCATCGTCAGGAAGTTCTCGGCCTGGAACGCCGGCCGCAGCACGCGCGTGCCGGCCATCTTCCGGAAGCAGCGGATGGGCCCGACGAATTCGGCCTCGGCCAACACCTGCGCCATGCAGGGGTCGCGCAGAGACCGGGCGTACGCCAGGAAGCCATCCCGGTCTCCCGGCGGCAGCTCGCTGCCGGCGCCGACCAGCAGCGCCACGTGCAGTCCGTTCTCGATCGGGACGATGCCGCCGCCGCGCAGGAACTGAGGCGGACAGACCTGGACGTAGACCTGGCGGAAGGGCAGCTGCGCCGCGTGCGGAAGCCGCACCAAGCACGTCGCGTAGCTCGCCCGCGCATCCACCTTCTCGAGCACGGCCTGGCCGCGAAACGGGCCCGCGCGCCCCGAGGTGTCCACGAACAGCGATGCCTCGAGCTCGCGTCCATCGGCGGCCTGCACCGCCTGGATGCGCCGCTGGGCGGCATCCCACCGGAACGCGCGGGCGTCGAAGCGCTCCACGAGCTCCACCCTCGGGTTGCTCGCGACGCGCGCGCGGACCGTCTTCTCGAGCAGCCCGCGGCTACACGAGCGCGAGGTGATGTCCGACGCGGGACGTGGGAAGGCTCCGAAGCGACCGACCCAGTAGCAGCCGGCGCCCCAATCGAGCGTCGCGGCGCCCGCCTGCGTCAGATCGTCGTCGATGCCGGGGAAGAGCTCCTGCAGCGCCAGCCAGCCTCGCCGCAACAGCACGTGGAGGTGGTCCACCTGCGGGACGCCGCGGCGGGGATGCTCCACGTCCTGGCCATCGCGATCCACCAGCAGGACGCGCTCGAAGTGCCGGGACAGCACGCTCGCTGCCGAAAGACCCGCGATTCCTGCACCGATGATTACTGCTCTCGACATCTCGGGATCCCGTACGGCTCGTTTTGGACGGCACCTTACATGAATTCGGCGAGAGTACGAGTGGCTGCCACCGATCTTGCTCGCCAGGACCGGCAAGGAAAGCTGACGCGCGATCACAGCTGCCTGCCGAGCGCTGCGGTAAGACCGAGCAGCCATGTTCGTGATCGAGCTCGTGTACAAGGTCGACCTCACGCAGATCGACGCGCACATGAAGGAGCACGTGGCGTTTCTGCGCAAGCACTACGCCGCGGGCACCTTCCTGGTCTCGGGGCGCAAGGTCCCGCGCGACGGCGGCATCATCCTCGCTGCGGGCAGCGACCGCGCGGCGATCGAGCGCATCATCCGCGACGATCCATTCGTCGCGCGCGGGCTCGCCGACTATCGAGTGATCGAGTTTCGCGCCAGCCAGCGCGCGGAGGACATGCCGAAGCGGTACGCGTAGGTGCGCGCCCGCTACGGCTTTTCCTTGTAGCCGGTCTGCTTCTTCGCCTTGATGAGCTGGTCGGCGGCGTAGGACGCCTCGGCCGGAGCGCGGAACTTCTTCTTCGACGTCTGGCCGGCGTGGCCGATGCGGCCGTAGCGCGTCGTGAACGCGGCGCCGTCGAGCTGGATCTCCCAGAACTTGCTCGACGAGCCGTTGCGGAGCTCGAAGTACCGCGTGAACTGGAACATGCCCAGCTTCGGCTTCGCGGGCTTCTTCGCCGCGGCGGCGGGCTTCGGCTTCGCGGCGGACTTCGGTGCCTTGCGCGCGTCCCACGGCTTCTTGCGGCTCAGGGTCGCCATCAGGTTCGTGTAGTCGAACACGCTGTCGTCGGTGATCTCGGCCTCGCCGTCGACGAGGCCGAAGGCGTTCGGCGCCAGGATCGACTTCAGCTTCTCGAGCGGCACCGTGCTCTCGAAGCGGAGCACGACGCGCTGCTTGGCCGCGAGCTTGACGCCGCGGATGTCATCGGCGTCCTCGATGATCGCGAGGTCGGCGTTGATCCCGCCGATGGCGCCGGGCCTGCCGGCGACCTCGACGAACAGCACCTCGGTGCGGATGGTCTTGCCGCTGTAGATGCGCGCACCACACTTGATGCCGTGCGCGCGGATCGACCCCGCGACGATGAGGTTGCCAGTGTGCGGCCGCTCCTCGATGGTGCCGTCGACGATGACATCCCCGAGCACGTAGATGTCGCTGCCAAACGCGAGGTCGCCTTTGACGTGGAGGTCGCCGGGGAACACGCGCGCATCGCGCAGGTAGACGCTCTTGCCGTGCGAGGTCGGCGCTCCCTTGCCGAGCGTCTCGGCGACGAGCATCACCAAGGCGAGGTCGTGTGCGCTGACCTTCCGCGCGCGCTTCGCGAGGGTCGCCTCGAGCGTCGGCGGCAGGCCTCGAACGAGGCTCTTCAGCGTGGCGATCGTCGGACGCTCGTCTCTCGGCATCGCGCGGAGATGCGGCGCGAGCTTCGGCAGGTTCGCGAGGAGCTGCTCCTGGTCGAGCGCCGTGGCCGCCTTCCTCTGGTTCGTCTTCTTCGTCGTCTTCGTCGTCTTCGCCATCCGTCTCTCCTCACTCGTGCGCGCGTGTCGCGAACATCTCTTGCTCGAGGTGCCAGTGCTGGCCTTCGTCCGCCGAGACGATGTTGCGCCAGTGGAAGCTCGTCGGCGTGATCTGACTGAAGATCCAGCGCACCATGCGGTGGCGATCGTCGCGCCGCTCCAGCACCAGCTCGTCTCCGTGCTCGCGGGCGACAAAGGGCAGGACCACGCGGTGCACCGGCCCGAGCCAGGTCGAGCGCCACGCCCCGATCTCGCGATCGAAGAAGCGCACGCTCATCCCGTATTCGCCCGGCGGAGGTAGCCCCGGAGTCCGCATCACACGCGGCGGCACGATCCACACGTCCGCAACGGCGCGACCTTCGAGGATCCATCCGAAGTGCCACTCTCCGGGCGTGCGCTTCTTGACCGAGCCATCTTCCTCATAGAAGACGATGTCGAGGTCCCAGCTGCCGACGAAGCGGCCGAACTGCATGATCTCCGGGGCGGCGTCGGGCGCGGGTCCGGTGGCGACGAGCAGATCCTGAAAGTGTGGCAGCACGTGTGATCTCCTGCGGCGGCGCGCTACGAGCGCTTGAAGCGTGCGATCAACGCAAACGTGACCAGGCAGTAGCCGGTGTACGCCGCGAGCGCGAGCAACCAGGCGGCGAGGACCATCATGGCGAGCCACGAGTCCTCGGGATGGCCGCCGCTCGCGACCAGGAACACGATCACGATCAGGATCGCGTGGGCGGCGATCACGCTGCCGGGCCCCAGGAAGAGCGCGCGCTTCCGCGCGTGGCGACGAGAGAGGATGGCCGACCAGATCGGCACGCTCAGGTGGCCGGCCAGGAAGAGGATCAGGTAGGGCTTCTCCGGCAGGACGCCTCCGGCCCAGGCGGCGAACACGAGCAGGATCAGCGCGTGCGGGGCGAAGTGCTTCACGCCTGGAAGCTACCATCCCCGGCAGAACGGCGATCGTGGTTCTCGAGCGCTCGCGTCTTGATCCACAGCTGCAGGTGGTCGGAACCCACCTTGTGGGTCTCGACCAGGTCGTAGCCGGGCGGCATCGAGCCGCCGAACCCGTGATACGTGACGATCCGCGTCCCGATCCGCGCGGTCCGCAGGCGCTCGCAGACCGCATCGACGTAGTGCAGGAACTTGGATGGATCCAGATCGAGCGTTCGATCGAGCAGGAACGGGGTCTCGTGCATCTGCTCGGCGAACGGGTTGTAGAAGTAGAACGCGTCGAACTGCGACCAGTCGAGGTCGAACGCATCGCCGGCCAGGAACTGCACGTTCGTGATCGAGAGTTGCCGCGCGAGTCGCTTCGCGATGCGAACGAGGTGTGGCCGGAGCTCGATGCCGACGAACGTTCCCGAGGGGACCTCGCGCGCGGCGACGACGCAGAACTTGCCGGGCCCGGCGCCGACGTCGAGGATCCGCATGCCGGGAACCGGCGCGAGCAGGCGAGCCGCGCAGCGCGCGACCGCGATCGGCGTGAAGTGCATCGACGACTTCACCTGGAGCTGACGAGGGAACTGGTCGTCGAACTCGGAGTCCTCGTCGAGGCTGGGTACAACTCGGGACTGCATCTTCGTCGGCCCAGCTGCACGAGGCGGACCACTCAGCCCCGCGATGTGTTCCGGGTGGTTACCGGGCACATCGACAGGTTGTCGCGCGTTGGCAGCTGTGAAGCCACAGAATACGACAAATCGTCGGCGCCGGCTTGGATCCATGGCCGTATCCCGAGTCTTTCGCGTGGGACGAGACCTTTCCCTGAGGACGAATCGCCGCCCGAGTGCGACAACTTGTCGTGTGTGGGGTGCTCGGGCGGCCGTAGACTGCCGCGCGATGCCGAGACGTCAGCGTCGTCCCGCGGTGGTCATCGAGCCTGTCATGGCGTCGCCGGTGATGCGCTCGTTCGAGCGGTTCCTGCGTGCCGTCGCGGCGAAGGAGGTCACGGTCACGTTCGCGGGCGAGAGCGGCTCCGGCAAGGAGGTGATGGCGCGCCGGCTCCACGAGATGTCGCCGCGTCGCGGAGGGCCGTTCGTCCCGATCAATTGCGCCGCGATTCCCGAGGCGCTGTTCGAGAGCGAGCTGTTCGGCCACGAGCGCGGCGCGTACACCGGCGCGACCGAGCGGGCGCTCGGCAAGATCGAAGGCGCGAACGGCGGCACGTTGTTCCTCGACGAGATCGCCGAGATGCCGATCGCGCTCCAGGCCAAGATGCTTCGCTTCGTCGAGACCCGGCGCTACATGCGCGTCGGTGGCACCAAGAAGCTCGAGGCGGACGTGCGGCTGGTGCTCGCGACGCTGCGTCCGCTCGAGCAGGAGGTCCGATCCGGGCGATTTCGCGCGGACCTCTACTACCGGATCCAGGGCATCGTGCTGGCGGTCCCGCCGCTGCGCGAGCGTCGCCGCGACATTCCGGTGCTGCTCGATGCGTTCGTCGCGCAGCTGTCCGCGTTCCACGAGGTCGAGCCGCCGGTGGTCGCGCGACCGGCGCGCGCGGCGCTGCTCGCCCACGACTGGCCGGGCAACGTGCGCGAGCTGCGCAACGTGGTCGAGCTGCTGTGCATCCTGCGCGCCGGTACGTCTGTGCGGGTCCAGGATCTCCCGCCTTCGATCCGCGGAGGTGCGGCGCAGGTGCCGGAGGACGACGACGCGCTGGTCGTGTCGACCCAGCGCCCGCTCGACGAGACGATCGAGCTCGTGATCGACGCGGCGATCCGCGCGGAGCACGGCAGCCTCGCGCGCGCCGCTCGACGGCTCGGGATCAGCGTTCGGACCCTGCAGCGCCGCGCGAAACCCAGGAGAGGAGATCTCGCGACGTGACTCCGTAGGCTTTCCGAACCTGGTTCGTGGCGCCGCGTGCGTTGACAGGTCGATCACGTGCCGCGAGGATGCGCGATTCCGCAACTCATGGAGCTACGTACGTGAAGAAGCTGTACACGAACCGTTGGTGGGTGGTGGTGGCCCTGGCGGCCGGATCCGGGTGCGCGGTCGGCGCGAGCGCGTCGTCGTCGTCGATCGGGCCGCGCAGCGGTCAGACGAGTGGCCATGGCACGCACGATTCCGGCGCGAGCGCCAGTGCGTCGAGCTGTGAGACCCCGGCCGACCACTGTTTGCAGCCGGACGATCTGTTGGTCTCGGAGGGATTCAAGAGCGGCCACGCCGCCGCCCAGCTCGGCAAGCAAACCGCGCCTCCGAACTCGGCGGGCGAAGCGACGTACATGATCCTGGGCGACGGCTCGACGAAGACCAGCCGCGTGGCCTACCGCTCCCATCGCGCGACGACGCCCGAGATCATGGTCGGCGCGCTGGTCGTCATGCTCGATGCAACCGACTCCGCGAACATCTACCGCGTCCCCGCGAGCCGCGAGGAGGCGATGACCCTTCCGTGGTTCGTCGCGCGGATCGTCAGCATCGATCCCGCGCCGCAGGGCCACGTGATCGTGTCCGGAGGCTACAACGTCGCGCTCGATGCGCTCCGCATCGTCGATGGGGATGACCACCCGCGCCTGACGGCGCCCGGCGCCGAGGACGCGATGTTCCTCAAGCCGGAGCACTGGCTCGTCGGAACCGATGCCCTGCCCACCCAGGGCTACATCAACGTGCGGTCCGCGCTGGCGATCCAGCCACCGTCTCCGAAGACGCGAAACGAGGGCGAGTTCCTGATCACCCAGACCGGCGAGCGCAGCTGGCTGCGGCACGCCTGGCGGACTCGGCCGGCGACGCCGGCGGACGTCAAGCTCGGCGCCTACGTGATGGCGCTCGACGTGACCGATAGCGCCGGCGTCTACCGCGCCCCCGAGTCGCGCCTCGAGGCGCTCGGGGCCCAGTGGTTCATCGCCAAGGTCACCGATACGCGCGATGCCTTCAAGGGCGTCGTCACCGTGTCGGGTGGCTATCGCGTCGCGGTGCAGGGCCTGCGCGTTCCGCTGAAGTAGCGCCCGCTCAGTCGCGGTACAGCTCGAACGCCGAGATGTCGCTCGGCGTCCGCGGCGCGCGTGCACCCAGGCGCGCGGCTTCGTGCGCCATCGCGGCCACGAGCCGGCCGAGATCGCCGAGGTGGAACGACGCGAGCGGGCCGGTGTGGCGCAGCACGAAGTCGCCGTCCTCCAGGCACAACGCGCCGTACGCGAGCGAGGCGTTGTGCTCGAGCGCGTGCCGCTCCACGAGCGCCGCTTGCGCCGGGACGACCGTCCGAACCACCACCCACGGGCCCATGGGCGAGTCGCCGAGCTCCAGCTTGACGGGCTGGACGACCTCGCCGTTCGGCGACGAGCAGCGGATCGCCACGGTCACCGAGCCGTCGCGCTCCGCCTCCACGGGCGCGAGCGCGCGCAGGTGCGTGGTGATCTGCGCCCAGGCATCGTCGCGGGCCGCGGACGCGCCGGGCAGGTCATCGACCACGACCCGCCCGAGCTCGTCCCACGCCAGGACGGGGATCGACGCGGCGGGACTCGAGGCGAGGTCCGCGGCGACCAGCGAGAACA
>JBQCJR010000964.1:0-19758 GCA_051952595.1 Kofleriaceae bacterium
ATGGATCGGCGGCGGCGGGCTGGGCCTCGCGCTCGTGGTGCTCCTCGCGTCTCGCGGGAGCGGATCGCAGGGCACGGGCACGGGCACCGGCACGGGCGCGGCCCCGAGCCGTGCCGCCGCGCCGCTCGCGCCGGCGGAGATCGGCTCGGCGCCGGGCGTGGTCCCGCCGGTGGTCCCCGAGGAGCCGGAGCTGGAGCTGCCTCCCCCCGGACAGATCCGGGCGATCACCCCACCGATCAACGACCGCCGCGCGGCGGATCACTGGAACGAGATCGTCGCGGCGCTGTACGAGCACAAGTTCGGCGAGGCGCGCGACAAGGTCGAGGCATGGGAGCGGCGGTGGGGCGCGTCGAAGGAGACCCGCCACCTGCGCCAGCAGCTCGAGCGGCTGCCCGCCGAGCATCTCGCCGACGAGTGACGCCGCGGCTCACACCTGCGCCTTGCGGACCGACCACACGAAGGCGTCGTACCAGAAGTGCATCAGCGACACGACCATCGTGATCGCCCACAGCGTGGTGAGGTCGGGATCGAGGACCTGCACGCCGAAGCCGTACAGCAGCACGCTGCCGACGAAGATCGCGCACGCGAGCCGTGGCCTCGCCGGCATGCGGAACCTGGCGGCGATGCGCTTGCCCTCCATGGCCCACACCAGCGCGAGGTACTGCACGCCGTGGAACAGGTTCATGATGAGGAACGCCTGCCCCCACGAGTTGAACCCCCACGTGTAGATCGACACGGCGCCGGTCGACGTGACGAGCCAGACCTTCAGCCACGAGGGCCGGAAGCCGCGGCGCGCGAGCTGCCACTGGTACAGGACGTACGCGACGAGGAACCCGGCGCCGACCGAGATCACGGCCCACGCGATCCACAGGCGGACGCCCTCGACCTGCGTGGGCACCGACGAGAACACGGCGTCGCCGACCCGCTCGAAGCTGGAGAAGCTATCGACGTGGTCCATCAGGGTCGCGCCGGCGAGGATCGGCCCGGCGTACAGCAGCTGCTGGAGCGCGTAGTCGAGGCGGCGGCCGAGCGCCGGCGGGGTCCCGTGGTTGCGCTCGTAGATGCGCACGAAGCCGAAGGTCTGCGCGCCGGAGTGCCAGACGTCCCAGAACGTCGCGACGACGGTCGAGGCGATGGCGAGCCACGGCGACGCGACGATCGCGATCCACAGCACGACGGGCACGGCGAAGAAGCGGACCGGATAGAGCTTCCGGATCTCGTGGTTGTTGTGGCTGCGGAAGAACACGGCGACCAGGTGCGCATGGATCACCGTGCCGATGAAGAAGCCGACCAGCGTGTCGCTCTGGGTCGCGACGGTGTGGGACTCGTTGGCGAGCCAGGTCTCGGACACGGCGATGCCGAGCACGAGCGAGAGCACGGGCGAGCCGAGGAAGAACAGCCAGTCGTACGCGCGCCCGACGATGTAGGGCCCGCGGCTCACGAGGGCTCCCGCCGGTGGGCGACGAGCGCCACGAGCCCGAGGCTCGCGCCGAGCATCTCGAGCGTCTCCTCGACCCAGTCGATCGCCGCGTACCCGGGGCTGGAGGGCCCGACGTGGTAGGTCCACCACCCAAGCGGTAGCTCCAACACAAGCGCACCACCGACGTAGAGCACGCCGGCGACGATCAGGCGGCGCCGCGACCGCGCAGGCAGCGCGCGCACGAACGGCAGGTAGATCGCCGCGAGCACCACCACGATCGCGGCCGCGGGGATCACCCAGTCGAAGTAGAGGACACCGCTGGTCTCGAAGTGCCCGCCGAGGTGCTCGTGGAGCTGCACGGCCTCGTCGAGCGAGGCGTACGCGAAGCCGGCCACCAGCCCCCACCAGTGCGCGCGCCACCGCTCGCCGGGAGCCACGCCGAGCGCGATCGCGCCGGCCGCCAGCGCGCACAGCAGCAGCAGCCCCGACGAGAACCACGTCGGCAGGTTCGCTTCGTCGCTGAGCGACAGCATCGGCACGAGCGCCTCGACGAGCGGGGCGTGCGACCACGCGTGCACGAGCTCGATCCCACCGCCGAGGATCGCGACGATCGCGACCGCGACGAGCAAGCACCTACGAAGGACGTGGATCTCGATCACGGCGCGTGCGGCTCGGTCAGCGGATCGATCGCGCGGCCGATGTCGCCCGGCGGATCGACCTCACGGGCGGATCGTCGCGCGAGATCGAGGTAGGCGCGCAAGCGCGGGAGGTGCGCGCGGGTGCGAGGGCGAGGCGACCGGGCGCGCGGTGGCGCACTCACGGAGCAACAAGAGGCGAGCCTCTCATCGCGAGCACTTCAACTTTTTGGGGCGAACGACGGGGTTCGAACCCGCGACATCCAGGACCACAACCTGGCGCTCTACCAACTGAGCTACGTCCGCCGCGTGGGAATCAGTGTCTACATGAGACCGGGCGGAACCGCAACCTCGGAGCGGACCGGTTCGCACCCGGCACGCCCGAAGGTCTCGCAGGTGAGCGCCGCGCCACGCGAATATCGGAGCCTCCGCGGGAATGGAGGCCGAGCTCGGCGCGTTGGCGCGCCATGCGCCGTGCGGCTCTGCGCCTGACCTCGCTCTCCGCGTCGCTATGGTGGGCCCTCTCCGGCTGCGGCCGATCGCCGGAGCCCACCGCGGCACCACCAACGACGACCTCCGCGGCACCGGACGCGACCTCCGCGGCCGCGGCACCCGATGCGTCCGCGGCGGCCGCCCCTGCGCTCGATCCGGCCGCGATTCCGGCGGCGATCGCGCGCCTGTGGCCGGATGGCTGCTTCGCGATCCGCGACGCGAGCGGGCAGCTCCACCAGAGCGATCCCTCCCGCTGCGCCCTGCCCCGCCGGCCGTACTCGACGTTCAAGCTCGCGAACGCGCTGATCGCGCTGAACGCCGGCCTGCTCGACGGCCCCGACGCCGCGATGACCTGGGATCGCAAGGCGTTCCCTCCGCAGTCGCGGTGGCCGGCGTCGTGGCGCGCCCCACAAACCCTGCGCTCGGGGCTCGCGGTCTCCGCCGTGCCCCACTTCCGCACGCTCGCGGTGCAGATCGGCGCCGAGCGGATGCGCGCTGGCCTCGCCGCGCTCGACTACGGCGACCAGCGCACCGGAGGCGGGCTCGACCGGTTCTGGCTCAGCGGCGATCTCCGGATCAGCGCGGTCCAGCAGCTCGACTTCACCGGTCGACTGGCGCGCGGCACGCTCGATGCCTCGGCGCGCGCGCAGGAGGTCGTGCGCGAGATCAGCCGGCTCGCCGAGGCCGGCGGCGCCGAGGTCCACGGCAAGACCGGATCCGGCCCCGTCGAGGACCACGGCGAGGGCTCCTTGGTGTGGCTGGTCGGTTGGGTCCAGCGCGGCGACGCGATCCTGCCGTTCGCCTGCTGGATGGCGCCGCCCGACGCGGACCTCGATGCCGCGCGGGCCGCGCGCGATCGCCGGCTGCGCGACACGCTCGATCAGATCGGCGCGTTCCCGCGCAGCGGCTGGCGCTAGCTACCCCTGGGCCCGGCGCGCGTTCATGATCTTCACGAACGACTTGCCGCGGATCTCCTCGAGCGACAGCCCGGTCGCGAGGGCCTCCTCCTCGGTGACCGCGCCGCACGCGATGCCGCGCAGGAAGTAGTTGAGCAGGCCCTGGCCGGTCGCGGCGTCGTCGAACACGTCGCCGACGAGCGTGGCCTGGGCGGCCTTCTCGACGAAGTTGCGCAGGCGCTCCGAGGCGGGAGCGAGCCCGTCGAGGAAGAACCCGTACACCGCGCCGTAGCGGGTGGGCAGCTGGCCGGGGTGGAGATCCCAGCCCTGGTAGAATCCGTTGACGAGCGAGTGGCGCACGTCGTCGGCGTGCAGGCGCCACGCGGCGAACACGGCGTTGCGGTTGTCGC
Organism: Kofleriaceae bacterium; assembly: GCA_051952595.1. Classification (GTDB taxonomy): domain Bacteria; phylum Myxococcota_A; class Polyangia; order Haliangiales; family Haliangiaceae; genus JABFXX01. The sequence continues at coordinate 3,854 of JBQCJR010000964.1, forward strand.
GCTTCTGGTCATCGGAGAGGTTCGAGCCGCGGTGCGGGGCGACCGGCATGATGTTGGTCGCGCCATCGGACAGCATGACGCCGGTGCCGGCGAACGACACCTTCATCACGTGCTTGGCGAAGTCGCACGCGGGGTGGCGCATCCGCTGGTGCGCGGCGGTGATGTCGCAGTTCGCGGTGTAGTCGTAGGTTCCGAAGTGCGCGCCGGTCATCCGGCCCTCGGCGGCGCGGTGCAGGCGGGGCAGCGCCGAGCGGCCCTGCGGGTCGAAGATGCTCTGCGTGGTCTCGACCATGATCTCCATCTTGAGCGCGCCCGGATCGAGGCCGGCGCGATCCTCGAACACGTCGAACACGTCGACGAGGGTCTCGACGTCCGACCGGCTGAGGATCTTGGGCAGCGTGACCACGAAGTTCGGGGGCAGCTGGCCGCTGGTCTTGTCGAGCAGCTCGGTGAGGAAGATGTCGAGGGTGCGCAGCGAGCGCGCGGCGAGATCGCGGGTCAGCGGCTTGATGCGGATGCCGATGAACGGCGGCAGCGTGCCGGCGGCGTGGCCGGTCGCGACCTGCTGGGCGGCGGCGGCGGCGTGGGTGTCCTCCTCGATATCGGGGCGGTTGCCGTAGCCGTCCTCGAAGTCGATCCGGAAGTCCTCGACGGCCTCCTTGCGCAGCTTGTCGCGCACGCGCTCGTACACCTTCGGCGCGAGGTCGCCGCGCAGGCCGATCGCCTCGGCGAACGTCGCCGCGTCGGGCGCGTAGGTCTCGAGCGAGCGCAGCGCGAGCTCGCCGAGCTTGCGCGCGGTGTCCGACGAGAACAGGTGCGCGCCGCCGTACACGGTGTGCACGGGCTGGCGCGCACCGGAATCACCGGGGTAGCGATCCGCGACGCGCGACTGGGCGCGCTGGACGCGATCGAGGGCCTTCTGCAGCTTCTTCTCCGGGAGGCTGGTACGCACCGACATGCGAGGCGTTGTATCGCGTCGGCCTGCCGGCGTCACCGAAACGGCCGCGCCTCGCCCGCCACTCCCGCGAACCAGCGTCACGACCACCTCCCGGTACACCAGGCACCGGGATAGGATCGGGCCCGATGCGCTGGGCGTTCGGGATCGCGGCGGTGGTGTGCACGGCGTGTTACGACCCCGCGCCTCCCGGCGGCGCGCTGTGCGGACCGAACGAGACCTGTCCGGCGGGACAGGAGTGCATCGCCGGGCGGTGCGACGACGGGAGCTGCACCGGCGGCGACGGGTTCTGCCGGCTGGAGTGCCTCACCGAGGATCCGGACTGCCTGAGCCCGCGATGCGGCGACGGGTTCTGCGCCGGCAACGCCGGCGAGCTATGCACGACCTGCGCGGCGGATTGCAACACGATGTCGCGGGTGTGTGGCAACGGCGCCTGCGAGACCGACGAGGCGCCGTACTGCTACGCGGACTGCGGGCCATCGCCGTGGCCGTGGGGCGACGAGGAGGCCGCGATGATCGCGCGGATCAACGCCCGCCGGGTCGTCGCGCGGCCGTGCCCCGGCGAGGTGATGCGGCCGGCGGCGATCGCGCTGGTCGCGGAGGCGAGGTTCACCCCGCCGGCGCGCGAGTGGAGCTGGGAGCTGGCCCACCATGAATACGAGGGGAGCGGGGCGTGTAACGGGCGCACCGGCACGGCGCGCACCGTCGGCGCCGGCGCGACGCTCGGCATCCCGGCCTACGGCTTCGACACGATCGACGACGTGGCCGACGCGCTGTTCGAGCTCGAGGACTACTGCCCGCTGGTGCTCGACCCGACGCGGCGGCGGATCGGCGTGGGCGTCGCGCGCAGCGCCCGCACGAGCGTGGTGATCCTGCTCGACTGATCAGCTGCCGCGGTACGTCGAGTAGCCGTACGGCGAGAGCAGCAGCGGCACGTGGTAGTGCTGTGCGCCATCGACGACGGTGAACTGGATCTCGACCACCGGGAAGAACCCGGTCTGGCCGGCGGCGGCGAAGTACGCGCCGGTCGCGAACCGGATCCGGTAGGTGCCCGGCGCGACCGGGCCCGCGGGGGTCAGGGTGCGCAGCCGTCCATCGTCGTCGGTGGCGCCCGCGCCGATCGGCTGCCAGGTCGCGCCGTCGGCGCGCTCGAGCTCGATCGCGATGCCGCGGCCCGGCCGACCGGCCGCGGTGTCGAGCACGTGGGTGGTGATCATGCGAGCTCTCCGATCAGCTTGGCGATCCGCAGCCGGGTGATCTTGGCCTGCTCCTCGGCAGCGGTGCGCAGCTCCTCGGCGGGCGCGCGATCGAGCCGGTCGCGCAGATCGGCGAGCATGCCCTCGGCGGACCGGCCGGTCGCGCACACGATGAACAGAAAGCCGTGGCGCTCCTCGTACGCGCGGTTCGCGGCGGCGAGCTCCTCGAGCAGCTCGGCGCTCGCGCCGCCGGTGCTGCGCTGCTCGTCGCGCGCCCACCGCAGCGTGGTCGCGGCCTCGTCGGCGGCCGGCTTCGAGGCGCCGATCCGCGGGTGCGCGGCGAACGCCTCGCGGTGATCCGCCTCGCCGAGCGACCACCAGGTCCGCTCCGCGATCCGGTGGAGCGCCGCGGTGTCCTCGAACGGGCGCGCCGCGGCCACCGCGGCGGCCCACCGGGTCGAGCCGCAGCAGCGCAGCAGCGCGGCGCGCGCGTCCTCCTCGGACATCGCGTTCACGGCGGCCAGCCCCGGCGCGTGCTCGGGCGCGAGCTGGCCCCACGCGCGCAGCCGCGCGACCCCGCCGTCCGGGAACACCGACAGCCGCAGGTGGGTCACCGGACCGATCCGGCGCAGGGCGTGATCGAACAGGTGGCGGCGGTGGCGCTGGAGCGGCGACGCGAGCAGCGGCCGCCAGCCGGTCAGCTCGCCGGCCGGCACGCCGGGCGCGTGCACGCCCTCGACGGTGCACCGGCCCGGGGGGTTGCCCTGGAAGTGCGAGGTGTCGATCTCGATCCGATCGATCGTGCCCGCGGCGGCGAGCCGGATGATCGCCCAGTCGTTGCCCGGCCCGCGGCGGCGGCGGGTCTCCCAGCCGTCCGACATGTTGCGCGACGAGCCCGGCTTGATCAGGTTGTTGCGCGAGCCGAAGAACATGTCGCTGCAGGTCTCGACCACCGCGCCGTGCTCGAGCGCGGCGAGATCGATCGGCCCGCCGAGCGCGCGCAGCCGCGCCCAGTCCGGCACCACGTCGCCATGGATGCGCAGCCGAGCGACGCCCCCATCGGGGTAGATCGCGAACCGGACGTGGGTGTAGCGGTGACCGTCGGCGATCTCGAACAGGTTCTTCGAATCGCCGCGCAGCGGCGAGCGCGGCAGGATCTCGGTCCACGCCGCGGTCTCGAGCGCGCCCAGATCGAGTGGATCCTCGATCGCCGCCGCCTGGAGCGCGCAGGTCGCCGGGAAGTTGCCGCGGAAGTACGCGGTGTCGACGACCACGCCGCGGATGACGCCCGGCAGGCCGAGCCGCACGACGCACCAGTCGTGGGCGTCCTCGGCGATCGCGTCCTGGCCGGGCTCTGGACGGCGGCGGCGCGTCTCCCAGCCGTCCATCCACTTGCCGGTGTCGACGTACTCGTGCTCCTTCCACACCGCCGCGTGGGCGCGGAGCAGGTTCTCCTTCTGGGCGAAGAAGTCGTCGTTGCAGGCGATCGCGGCGCCGCCGACGGCTTCGCACGCGAGATCGGGAAGATCGAGAAACGCAGGTGATTCGCTCATAACAAGGCTCCCAGATCGGGCGCGAGCGCGCGGCCGCCCTCGGCGACGCGCTGCCCGCGCAGGTAGGTCGCGTGCACGATGCCGCGCAGGGTCTCGCCGGCGTACGGCGTGACCTTGTGGCGGTGGTGCACGGTGTCGGGGGTCACGGTGGTGCGCGCGTCGTCGTCGAACACGAGCAGATCGGCGTGCAGACCGGCGGCGATCCGGCCGCGGCTGGCGGTCAGCCCGGCGAGCCGCGCCGGCGCCTCGCACATCCAGCGCGCGACCTCGGTCAGCGCGTGGCCACGCGCCGACGCCTCGGTCCACACCACGGGCAGCGCGAGCTGGAGGCCCGCCACGCCGCCCCAGGCCTGGACGAAGTCGCCGGCCTCGAGCGCCTTGAGCCCCGGGCTACACGGCGAGTGATCCGACGCGAGCAGATCGAGCACACCGTCGGCGAGCGCGCGCCACAGCGCCTCGCGGTTCGCGGCGCCGCGGATCGGCGGCGCGCACTTGAACGGCGTCGCGCCATCGGGGATCGCCTCGGCGGCGAAGTGCAGGTAGTGCGGGCAGGTCTCGGCGGTGAGCGGCAGGCCCTGCTCTCGCGCCGCACGCAGCAGCGGCAGCGCGCTCGCCGCCGAGTGGTGCACGATGTGCGCCCGCGCACCGGTCGCGCGGACGAGGCCGGTGATCATCGCGATCGCCTGGGCCTCGGCGTCCTCGGGGCGCGACGCGAGGTACGTCGCGTAGCAGCACGGATCGGCCCCGGCGAGCTCGGCGGTCGCGTGGTCGATCGGCCCGGCGAGCTCGGCGTGGACGAGCAGCGGCACGCCGAGCCCAGCGAGGATCCGCATCGCCGGCGCGAGCTCGGCCTCGCCGACCCAGCCGAACTCCGGCACGCCCGAGTCGACGAGGAAGCACTTGAACCCGCGCACGCCATCGGCGACCAGCCCGGCCAGCTCGCCGGCGTTGCCCGGCACGACGCCGCCCCAGAACCCGACGTCGACCGCGCACTGCCCCGCCGCGGCCGCGCGCTTGGCGGCGAGGCCCTCGCGCGTGGTGGTCGGCGGGACCGAGTTGAGCGGCATGTCGACCAGCGTGGTGACGCCGCCGATCGCCGCCGCGCGGGTCGCGGTCGCGAAGCCCTCCCACTCGGTGCGGCCCGGCTCGTTGAGGTGGACGTGGGTATCGACGATCCCCGGCAGCACCGCGAGCTCGTCGAGATCGTCGAGCCGCGCGCCGGCCGGCACGTCGTCCCACGCCGCCACCCGCTCGATGATGCCGCCGCGGATGTGGATCGCCGCCGGCGCGATCTGGCCCGGCGTGACCACGCGGCGCGACCGAACGATCACCAGAGCTGTCGCCATGGCCCGACACGGTAACACCGGCGAGCGACGCGCGGTCGAACGCGGCGACGCGATCGGCTACTCGATCGGCGCTCCATCGTCCACCCACTTGCCGAGCTCCGCGCGCTCGCGGTCGGTCATCGAGGTCTTGTTGATCAGCGGCATCGTGCGCTGGACCACCGCGCGCTCGCGGATCCGCGGCGCGAGCAGCCGGATGTGCTCCGGGGTGTCGAACACGATGTTGTTCGGCGGGCTCTTGTAGACGTCGTCGGTGGGCTGGGCGCTGTGGCACTGGGTGCACCGCGTGACCAGGATCTCCTGGGCGCGCGCGAACCCGACCGGCTCGGCGATCTCGACGCCCGACGCGCGCGGCACCCGGCTGATCACGAGCAGCCCGGCGATCGCGATCCCGGCCATCGCGGTGCCCGGGGCGAACCACGCGATCGGCGGGCGCTGCACGCCCTCGCCGAGATAGCGCACGTTCATGAAGTGGCGAACGCCCGCGCCGCCGACCATCACGGCGATCAGGATCAGCCAGTTGAGGTGGTGGGCGTACGCGGCGCCGAAGTGGTTCGACACCATGATGAACAGCAGCGGGAACGTGAAGTAGTTGTTGTGGATGCTGCGCTGCTTGGCGCGCAGCGACAGCACCGGATCCTGCTCCTTGCCATCGCGGGTCGCCTGGATCAGCGAGCGCTGCGACGGCATGATGCACAGCCACACGTTGCCGGTCATCAGCGTGCCGATCAGCACGCCGGTCTGGATGTACGCCGCGCGGCCGCTGAAGATCTGCGAGAACCCGTAGATCGCGCCGAACAGCATCACGACCGACAGCGCGGTCGCGACCCGCGGGTTGCGCTCGCCGTAGCTGCGCCACAGCCCGTCGTAGAGGATCCAGCCGGTGAGCAGCGAGCCGACCGAGAGCGTGATCGCGATCGAGCGATCCATCGCGTAGACGTTCGGATCGACGAGCCCGCCGGCGGCGCCGTTGCTCATGTAGTAGACGACGACCAGGAGCGCGATCCCGGTCATCCAGGTGAATCCGTTCTGCCACTTGAACCAGTGCAGGACCCGCGGCAGCTCGCCCGGCGCGAGCAGCTTCTTCTCGACGTCGTAGAACGCGCCGGAGTGGACCATGTAGATCTTGCCCTGCGAGAGCCGCGATAGCGCCCCGGATTTCTCGAGGTTGCGATCGAGCCAGTTGAACAACATCGAGTTGCCGATCCACATGATTCCGGCGATCAGATGTGCCCACCGGAACAGGACGTCTAGGAGGTCGTTCAGGCCCACGTGGGCCGAGTATATGCCCGCGTCAGCCCCAGGCGCGCTGGATCGCCTCGGCGATCCCACCACCACTGCCGGCGACCCGCGACAGCACGTCGGTGGCGGTGCGGCGCACCGCTTCGGGCGACTCGCCCATCGCGAACGACCGGCCGGCGACCTGGAACATCGGGACGTCGTTGACCCAGTCGCCCACGGCGACCGCCTCGGCGAGCGTGCACCCGGCGAGCCGGCACAGCTCGGCGAGCGCGGTGCCCTTGTTCGGGCCGCCTGCGCGGACCAGCAGCGCGTGCTTGCCGGGGCACTGCGAGACCGCGAAGCTGACCGAGAATGGCGGCTCGGCGTAGCCGCGGATCTCGGCGTGGGCGGCCTCGACCGCGGCGGAATCGCCGATCGCGACGGTGGCGAGCGGCGCGGTCTGCCACGCGACATCGTCCTCGACGACCCGGATGTTCGGCGACCAGGTCCGGATGTAGCCGGCGTACGGCGCGCCGGCGCGATCGTGGTGGATGCCGCCGGCGTCGAACACGAAGCTGGCGAGCTGGTGGCTGGTCAGGGTCTCGCGCAGCTGGCCCGCGAGCGCGCCGGCCAGCGCGTGGTGCACGAGGGTGGTGTTGGTCGAGAGATCGACGAGGTGGCTGCCCTCGACGCACGCGATCGCACCCTCGATCGAGCACGCGCGCGCCGCGCCGGTCGCGCCGGATTGCAGCCGGCCGGTCACGATCGTGACCGTGACTCCGGAGGCCTGGAGCTCGGAGATCGCCGCGACGTCGCGCTCGTCGACGCGTTGGTCGTCGCGGAGCAGCGTGCCATCGAGGTCGAGCGCGAGGAGGCGATACGACATGGGTCGCCGACTGTAGCACCCGCCTATCGATTCGGCGCGATCTCGTCGAGCGCGCCGGGCTCGAGCGCGACGTGGATCGCACCGACGTTCTCCTCGAGGTGGACCACCTGGCACGTCCCCGGGACCGGCAGGATCACCGGCGAGCGCGCGAGCAGCCACGCGAGCGCGAGCTGCGCCGGGGTGCAGTTGTGGCGGCCCGCCGCCGCGGCGAGCGCGCCGCTGGTGGTCGCGAGCCTGCCGAGCGGGATCGGGAATACCGGCAGGAACGCGATCCCACGAGCCTCGCAGATCGCGAGCGCGGGATCGGTCTCGCCCTCGGGGCGCGCGCCGGTCAGGTTGAACAGGTTCTGGACGCAGGCGATCGGCGTGCGCTCGAGCGCGGCCACGAGCTGCGCCGCGGTGACGTGGGCGAGCGCGAGGTGGCGGATCTTGCCCTCGCGCTGCAGCACCAGCGCGCTATCGAGCGCGGCCTCGAACGGCACCTCCGGCTGGTCGGTCCACCGCAGGTGCACGACCGGGAGCTGGTCGAGCCGGAGCTCGCGCAGGTCGTCCTCGACGGCGGCGCGCAGGTCGGCGGCGCCGAGCGCGGGCAGCCAGCTGCGGTCCGCGCCGCGCCGCACGCCGACCCGGGTCGAGATCACGAGGTCGCTCGGGTACGGATGGAGCGCCTCGGCGATCAGCCGGTTGGCCACCCGCGGGCCGTACGCCCCCGCGGTGTCGATCAGATCGACGCCGAGCTCGACCGCGCGGCGTAGCACCGCGCGCGCCGCCACGGGATCGACCGGCTCGCCCCAGGCGTCCTCGCCGGTCAGCCGCATCGCACCGTAGCCGAACCGGCAGACCTCGAAGTCGCCAAGCCGGAGGGTCGCCGGGCCGTGCGCGAACCGCAGCATGCGAGGACCATGGCCGATCGAGCCTGGGGGCGCATCGCGATTGCACCGGGCTCACGCAGCGTGTCACCGTGGTGAGCGATGCGATGGCTGGCGCTCGCCCTCGTGCTCTCGACCTCGATCGCCCGCGCGGACGATCTCGAGGTGCCCGGGCTCGACGCTCCCGATCTGCGCGGCGACGCCCTGGTGTGGGAGGACGCGACGTTCTACCTCGAGCCGTGGGACGGCGGTTACGGCGTGCGGTTCCCGGGAGTCCAGCGCACCACCCGGCGCGACGCGGTCGGCGGCGCGATGCCGGTCCGGATCGTGGACTCCTCGCTGCGCACGATGGTCGAGATCGAGCTCGCGGGCGAGGACTGCGCGCCGCGCCGCGCCGAGAGCGATCCGCAGGTCGAGGGGCTGCGGCTGTTCGTCAAGCGCGACGATCTCGCGCCGGTGCTGGTCAAGCCGTTCCAGATCTCGTTCCCGGATGGGTCCAGCGCGCGACTCGGCCCCGGCGTGCCGGTCGTGCCGGCGAGCGGCGGCGACTACGCGGTCGCGGTGCGCGGCGACGTGGTGCGGCTGCCGATCCCGACCTCGTCGGTCGGCTATGTCTACGCGCGGCGAAAGTTCGTGCCCGCGCCCGAGCCGGCGAGCGGACCGCTGTACCGCGTCGATCGCGGGACCTCGGTGAAGCTGGGCCCCCACGCGTTCGAGCCGCGCACGAGCTGGCTCGCGCCCCGGTCGCCCAAGGCCCGCGAGACCTCGCTGCTGCGGTGGTCGACCCGCTGCATCGATCTGGTGGTCGCGGCGCCGACCCGCGCGCTGCGCGCCAGCCCGCGCCCGCCGCTCCGCGGGGCCGTCGGGGTCGGCCGGCTGGCCCTGGCGCGTGGTCACGAGATCCTGCCCGGCGCTCCGCTCACCACGCCGGGCGGTCGCGACGTCGCGGTGGCGGGCGGCGAGCTGCGCGTCGGCGCGGTCGAACCGACCGGAGATCTCCGCAGCTGCTTCAGCTCGTCGCTGACGCTGTGGCGGCTCGAGGAACCGTCGCCGCAAGGCGGGTCGACCCGAACCCGCGATCTCAAGCTATGCGCCGCGGACAAGCACGTCGCGCCGGCCGCGACAGGCGGCGCCGTGCTCGCGGACATGCGCCCGCTCGCGCCGCCGAGCGACGTCGCGCGCCCACCGAGCAGCGCGGCGCGCACGCCCAAGGGCGTCGCGTACCGCGTGCTGTCCACGCGCCACGGCACGCGGCGGCCCAAGGAGACCGACACGGTCGAGGTGCACTACGCGGGGTGGACCACCGACGGCAAGCTGTTCGACTCGTCGTACCAGCGCGGCACGACCGCGAAGTTCCCGCTGCGCGCCTTGATCCCCGGGTGGACCGACGCGCTCCAGGTGATGGCGGTCGGCGACCACGTGCGGATGTGGATCCCCGAGGAGCTCGCGTACAAGGGCGCGATCGGCCGGCCGGCCGGGATGCTGGTGTTCGACGTCGAGCTGATCGCGATCCAGTAGGGCCCTACGCCACCGCGGGGCGGGCGAGCGACTTGCGCAGCTTGGCGCCGAACAGCGTGCCGGCGATCCCGGCGGCCAGCGCGTCGATCGCGAACACCGCGGCGAACACGACGCCCGCGGTCTTGCCGAACCCACCGGCGCTGCTCGACGACGCGCCGAAGCTCTCGGCGGCGGCGGACATCGTGCGCGCGACGACGACGTAGTAGAACGCGCCGATCCCGGCGGCCACCCCCGCGAACGCCGCGATCGAGCGGCCCACGCCCGCGCGCGTGAAGTAGATCGCGGCGGTCGCGCCGGCGCCGACGAGCGCGAAGTAGACCGCGCCCATCGCCTTGGGGGTGAGCGGTCCGGTGAGGTGGGGGATCAGCTTGGTCGCGGCGAGCACGACGCCGAGGGTCACGAGGGCGAACAGCCAGATGGTGTTGGGTGCGAGCTTGCGATCGAGGTTCATGGTGTCTCTCCTTGCGAGCGCGCCATCGCAAGCGACATGCCGCGAGCGCCGCGAGCGCGTCCGCGCAGTTGCCGCCGCCGCGCGAGCCTCCGTGTCGACACGTGTGACGCCGCGCCTACCCCGATGCGCGGTGGTACCCTGGACGCGGTGGTAGACCAGACGATCGACGACGTCTCGAACGTGGCGGAGCACGAACCGGCGGTCCCGGTGATCGTCGTGGTGGCGACCGGGAGCGAGCCGCGATCCCTCGTGCTGCCGGTGCCCGCGGAGCTCGGCCGGCGGGTGGTCGCCGGGCGGCGCACCCACGAGATCTCCGACGACCGGATGTCGCGCGACCACGCGACGGTGCGATGGGACGCGAGCGGCGGCTGGCGGATCGCCGATCTCGAGAGCCGCAACGGCACGTTCGTCGATGGCGAGCGGATCCGCGGCGAGGTGCGGCGGCGCGGCGACGTGGTCGTCCGGCTCGGCCACACGGTGTTCGTGCTGCTCGCCGATGGCCGCGGCCACGAGGCCACCGGCCCGCGCGACCGCGACGGCGATCGCGACGTGGTCGGCCCCGAGCTCGCGCGCGCCTACGACCAGATCCGGCGGCACGCCGCGGACGACACCCTGCTGATCCACGGCGAGTCGGGCTCGGGCAAGGAGCTCGCCGCGCGGCTCTACCACGCCGCCGGTCCGCGCCACGGCGGGCCGTTCGTCGCGATCAACTGCGCCGCGATCCCCGAGGGCGTCGCCGAGCGGCTGCTGTTCGGCGCGCGCAAGGGCGCGTTCTCCGGCGCGGTCGAGGCGGTCGGGCACTTCCAGAGCGCGGCCGGCGGCACGCTGTTCCTCGACGAGGTCGCCGATCTCGATCCGGCGGTCCAGGCCAAGCTGCTGCGCGCGATCGAGACCCGCGAGGTCGTGCCGGTCGGCGCCACCACCGGCACGGCGATCGAGCTGGGGATCGTGGCCGCGAGCCACCGCGAGCTGCGCGCCGCGGTCGCCGAGCGCCGGTTCCGCGACGACCTCTACTACCGGCTCGCGCGGACCACCGTGCACCTGCCGCCGCTGCGCGCCCGCCGGGTGGACATCGCGCGGCTGGTCCGCCGCGAGCTCGCGGCGATCGATCGCGGCCTCGCGCCACACGCCAAGCTGATCGAGGCGTGCTGCGTGCGGCCGTGGCCCGGCAACGTGCGCGAGCTCCAGGCGGCGGTGCGCCAGGCGGCGATCGACGCGCGCGCCGCCGGCCGCGACCTGGTCCGGGTCGAGGATCTCGCGGCGACCGCCGGGCTACCGGTCGCGGCTCCGGAGCCCGCCTCCGAGCCACCACGCGCCGCGACCGCCCCGGGCGAGCTCGATCGCGACGAGGTGATCGCCGCGCTCGCCCGCGCCAACGGCGTGGTCAGCGTCGCGGCGCGCGCGCTCGGGCTGCACCGCACCCAGCTCTACCGGCTGATGGAGCGCCACGGGATCGCCCGCGGCGACGAGCCCTGAGCCACGCGCGCTGACCACGTCGCGTGGACCCCGCAGGCCGCGCGCGCGGCGGCGCCGCGCTATCCCCGCGCGAGCCGGAGCGCGAGTGGCCACCGCACCGTGCGCCGCTCGTCGTCGGGCCAGCTCGCCGCCAGCGCGGCCCCGAGCGCCTCGAACGGCCCCGGCCCCTCCAGCTCGACCAGCCGCGCGGTCGCCGACCAGCTCGACACGTAGCCGATCAGCTCGTCGCGCGTCCACGCCGCGGCCATCTCGAGCGGCGCGGCGAGCTCGAGCTCGATCGCCGGCCACGGCCACACGAGGTCGCGATAGCCGTTCTCGACGTGTGCGCGCGCGGCCGGCCAGTACGGCCCCGCGACCTCGCGGTAGTAGCGCGCCAGCTCGTCGCCCGCGGCGCCCGGCACGGCCACCGTGCCGTAGCTGACCAGCGCGACCACCGCTCCCGGCCGCGCGACCCGGCCGGCCTCGGCGACGAACCGCGGCCAGTCGAACCAGTGCGCCGCCTGCGCCGCGACCACCAGATCGACGCTCGCGTCCGGCAGCCCGCTGTGCTCGGCGGTCGCCCGGCGGTACTCGACCCGCGGGTGCGGCTCGGCGGCGTCGAGCAGCGCCTGCGCCGGATCGGTCGCGATCACGCGCGCGAACCGCTCGGCGAGCCCGACCGAGAGCTGGCCGGTCCCGCAGCCCACGTCCCACGCGACGCCGGTCTCGGCGTGGCTCGCCAGCACGTCCACCAGCGCGGCCGGATAGTGCGGCCGGTAGGCGGCGTAGCGCTTCGCGACCGTCGAGAAGTGATCGGCGAACGACATCATGAGACCTGTGATGCGTGCGACCGACGAGCGGTCGCACGGTGCGACAACGCGCGCGATCGAGCGATATCCTAGGGATACCGCGCCTGGATCCCGATGCCCGCCTCGAGCTCGAACCGCATCCAGCGCGAGAACGTCGCGGTCTCTCCGACGAACGCGTAGATCCCGTACGACCGGTCGAGATCGAACCAGATCCCGCTGAGGTTGCGCAGCCCGGCGTCGGTGCCCTGCCCGGTCCCGCCGGCGTCCTTGTAGCTGGCGAGGTCGATCACGAGCTGCGCGGTGGTGAACAGCCGCGATCGCCCGCCCTCGCCGAAGAAGAATCGGAGCCCCGGCGCGAAGTGCAGCGCGCGTGGACCATCGTCGCGGTTCGGCGACGAGCCGAAGTCCTGCTCGATCCCGACCCGCAGCTCGACCAGCGCGTCGATCCGGCGGTGGACGCCGTAGGCGAGCTCGAAGTCGAGACTGAACGGCGCGCGCCCGGTGCACACCCGCGACGGGGTCATCGCGCTGCCCGAATCGGTCGAGCCGCAGTAGATGTCGTCGTCGTAGGGCACGATCGCGCGGAGGCCCACCGGCACGCGCACCGAGATCTGGACCTGCTTCTCGTGCGACCCGGCCGGCCGGGGCGCTTCCGGCGGGCGGCTGCCCGGCCGGGTGATCAACCGGGGCTCGGCGCCGGGCTCGCCGGAGCCGCCCGGGTCGTCAGGCGCGCCGTCGGTCGCGTCCTCCGTGCCACCGGGCGCGCCTGGGTCGCCGGCAGCCGCCGGGTGCGCGAGCAGGGTGAGACCGCCGGTGACGACGAGCGCGAGCAGGGCCGGCCGCATGCGGCGGACGCTATCACGGCGGCGACCGCTCACGCTGGCCTGGAACGGCCCCGAGCGCTACCTTCCCCGCGAGATGGGAGGCCCCACGCGGCGACAGCTCCTGACCGGCGGGTTCGCCGCGGCGGCCGCGCTGTCGCTCGCGCGGTCCCGGCGCGCCGAGGCGATCGGCCCCGGCTCGAAGTTCCGGTTCGGCCAGCTCGCGCTCGGCAGCGGCGCCGCCTCGAACCCGCGGCCGACCGCGCTGCGCCGGCTCGGCTGGGAGATCCAGAAGCGCACGTCGATCGAGGTCGAGCTCGAGCCCGCGATGGTCACGCCGGCGAGCGAGCAGCTGCACCAGCATCCGTTCCTGTACCTCGCGGGCGAGCGCGAGATCGAGCTGCCGAACCCGTCGGGGATCGAGGCGCTGCGCCGGTTCCTCACGTTCGGCGGGTTCCTCTTGATCGACTCGGCGGAGGGCACCACCGACGGCGCGTTCGACGGCTCGGTGCGCAAGCTGATCTCGGCGATCTTCCCGACGCCGGCCAAGGCGCTCGACGTCGTGGCGCCGGATCACGTGGTCTACAAGTCGTTCTACCTGCTCGATCGCCCGCTCGGCCGGCTCGCGATCGCGCCCGCGATGGAGGCGGTGGTCCGCGACGGCCGGATCGTCGCCGCGTACGTCGCGAACGATCTCGGCGGCGCGTGGGCGCGCGATGACTTCGGCAACCACGACTATCCGTGCGAGCCGGGCGGCGAGCGCCAGCGCGAGCTCGCGTACCGGCTCGGCGTCAACCTGGCGATGTACGCGCTCTGCCTCGACTACAAGGCGGACCAGGTCCACGTCCCGTTCATCATGAAGCGGCGCCGCTGGAAGCCCGATGACGGCGCGCAGAGCCCGCAACCGGTCGCGCCGCCGGCCAAGCCCAAGCCGTGAACATCGTCCTGTTCTCCGAGGAGGTCCGCGCGGCGCTCGCGATCGCCGCGGTGGTCTGCCTGCTCGCGACCGTGCTCGCGGTGCGCCGTGGCCACGGCCGGATCGGCGCCGCGCTCGGCGTCGCCACCCTGGTCTCGGGCGGCGCGCTCGCGTCCGAGGCCCTGGTCGCGCTGACCGTGCGGCTCGCCGCGCCGAGCGCCGCTGACTTCAACGAGTACCGCTGGGTGATGCTCGCGCCGTGGGGCCGGATCGGCCTGGCGTTCGGCGGCGCGGTCGTGATCGCGATCGTCGCGCTGTCGTGGCGGGCGAGCCGCGGCGCCTCGGCGTGGCGGCGGGCGACCATGATCGGCCTGCGCGCCGGCGCCGCGGTCACCGCGCTGGTCGTGTTCCTCCAGCCCGCCGTGGAGCTGCGCCAGGTGGCGCGCGAGCCGAACCGGATCGCGATCCTGGTCGACGACTCGCGCTCGATGTCGCTCGCCGAGGACCCCGAAGGACCGACCCGGATCGCGCGGGTCGGCCAGCTGCTCGCGCGATCGTCCGAGGCGCTCGACGCGTGGAGCGCCGATCACCGGATCGACTACTACACGTTCTCCGAGACCCTCGCGGCCACCACCCGCCACGGGATCGCCGCGGCCACCGCGCAGGGCAACGCGACGCTGCTGCGCAAGGCGCTCGACCAGGTGCGCTCGCGCTACGAGGGCCACGATCTCGCCGGGGTGATCATGATCTCCGACGGCGCTTCGACCGGCGGGCTGAGCGAGGACTCGGGCGACGGCGCGGTGCGCGACTTCCTGCGCTCGCTCGAGACGCGCGTCCACACGGTGTGGGCCGCGCGCCCGGGGCTGCGCGACACCGCGGTCGCCAAGGTCAACGCCGACGAGTTCGCGTTCGTGCGCACCGTCGTGCGGATCGACGCGGTGATCCGCACCACCGGGCTGCCCGCGCGCAAGGTGCCGGTCACGCTGTCGACCGACGGCCAGCCGCTGCGCCAGAAGCTCGTCGATCTGCCCGCCGGCGATCACAACTTCAACGTGACGTTCGAGGTCACCCCGCCGCGGGTCGGCCGCTACGTGTACGAGATCTCGGTGCCGATCGCCGAAGGCGAGGCGGTGACCACCAACAACACCCGCAGCTTCGTGGTGCGGGTGATCCGCGACAAGATCCGCGTGCTCCAGGTCGCCGGGCAGCCGGGGTGGGATGTCCGCGCGCTCCGCCAGATGCTCAAGAGCAACCCGAACGTCGATCTGATCTCGTTCTTCATCCTGCGCACGCAGGACGACGTGTCGCTGGTGCCCAACGACGAGATGTCGCTGATCCCGTTCCCCACGCGCGAGCTGTTCGAGCAGCAGCTGCCATCGTTCGACCTGATCCTGCTCCAGGACTTCGAGTACCTGCCCTACGGGATCGGCGACTACCTCGAGAACATCCGCAGCTACGTCGAGGGCGGCGGCGGGCTCGCGATGCTCGGCGGCTCGACCTCGTTCTCCTCGGGCGGCTACTACGGCACCCCGGTCGCCGCGGCGCTGCCGGTCGAGCTGTACGGGCCGTTCGACACCGGCCCGGTGCTCGATACCCAGAAGTTCTCGCCGGCGCTCACCGAGGCCGGCACGCTGCACCCGGTGACCTCGCTGCGCTACGCCGCCGGAGACAACGCGGCGACCTGGAAGGCGCTGCCGCCGCTCGAGGGCGTGAACCTCGTCGCGAGCGCGCGCCCGGACGCCACGGTGCTCGCGACCCATCCGCGGCTCAAGACCAAGGCCGGCAAGCCGATGCCGGTGATCGTCGCGGGCGACTACGGCAAGGGCCGCTCGCTCGCGGTGACCACCGACACGCTGTGGCGGTGGGGGTTCGTGGCGGCGGCGCGGCCCGGCGACGACGGCCGCCACTACAC
>JBQCJR010000965.1:0-2742 GCA_051952595.1 Kofleriaceae bacterium
GGACAACCCGTCGGGGGCGGACTTCAACGCCGACCTCGCGGTGACCAAGGACGACAACCGGTTCATGCACCACCTGTTCTTCGGTGCGGGCATCTCGATCATGTTCCCGACCAAGGTGAAGCGGACGCCCTGAGCGCTGCTCCCCACTGCCGATTCGGTTGACGCCCTGCCAACGAAATTGGCAGGGCGTTGTTCTAGGTGCGCGAGATCCTGTAGCCTGAACCGGCTCGTGGCTTGCTTTACCGCCACGCCGGACCCATGCGTCGCCTGCTCCTGATCCTCGGACTGATCGTCGCCCTCGGCGGGTGCATCACCCCGTCGATCCCGATCCCTCCCCCGGATCCGGCGCTGATGAGCTTCGTGGTGACCAGCGACGGCAACACCAGCAGCGCGACGTTCGAGTACCCGGCGAACGACAACTACGCCAACGCGATCGTGTTCGTGTTCAACCGCGACCGCGGCGTCGGCGTGATCGAGACCGCACGGAGCAACGGCAGCGTCGGGCCCACGGCGCCGGTGGCCGCGGCGCTCGGCGAGCAGATCGTCATCTCGTTCCAGCGCGACGACCAGACCGTGTCGACCTGCGTGCGGCTCCGCCAGGGTTCGCAGAGCGCGACCGACTACTGCGGGCCGTAGTCTTTGGCTGTGGGCGCGGCGGTCAGCCTGCCGCGCGCGCGTCCAGCCGCCGCTTCGCGGATCAGTACGTGACGGCGGGCCACGAGATCAGCGTCGGGCGGACCGTGGTGGTCTTGCCGTCGCGCTCGATCGTGAGCACCGGACGCGAGCCCGGCGGGGCGCGCAGGATGGTCTCCTGTAGCTCGCTGAGCGAGTCCAGGCGGTCGCCATTGACCGCGAGCACGCGATCGCCGGGGCGGATCCCGCTCGCCTGCGCGGGCGTGTTCGGCAGCACCTGCCGAACGTTGGCGGCGCCGTGGTCGAACGTGTACGTGAGCCCGAGGAAGCCCTGGTCGGAATGCGCCGCGACCGGCGCGACCTCGGCCGCGTGATACGTGCACGTGCGCGCCGACATCGTGTCCGCCACCTGCATCGCCATCAGCGTGGTCGCCAGCGCTAGGCCCGAGGCCACGCCCGCCATCGTGCACACGACGGCCACGGTTCCCAGCCCGCGGTTGCGCTCGTTCGGGAGCAGAGCCTCCCGTCGGAGGGCGGGGGCGACAATCTCGGCAGTATCGTCAGACATCTCGATTGCCTCGCTTTCGGTCCGTTAGAAATCAGTATAGGGGTCGCTCACCAGCATGACCATCTCGAAATGCACGTACGTGGTCCGGACAGTTCGTCGGTGGAACGACCAACGTCGTCGATGACGTCGTAACCCGCCCCACGAGGAAAAACTGACCGTGGTACGTTCCGACGCACGGGTGAGGAAGTCCGAACCTCGGGTTCGATCCCGATCGTGGCGCCGCTGGCTCGTGGTCATCGGCCTCGGCGTACTGCTGCTCGTGGGCGCCGCGTTCGCGGTGCTGCGCGTCGAATTCGAGGGCGAGGATCTCGGTAGCAACGTCGCGTCGATCCTCAACAAGCGGATGCGCGGTCGGATCGCGATCGGCTCGATCGAATGGGAGACGGCGTCGCTCAAGAAAGCGCTGACGGGCGGCTGGGTGCCACTGACGCTGCGCGATGTCCGGGTGTGGGATGACTGCGTACTCTCGTCGGGCCTCGCCGGCGACGACGTCGACGCGCTGCGGATCAACGACCCGAACGAGGACTGTACGCCCGATGACAGGCCGGATCCCGATCCGTCGTCGAGGCGCAAGCCGCGCAAGCTGCTGCTGCGGACCGATCGGATCACCGCCGAGCTCGACGTACACGCGGTGATGTTCGGCAACCACGACTTCGTGTTCCGCAACGTGCGCGTGCACGGCGGCGAGGCGCTGCTCGAGCAGACGCGCGAGCCGTATCCGCTGCACGCCTACGACCGCACGATCGTGAGCATCATCACCGCGTTCTATCCGCGGATGCAGGCCGGCTTTCGCGCGGGCATCTACGCCGACTCGTCGCCGCCGATCTTCGATCTGCGCGACATCCACATCCATAACCTGAACCTCACCGTCCACTTCAACCCGTACTCGGTGAAGGGCGCAGACCGCATCGGCTATGCGACGACGGCGCGCATCTTGGGCGTCGACGTGGACGCGGGTCCCGAGCCGAAGAACGACTCGTACCTGTACATGGATCCCGTCGATCCGCTGGTGGCGAAGTTCTACGTGCGCCTGTCGGTCAACGCCAAGCGCGGGGTGGTGCGGATCCAGGACGAGGGCCCGCGCGGCGCGTTCCGCCTGCCCTATCGTGGCGCCTCGCCGGCGAGCGAGACCTACCCGCCCGCCGGGCGCACGTCCGAGTACCAGGTCGCGCTCACCGACATCCGGCTCAACCGGCTGGCTCAGCTGCCCACCGAGTGGCCGCGCCACGACTTCGTCGCGAACACGCTCGAGCTCGATCTCGAAGCGCGCACCGTGCCCTGCCCGACCGCGGCGGACCAGTCGCCGGATCCGGCGACCGGCGCCGAGCTGCACCTCACCGGCGAGCTCAACAGCTACTGGGATCGCCCGTACGACGGCTCGTGGAACCTCACGCTCGACGCCAAGCACGGCGGGCGGTCGATCCGGTCGTGCATCGAGGGATGGGGGGGGGGCGCGGGGCTCGCCGGGGGGGGGGCGCGGTGGGGCGGGGGCGTCGGGGGGCGGGGGAGGGGGGTGGTGGGGGGGGGGGGGGGGGGGGGGG
>JBQCJR010000966.1:0-4087 GCA_051952595.1 Kofleriaceae bacterium
AGCACGCACAGCACGCCCAGCGCGATCGCGGCGATCGCGAGCGCCGCGCGGGTCACGACGCGCGCCCGCGCAGCCGGATCAGCTGCTCGGCGGGCAACACCTCGTTGAGCGAACCCGATCGGAACCCGGCGAGATCGAGCGCGACGTAGCTGAACCCGAGCTGCTTGCCGAGCGCCACGATCGCGTCGCGCTGCTCGACGGCGCGCGGCAGCTCCGAGACCTCGATCTCGAGCCGGGCGATCGCGTCGTGGAAGCGCACCCGCAGCTGGCGGAACCCGAGGTCGCGCAGGCCGTCCTCGAACGCGTCGACCCGGCGCAGCCGGTCCGGCGTGATCTGGGTGCCGTACGGGAACCGCGACGACAGGCACGCGAGCTGCGGCTTGTCCCAGGTGCGCAGCCCGAGCTCGCGCGACGCCGCGCGCACGTCTGCCTTGGTGAACCCGGCGTCGACCAGCGGCATCCGCGCGCCGCGCTCGCGGGCGGCGGAGATCCCCGGGCGGACATCGCCGAGGTCGTCGAGGTTGGTGCCGAGCGCGACCGGCGCGCCGCCGAGCCCCGCGGCGACCGGACCGGCGACGTCCATCAGCTCGGTCTTGCACAGCGCGCAGCGGTGCGCCGGGTTGTCGGCGAACCCTGGGACCTCGAGCTCGTGCGACTCGATCACGTGGTGGCGATCGCCGAGGCCGAGCTCGGCGGCCAGCGCGCGCGCGTCGGCGATCTCCGAGCGCGCCATGGTCTGGGACACCGCGGTGATGGCGTGGCAGCGCGCGCCGAGCACGTCGGCGCACACCTTGAGCAGGAACGCCGAATCCACGCCGCCCGAGAACGCGACGACCACCTGATCGTAGGCCGCGAGCGCGGTGCGGAGCGCGTCGAGCTTGGACATCGCGTGAGGCTAGCGTACCCGCCGGCGCACGTCGATCGCCCAGCGCCGCTCGGACAGGGTCGAGACGCCGAGCACCTCCTGGCCCCACTCGCGGGCGCTCCGCGGGATGTTGCGGATCGCCGGCTCGTGGTCGATCACGACCCGCAGCACGCCGCCGATCGGCAGCGCCTCGAGCGCGAGCTTCGTGCGGACGAACGTGTACGGGCAGATCTCGCCGCACAGATCGACCGTGGCGTCGACCGCGGCGTCGTTCGTGGCATCACCAGGTGACGACGACGTCGGCGGCGAAGGAGAGGGCGACGAGTTGCTCATGATCGATGGGGCCGGGCGGCAGCGGCGGCGCCCCGTGTGCCGCGAGCTCCACCCGGTCGAGATCGAGATACACCACCCAGTCGCGATCGGCCACCGGCGGCGCGGCGCACCCGGGGCGCACCAGGTGCAGCACGGTCCGCGTCACGTCCACACCTCGATCGCGTCGGCCCGGCCGAGCGCGCGGGCGACCGCGCCGGCATCACCCTCGAGCTCGACCGCGTGGCCGAACGAGGCCAGGGTGTCGGCGGCGCGCCGGGCCTGCGCGGAGAGCAGCGGCGCCTCGACGACGACCTCGACCCGCGCGCCGCGCAGGGTGAGCCCGAGGGCCGCCCGCAGCGCCTCGGCCTGGCGGTGGGGATCTCGGGTGCGGGCGACGACGACGATGGTCATGGCTCAGGTCAGCGCGATCACGCGGTCGGAGGTGCCGAGCACCGCGGCATGGTCGTCCTGGCTGCCGCGCTCGACGCCCTCGGGGAGCTCGATCCCGACCGCGCTGTTCGAGCACACGGTGATCTCGCAGTCGGCGTCGAGCAGCTCGAGCACCCGCGCCGGCTCGGCGGCGAGCGCGTGCACGCCGGCGTCCATCGCGAACATCGCGACCTCGTGGCGGGTGCGCCGCGCGGCGAGCGCGAGCGCGGCGGCGTGGCCGAGGTCGCCGCGGGTCGCGAGCACGATCCCGAGCTTCACGGCGCGCCCCATCGCGCGACCTCGACGTACGCGCCGGCCGCGGCGGACCACGCGAACTGCGCGGCCTCGGTGACGCCGCCCGCGGTCACGCCGACCACCAGGTGCTGCACCGGGTAGACCGGGCCGCCGCCCGCGACCGCGACGTCGCGATCGACGTCGGAGAAGTACGCGCGGCCGTGGGTATGGGAGTGGTAGACGATGCGCGCCGGGCGCTCGCCGCCGAGGCTGCGCGCGAACGCCAGCAGCTCGGCGCCCGCGATCACGAACCCGGTCTCGGCGCCGCGCTCCGGGGCCGTGGGGTGGAGGCCGTCCAGCTGGGCGTTGCGGCACCGCGCGATCGCGTCGACCGAAGGCGCACCGGCCGGTCCGGTGAGGTAGCCGCAGCACTCCGCCGGGAACACCGCGCGGGCGTGCGCGTAGATCTCGGCGCGCCGCGGCTCGGGGATCTGAATCGGCGTCACCCGGGCCTCAACCGTTCGCGACCCCAGCCATCCACTGCGTGGCCGCGAGCCCGCCGCGCCAGAACGCGAGCGCGATCGCATCCCCCGGCGCGCCCGGCCACCACGCCGGGCGTGGCTGGAGCGCGACCTCGTGGGAGCCGTCGCGGCCGTCGCCGTCGAGGACCGGCCCGGCCGACAGCGTGGTGTCCGGGCCGTGCGCCGAGAGGTCGGCGAGCTGCGCGTCGGTCGCGCCGCGAACCACCAGGGTGCCGACGCCGCCGGCCACCAGGAACTTCGCCGCGATCAGCTCGGCATCGGGCACGCTCTCGCGCAGCTCGATCCGGGCGTGGGCGACCAGCAGCGCGGTCTGGCCGAGCCCGCCGACGTCCGGCAACAGGATGTGGCGCGAGTAGCGCCGGACCTGCTCGTCGCGCACGGCGCCCTCAGCCGCCCGCGATCGCGGGCACGATCGCGATCTCGTCGCGGTCGCCGATCGGGGTGTCGAGGCCGGACAGCGCGCCGCCGTCGTCGGCGCCGACGAAGATCCGGATGAACGGCTTGATCCCGCCGCTGCCGTCGAGCACGCGCGCGGCGATGCCGGGGTAGCGGCGCTCGAGATCCGCGATCGCGTCGCGCACCGTGGTCGCGGTGGTGTCGACGTCGGCGTGGCCGCCGGTGAAGGAGCGAAGCGCACTCGGGACTCGGATGCTCGGCATCTAGCGATCTCCTGCGATGAGGACGGGCGGCGGGCCCAGAGGGGGAACCGGGGCGCGCGCGCACGCCGGACAGCCCGGGCGAGGGGCGAACCGGATGATCCGAGGCGGGGCAGGGTCGCGCAGGTCGTCGATCGCGACCAGCGCGCCGGCGAGCGAGCGATCGCCGCGGCACAGGCCAAGCCCGATCGCGGCGGCGAGCCCGCCGAGCGCGCCGACCACCGGGCCGAGCACGCCCGCGTCGCCGCAGCTCGGCGCCTCGCCGGGCTCCTCGAACAGGCAGCGGTAGCAGGCGACGCCCGGCGCGCCGGCCATCGCGTTGCCGCCGTAGCGGAGCGCCGACGCGATCACGTAGAGCCGGCCGTTCGCGACCGCCCAGTCGGAGACCGCGAACTTGGTCGCCGGATCGTCGCTCGCGTCGACGATCAGATCGGCGTCCTCGGAGTGGGCCTCGGCGTCCTCGGGGCGCCACCGCGCGTCGATCCCACGCGCCGCGCCGCCGCGCTCGACCACGCGCTCGGCGAGCCGCGGGGCCTTCGGCGCGCCGAGGTCCGCCGCGGTGAAGTGGATCTGGCGGTGGAGGTTGGAGAGCTCGACGCGATCGTCGTCGACGATGGTCAGCTCGAGGCCCGCGGCGCCGAGCGACAGCGCGATCGGGCCACCGAGGCCACCCGCGCCGACGATCGTCGCCCGCGTGATCATGCGGCGGCTTCCTTGCCGCAGGAGTTGCAGCGGTTCAGCAGGCCGATCTTGCCGGAGCAGCCGGGAGTGGCGCAGGTGCGGTCGGAGGACGGATCGCGCTGAGCAGCGGCAGTGGCGGCAGCGGCGGCAGCGGCGGCAGCGGCGGCAGCGGCGGGACGTTCGTCGTCGGACTCGTCGTCGCCTTCGGACTCGTCGTCGTCGGACTCGTCGTCGTCGGACTCGTCGTTGTCGGACTCGTCGTTGTCGGACTCGTCGTTGTCGGACTCGTCGTTGTAGGCCCCCACGTCGTTAAACCCAACGTAGGCGGAAACACCCCCCGCCACGTAAAAAAACTTTTATAAACAAAT
>JBQCJR010000967.1:0-16741 GCA_051952595.1 Kofleriaceae bacterium
GTCGGCCCGGTCAGGCCGGCGCCGCCTCCTCGCGGGCGGCCGAGCGACGGGGCCCACCCCGCCGCCGTCAGCGCGCGTGCCCGCGTTCTCCCACTCGTCCGCGCGTGGACGCCCGCGCCCCCTATGAGCCTTCGGATCTCGTCAACGCGCGCGCGAGGCGGACGGGGTGGGTCCCGAGCGAGTAAGGCCCTTCGTCGGCCCGGTCAGGCCGGCGCCGCCTCCTCGCGGGCGGCCGAGCGACGGGGCCCACCCCGCCGCCGTCAGCGCGCGTGCCCGCGTTCTCCCACTCGGTTCGTGCCGCCGCCGCGCTCTCGATCGCCCAGCTCTACCCGGCGAGCTCGCCGTGGCACTTCTTGTACTTCTTGCCGGAACCACACGGGCACGGCTCGTTCCGCCCGACCTTGTTCTGGACGACGATCGTGCCCTGCTGCTCGCCGGGCCGGCGGCCCGCGAGCGCGGCGTCGAACGCCTCGATCACGACCTGGGTCGGCTTGACGATCGCGTTCGCCGTCTCGAGCGTCATCGCCTCTTCCTTGACGTCCTCGGCGAGCAGCTCGGCGAGCTTGGCGTAGATGTTCGGCTGCGTGGCGACCAGCGGCCCGGAGACCCGCTCGTGGGGCGGCTTGTCCGCCAGGCCGTCGACGGTCGAGAGCGCCTCGGTGACCACGCGATCGGCGTCCGCGAGGTTCTGGGCGGTGATCCGCGGCATCGTGCCGTCGCGCCCGCGATCGAACATCGCCCACACCAGGGTGGCGTAGAACACCGCCGCTTCGCCGACCTGGTCGCCGTGCTCGGTGCGCACGCCGGCCGCGTGCTGGAGCAGGAACGGCTGCTCCTTCTGCAGCCGCTGGGCGAGCTTGTTCATCGCCTTCTTGTCGCCGCGCTGATCGAGGCGCGTGAAGGCAGTGATCGTGCGGTCGACATCCTCGGCAGTTACGACGTGCGCGGACATGGCGGGAGATCTTCCCTCGCCGCGCTCCGGCGTCAACGCTCGCCGGTACGAATCCTCGCTGGCACGATCACCTCACGATCTGATCGACGCAGCCGTTCTTGCCCGGGCAGGTGCGCGGAAACGGGCTCGCATCCACCACCTCGAGCGCCGCCCCCGCGAGCTCGGGCCGCAGCTGGTGGATCAGCCGATCGACGTGGGCCGGGAGATTCACGATCAGATACGTCCCGTTCGGATCGCCGGCCACCGCGAGCGCGACCTCCAGGTCCATGCCCCCGGCGATCTCCTCGCGGGTGATCGAGAGGATCACCCCGGGGTGCGTCCGCCCGGGCGCTGGCGGCTGGCCCGCGAGCGGATCGATCAGCCGCACCTCGATGCAGCCAGGGCGCTTGCACCGGTCGAGCACCGCCGACTCCCACCGCGCGATCCGCCGCGAGACCGGCTCCGGCGCGCGCGGCACCAGGTGGAACGTCCGGGTGTGCCAGCTCGCCCACACCGCGTACGGCGCGAAGAACCCGAGCCCCAGCGCGCCACCGACGTCCTCGTCCCGCCACCGCTTCTCCTCGTAGGGCACGAACGAGACCTTCGAGGTGACCGACTCGACGGTCGCCGCGGCCGGCTCGGTGGCCCGGGTGACCCGCCGCGGCGTGCCGACCTCGTCGATCACCGCGGTCTCGACCTCGCGCGCGACCAGCTGCGCGGGCTGCCACAGCGCGGTGCGCAGCTGGCTGTTCGTCGCACCCAGATCGAGGTGCATCGCGACCGACTGACCGCCGATCGACGCGGCGACCACGTGGCGCGGCAGCGGCCGGGCCTCGACGTTCGGCACCGTGCTGACCACGTCCTCGTAGGCCAGCGCAATCGCGCCGCGCGGGGCCGCGAACGCCTCCTGCATCACCAGGTGGCCCAGGCCGCGGTTGCGATCGAAGCCGAACACGAGCGAATCGGCGAGCACGTCGCGCCCGATCACGCCGTGGATCCGGCGGCCCGGCACGTCGAACGTGTGCGGCGCGACGACGATCATGTCGCGCCGCTCGACCACCAGCGAGCCGAGCTCGATCCCGAGCGCCTCGACGTACGCGCGCCGGCGCTGGGTATCGGTCTCGTCGAGCCGGCGCGGCCCCGTCGTGCCGCGTAGCCCGAGCGTCTTCACCAGCTCGCCATCGATCAGCGACACCGGGGCGTCCGGATCGATCGCGAACAGGTACGGGCCGTTGATGTTGAACGAAACCGGCGCGATCAGCAGGCCGTCCTCGAGCGGGCCGACCAGCGGGAACGTCCACCGGTCGCCGACCGCGCCGGAGAACCCGGGCGGCGGACCGGACGTACACGCCGCCACGGCGGCGGCGGCGAACGCACCGACCCAACCTCGAGCCGCCGCGCGCCGCACTGGCGCGCTCAGTGCCGCGTGCCGTCGGCGCCGACTTCCCACACCATCCCCGAGTACATCAGCTTCGACAGGTCGCCCGGGCCCTGCTTGGCCACGGCGTCCTCGACCTGCTGGATCGCGAGCTGCTCGTACGTCGGCTTCTCGGAGCGGTGCAACACGCCCATCGGCATCGGGAACGCCGGCTGGACCAGCTGGGAGAGCAGGTTCGCGTACAGCTGAGAGCCGCGCTCCTGGTGCACCAGCACGTCGCTGACCTGCGCCTTGCCCTCACCGATCTCGACGATCTCCGGCACCAGGCCGGCGCCGAGCTTGATCCCCTTGGTGCCGCCGGCGAACAGCAGCGGCTTGCCGTCCTCGAGCTTGATCTGCTTGCCGGCCGGGTCGTCCTTCACGCCCTCCCACACGCCGTCGTTGAAGACCGGGCAGTTCTGCAGCATCTCGATGAACACCGAGCCCTTGTGGCGGTACGCCTGCTCGAGGATCGCGCCCATGCCCTTGGCGTCGGTATCGGCCGCGCGCGCGATGAACGTCGCGCCGGCGCCGAGCGCGAGCGCGATCGGGTTGAGCGGGTGGTCGATCGATCCGCTCGGCGTCGAGGGCGCCCGCGTCCCCACCGTCGAGGTCGGCGAGTACTGGCCCTTGGTGAGCCCGTAGATCTGGTTGTTGAACAGGATGATCTTGAGATCCATGTTGCGCCGGAGCGCGTGGATCATGTGGTTACCGCCGATCGACAGGCCGTCGCCGTCGCCGGTGATCACCCACACGTCGAGCTCGGGGCGCGCGATCTTGAGCCCCGACGCGATCGCCGGCGCGCGGCCGTGGATCGTGTGAAACCCGTAGGTGTTCATGTAGTACGGGAACCGGCTCGAGCAGCCGATGCCGGAGATGAACACGGTGTTCTCGCGCTTGATCCCGAGCGTCGCGAGGGTGCGCTGGACGGTCGCGAGGATCGCGTAGTCGCCGCAGCCCGGGCACCACCGCACGTCCTGATCCGACTCGAGGTCCTTCTTCGAAAGCTTGATCTTGATCGCTTCGGACATGGCGGGCTCCTCTCAGGCAGTCGCGAGCGGCTGGGCCGACGTTTCGGAGGTGGGCTGGCTGGTGCCGGCGAGCTGCTTGTCGATCGCGTCGATCACCTCGCGCACCTTGAACGGCTGGCCCTGGATCTTGTTGAGGCCGATCGCGTCGACCAGGTACTGCGCGCGGATCACCTGGCGGAGCTGGCCGGTGTTGAGCTCGGCGACCACGACATGGCGGAAGTTCTTGATGATCTTGTCGAGGCCGGGCTCGAGCGGCGAGAGCCACCGCAGGTGGGCGTGCGACACCGACTTGCCCTGCGCGGCCATCGACTGCTGCGCCTGACGGAGCGCGCCGTAGATGCCGCCCCAGCCGATCACAAGCACCTCGCCGGCATCGGCACCGGACAGATCCAGCTCGCCGATGTCCTGGGCGATCCGCGCGATCTTCTCGGCGCGGACGTAGGTCTGCTTCTCGTGGTTCTCCGGCGCGTACGAGATGTTGCCGGTCAGCGCGTCCTTCTCGATGCCACCGATCCGGTGCTCGAGGCCCGGCGTGCCGGGCACGACCCACGCGCGCGCGAGCGTGCGCGCGTCGCGCTGGTACACGAAGTAGCCGGTCGGATCGGTGCGGTGCAGGACGTCGAACCGCGGCAGCGCGGCGAGGTTGGGCAGCGGCCACGGCTCGCTGCCGTTCGCGATGTAGCCATCGGACAGCAGCATCACCGGGACCATGTAGCGGGTCGCGATCTTCACCGCCTCGATCGCGCAGTAGAACGTGTCGCCGGGCGACTTGGCCGCGAGCACCGGGATCGGCGACTCGCCGTTGCGGCCGAACAGCGCCTGCGAGAGATCGCTCTGCTCGGTCTTGGTCGGCAGGCCGGTCGATGGGCCGCCGCGCTGCACGTTGACGATCACGACCGGCAGCTCGGTCATCACGCCGAGGCCGATCGCCTCGCCCTTGAGCGCGATGCCCGGGCCGGACGACGCGGTCACCGCGATCGAGCCGCCGTACGCCGCGCCGAGCGCCGCGCCCATCGCGGCGATCTCGTCCTCGGCCTGGAACGTGAGGGTGCCGAAGTTCTTGTACTTCGCGAGGGTGTGCAGGATCGTCGACGCGGGCGTGATCGGATAGCCGGAGTAGAACAGCTTCTTGCCGGCCAGCTCGGCGCCGACCACCAGGCCGAGCGCGATCGCCTCGTTGCCGGTGATGTTGCGGTACATGCCCGGCTGGAACACCGCCGGCGGCACCTTGTAGACGGTCTGGAACACCTCGGCGGTCTCGCCGTAGTGGTAGCCGGCCTTGAACACCTTCACGTTCGCGTCGCCGAAGCCCGGCTTCTTCGCGAACTGCTGGTGGATCCGCCGGATCTCGCTCTCGGGCTCGCGGCCGTACATCCAGAACACCAGGCCGAGCGCGAAGAAGTTCTTGGCGCGGCCCTTCTCCTTGGTCGACAGCTCGGTGCCGTCGAGCGCCGCGGTGGTCAGGTGGCTGATGTCGACCGCGTGGACCTTGTACTTGTCGAGGCTGCCGTCCTCGAGCGGGTTCGACTGGTAGCCGGCCTTCTTGAGGTTCGCCTCGACGAACGCGCCGGTGTTGACGATCAGCGTGCCGTGCTCGACCAGATCCTTCAGGTTGGTCTTGAGCGCGGCCGGGTTCATCACGACCAGCACGTCGGGCGCATCGCCCGGCGTGTGGATCTCCGACGACGAGAAGTGGAGCTGGAACCCCGAGACGCCGAACAGGCTGCCGGCGGGGGCGCGGATCTCGGCCGGGAAGTCCGGGAACGTGGAGATATCGTTGCCGGCCTCGGCGGCCGCCTTCGCGAACTCGGTGCCGGTCAGCTGCATGCCGTCGCCGGAGTCACCCGCGAACCGGATCACGACCCGGTCCAGTTGCTTCGTTTCCATCGGTGAACCTCACACGGCTCGCTTCCGAGCGAGCGTGGCGCGGACCTTACCAGCGTCCCTCGGTAAACCCAAGGGCCGCGCGAGGAGCGCACGCGGCGCGAATAGCCGGATCGGTGAACGTACGATCGCCAACGGTTCCGGGGGCCTGCGGCTATCGATCGCAGGCCGGGGCGACGTTCGGCCCGGCGGCCTGTGCGCATGGCAGGGGCCACGTGTAGACCGCCAGCGAGCTGACCGAAGCGGCCACGCCCTCGGCGGCGAACCCGTACAGGCCCAGGGTCATGTCGTCGAGCGTGGGCACCGCGAGCTTGGTGAGCCGGCCGCGGTGCTGGACGCGGCAGCCGAACTGGCCGCGGTGCTGGGCATCGATGAACCGCTCGGCGGCGAGCACCAGCTCGTCTCCCTCGGCGACCGGCGCCCCGAGGCCCTGGCTGCGCGACTCGCCTCCGATCTCGGAGGTGATCAGCTGGTCCTCGGCGGCGCCCGCGAGGTGCGCGACCGTGCAGACCATCCCGCCGGTGGTGCCATCGCCATCAACGAACACCGAGATCGAGCCGTCGCCCGGCCACGCGGTGATCTCGAACCGGGCCTCGGCGACGATCCCGCCGCCGGGTGCGTTGCGCTGGTGGCGCCAGCGCGCCTGGTCCACCACGTGCGCGCGATCGCCGGAGATCGACCAGCCGCTCCCGATCCAGCCGGCTGTGCTGTCGCGCTCGAACGTGTGCAGCGCGGCCAACACGTCACCGGCGCGCGCCGGGCGCGGATCGCACGCGTCGCCGACCCCATCCTCGAACTGGAGCGCGGCGAGCTCGGTGGTATCGGCCTGCAGCGGATCGGGCACGGTCGGGCACACGTCGCAGCGATCGCCCACGCCGTCGCCGTCCTCGTCGTGCTGGTCCGGATCCGCGCGCTCGGGGCACAGATCGATGTCGTTGGGCACGCCGTCGCCATCGATGTCATCCGGATCGAAGTGCGAGGGACCCACGGGGTCGTCGCCGCACGCTCCCGCGGCCGAAGCGCCTCCGGCGATTCCCGCGATCACGAGCAAATGCGCGAGCTTGTGCGGTACGCTTGGAACGTGCGTAGCCTTGTCGTTGCCTCGCTGTTCGTCGTCGCGTGTGGTCATCCGGGGAGCCCGAGCGTAGCAACGCCCGAGGGCGCGGAGCAGGGAAAGCTGCCGGAAGGGCCGCCGCTGGTCACACCCGGAGAGCGGATGGGATACCGCCTGTCGCTCCAGGGCGTGGAGCTCGCGACCTACACCCTCGCGATCGGAGACGTCGAGGATCTCGGGGACACCCAGGTGATCATGGTTCAGGGCCACGCGCGCTCGGTGGGTCTCGCCGAGTGGGTCGCCCGGATCGACGACCGGTTCACCTCGTGGCTGGACGTGAAGACCGGCCGCTCGCACCGCTTCGAGGTGGACGAGTACGAGACCAACAGCACGACCAACGTCGAGCACGTGATCGCGGACCTCGCCGCGCGCAGCTCCGATGTCATCCCGGTCCAGTTCCACCTCAACGAGGAGGAGGCGAAGCTCGAGCCGCAGAAGGTCCTCCTCCCCGATGTGTGGGACTACAACGCGTTCATGGTCGCGCTGCGCGCGTGGGAGCAGGCGCCGGGCACGACGCTCGCCGCCCAGGTGTTCCGCAGCCGGTTCCTGTGGCACGTCGACATCACGATCCGCGGCAAGGAGAAGCTGGTGACCGAGCTCGGCGAGCTCCCGGCGCTGCGCTTCGACGCCCGGACCTACCGGCTCGATCGCAATGGCGCTCGCGATCAGGGCAGCGCCGAGCGCCGGTTCTCGGTGTGGATCAGCGACGACGCCGGGCGCGTGCCGCTCCGGATCGCCGCGCGCACCGACTACGGCGATATCCTGATGGACATCGTGTCGTACGAGCCCGGCAGCGGGCAGCCGCTGCGGCCCTAGGTCGCGGGCGCGGTGGCGGTCAGGGCTGCATCGGGCGGCGCATGCGCGCGTCGAGGCTGTAGCGGCCCGGGCCGTACGCGAACATCAGCAACAGGCCTCCGAAGATCGCGAGGTTCTTCAGGAAGTTGACGAGCTGGGTCTGCTGCTCGGGCCCCGAGAAGCGCCAGAAGTTGTGGAACAACAGGGTCGTCGGGATCAGGAACAGCATGAGGCCCAGCGCGCCGAGCCGGCTCAGGAGGCCGAACACCAGCGACAGCCCGCCGAGCAGCTCGGCGAGCCCGGCGAGGATCGCGAGGCCGTGTGGCGACGGGATCCCAACCGAGGCCATGAAGCCGGCGGTCTGATCGAGATGGGTGAGCTTGCCGAGCCCGCTCACCACGAAGATCGTCCCGATCAGGATCCGGCCGATCAGCGCCGTGGTCGGGCGCGGCGTGAGCGCGATCTCCGGTTCGGCATCCGGATCGAGCGGGCGGCCAAACGCGATCCGCTCCGCGAGCTGGGCTTGGTGTAGCGACATGCCCACAGAGCACAGCAATCCGCGCGCCAGCGCCCACAAGCTCCCGAAAAGAGCGGGAGATCTCTAACCTAGTTCGAGCGGGCGTCCTTCTTCGAGCGGAACGCCTTCTCGCCCTTCCCCAGCACCTCGCGGTCGTAGTACTGCGCCGCGGGCACCCCGGACGCCTGGACGACCGCGAGCTGCGCATCGACGATCGCGCGCAGCTCCTCCTTGGACATCCCGCCGACGATCAGCTTGCCGTTGACGAAGAACGCCGGCGTACCGCTGACCTTGAACTTCGCGAGCTCGGCCATGTCGCCGTCGATCAGCGCCTTGCAGGCCGCGCCGTCCATGTCCGCCTTGAACCGCGCGCTGTCGAGCCCGAGCTCGCGCGCGATCGCGACCAGGTTCGCCGCCTCCATCGAGGCGCGATCGCGGCCGCTCGACTGCATGTACGGACCAAACGCCTTGTCCCAGAACGCGTTCTTGAACGCGACGTACTTGCCCTGCTTGGCGGCGGCGCAGCTCGCGAGGTGCCCCGGCATCGCGGTGTCGGGGTGGATCACGAGGTTCTTGTAGACCACGCGGAGCTTGCCCGCGTACTCCTTCACCAGCTCGCCGACGATCGGGCTGCTGCGCATGCAGTACGGGCACGCGAAGTCGAACGCCTTCACGATGGTGACCGGCGCGGTGGCCGGCCCCTCGACGAGCCCGGCCTTGACGTCCTCGGCGATCGGCACCGCGAACACGGCGTCCGGCGCAGGCTCCTCCTCCTCGGCGGCGGCGGCCTGCTGCTTCTGCTGCTCCCAGACCTTCGAGAGGAACTCGATGGCCTCGCTGTTCTTCGCGATGTACTGCTCGAGCTTGCGGACCCGATCCTCGAGCTCGGGGTTCGAGGCGGCGGGCTGGGACTTGTAACAACCGCTCGCGACGGCGAGCACGAGCGCGAGCGCGGGGCCGATCTTCATCGCGGCGATCACTGCGCCGGCTTCGGCTGCTTCTTCGAGCGGAACTGCTTCTCGCCCTTGGCGACGACCTTCTCGTAGTACTCGGCCGCCGGGATGCCCGACTTCGCGACCTCTTCGAGCTTCTGGTCGATGATCTGCTTGAACGCCTCGCGCGGCAGGCCACCACCCACGAACTGGCCGTTGATGAAGAACGCCGGGGTGCCGCTGACCTTGAACTTGCGCAGCTCGGCCTCGTCATCCGCGATGATCTTCGGGCACTCGTTCTTCATGTCGGCGTCGAGCTTGGCCATGTCGAGCCCGAGCTCGCCGGCGATCTTGAGCACGTTGTCCTTGCCGAGCGACCCCTGCTCGCGGCCCTGCGACGCGGCGTACGGCTTGAACCCCTTCTCCCAGAACGCCTTGTAGAACGCGTAGAACTTGCCCTGCTTGGCGGCGGCGCACGACGCGAGGTGCGCGTCGCTCACCTGCTGCGGGTGGATCACCATGTGCTTGAACACGAGGCGCACCTTGCCGTCGTACTCCTTCACGAGCTCGGACAGCACGCCCGCGGCGCGATCGCAGTGCGGGCACGCGAAGTCCCACACGTCGACGATCGTGACCGGCGCGGTCGCCGGGCCCTCGGTCTGGCCGAGCGCGAGGTTCTGCGCGATGTCCACGTTGAAGATCGCGTCCGGGGCCGGCTCGCGATTCTCCTGCTCCTCGATCTGCGCCTTCTGCTGACCGTAGACCTGGCCGAGGAACGCCACCGCCTCGGAGTTCGAGGCGAGGTAGTTCTCGATCCGGGTCAGCCGCTCCTCGACGGTGCCGCTGTGATCGGCGGCGATCGGCGCAGGCGCGGGCGCGTTGGCACCCGGCGCAGCGGCGGTCGGCGCCGTCTTGGGCATGTTGTCGAGCTTCGACTTTGCTTTCTCGCAAGCCGTCGCGGAGAGCAGGAGAGCGGCGATCCAACCGAGGTGCTTCATCGCCGTGGTTCTTTGCACGGTGTCCTCACCTCCGGCAAGCACGGCGTGCCAACACGCGCGATCTTTCGAGCGCCCTCCGGTCGCCGGCCGGAGAACCCCGCAAGTCGGGATTACGGCTGCCGGTCTGCGCGGTTGATCACCCGCCGCGGGTCCGCGTTTTCGGGTGACACGCGCCGCGGGATGAGCGACCGTCCGGCGCCGTTGCGCATGTCACTGCTCCGCCGTTCGCTGTCGCTGTGGCTCGCGTTCGGGATCTCCGGATGCGGCGGCGGAGATCCGGTCGCTCCCGATGCACCGGCGCCAGACGCGCCCGACGCCCCGGCGAGCCAGTGCCTGCCGGTCCCGGCGACCGGCCAGTTCGTCCGGCGGGCGAACCCACGCGTGCTGCCCGGCGCGCCGTTCTCCGACGGCGACCTGTCGATCGGGATCGCGGATCCGGATGTCCGGTGGGACGCCGCCGCGGGGCGCTACGAGGCGTACTACCTGGCGCCACACGCCGCGTCGTTCGGTGCACCGAGCACGCCGATGATCCGCCGCGCGACCAGCCCGGATCACGCCAGCTGGATGGTCGAAGACGCGCCGGCGCTCGCGGCGAGCACCGATCCGGGCGCCTGGGATCGGCTGTACCTCGCGAGCCCGACGGTGATCCACGATCCGGCGGCGCCCGCAGATCGCCGCTACCTGATGCTGTACGCCGGGGGCTCCCGCGCGTTCCCGTTCGGCCACGGCGAGCCGGAGCTGTCGATCGGCGCGGCGTTCTCGGCCGACGGCGTGTGGTTCACCCGGGTTCCGGCCGCCGCGTCGCCACACGGCCAGGACGGCCTGGTGCTCACGGGCGCGCAGGTCTACCCGGGCGCGACTGGCGCGCTGCTCGGAGATCCGGAGCTGGCGCTCGTCGACGGCACGTACCACCTCTGGTTCTCGAGCCTGGCGTGCAGCGGCCCGAGCTGCGAGACGATCACCGACGCCGGCGTGGCCCACGCGACCTCGGCGGATGGCATCACCTGGACGGTCCAGGAGGCGCCGGTGCGCAGCCTGCTCCGCGCGTCGGCCGACCGGACCTCCGGCGGCTCGCGGCCCTCGGTCATCTACGATGCGCCGCGCTGCCGCTACGAGATGTGGCTGACCAGCGACGCGCCGGGCGAGCTCGACGCGCAGCCGGTCGCGCTGGCCAACACCCGCGGCGTGTTCCACGCCGACTCCACCGACGGGATCACCTGGTTCGTCCGCTACGACCGGCCGCGCGACCTGGCGTGGTCGGCGACCGAGCCGGGGGAGCACCTCGGCATGGCGGCGGGCGCCGACGTCGCGGCGAACGGCACCGGCCGGCTGATGCTGTACGTCGGCTACGACGATCAGGCCGTGCCGGCGGGGTTCGAGCTGCCGGATCGCGCCGGCGGCGGGCGCCCGGGGGTGACCGCGCTGAACGTCGCGACCCGCGACCTCACCCAGTAGGTCCGGGCTCTTAGAGCTCGCCGGAGCGGCGCAGGTTCGAGACGTCGACCTTGCGATCGGCGAGCGAGCGCTCGAACCCCGGCACGTTCGCCCGCCACACCGCGTACTCCGCCTCGCTCACGGGGATCACCTGGGCGAGCGTGACGGCCGGCGGGCCGAGGTCGAGCGGCAGCCGCAGCTCCCAGACCCGCGGCACACCGATATAGACGTGGGGCAGCCGCTGCGAGAGATCCCCGGCGCCGAGCGAGCCGATCACGTCGCGCACCATCACGCCGGGCTCGGGGAAGAACCCGGTCGCGTCGAGGTGGAACGCCAGGTTCGCGAGGATCTGGCCGCAGACCTCGTGATCCCAGGTGGTCGCGAGCGCGAGCTCGACCCGCGGGCGCTGCGCCTCGGGCCACTCGCGGTTGGACAGCCCGATGGTGACGAAGGTCCAGTGGCCGAACTGCGGCTGATCGAGGATCCGGCCGACCTCGACCGAGCGGGCGTCATCGCCGGCGTGGCGATAGGTGCGGGTCGAGAACGGGCCGAACGCGCCGCGCAGCACATCGGCGGCGCGGGTCGAGAGCTGGAGGAACGCGGCGAGCTGCGGGATGCCACGCGCCATCTCGATCCAGGTCGGCTGGAGCGCGAGGGTGCGGCGGAGATAGTTCTGCGCGACCACCTTGTTGCCGACCTCGGCGTGGGCGACCGCCCCGCCCCACAGCGCGGTCGCGCTGTCCGGCCGGATCCCGATCGCCTGATCGAACGCCCGCGCGGCCTCGTGTGGCTTGCCGAGGCACAACAGGCTATGGCCGAGCCCGCGCCACGCCAGGCCATGGTGCGGGAAGATCTGCGCCGCGCGCTGAAATCGGGTCGCGGCCTCCGCGAATTGCTCGAGCCGGAACAGCTCGTTCGCCTCCTCGACCAGCGCGTCGGCCGCCGCCTGACTCATGTCATCGCTTACCACGCGATCCACGCACGATGAAGTCCGATGAAGGCGAGGCACGCCGTCGCGGAATGCGAGCTGTGGTGGTAGTCTGCGCGCCCGATGAGCGCAGCAGTAGGAGCAG
This sequence comes from Kofleriaceae bacterium, assembly GCA_051952595.1. GTDB lineage: Bacteria > Myxococcota_A > Polyangia > Haliangiales > Haliangiaceae > JABFXX01. The sequence goes on from JBQCJR010000967.1 coordinate 12,127, forward strand.
ATGTAGAAGCGCTGTGCTCGAAGTGCGGCGACGTGTGGCACGTCGTCGTGGCGAAGGTCGGCGAGCAGATCGCGAAGGTGCAGTGCAAGCAGTGTGGCGGCTATCACCGCTACAGGTCGCCGCACGGTGCGCCCGCCGCGAAGAAGATGCCCGCAGCGACCCGTCCGCCCAAGGAGCCCAAGGCTCCGGTCGAGCGCTTCGAGCGGCCGTCGGTCGCCGCAGATCTGACCAAGCCCTCGCGCACGTACCGCGCGAGCGAGCTGTTCGAGATCGGCGATCGGATCGATCACCCGAGCTTCGGCCAAGGCGTGGTCGAGCTCGCCGAGCCGGGCAAGATCACCGTGTTCTTCGCGACGGGCCGCCGCGTGCTGGTCCAGGCGAAGGCGGGCGCGGCCGGCAGCACGGGCCTCGAGCGTCCGAAGCCTTTCGATCACTCGAACCGAGCCGGCGGCAAGCCGGTCGGCGAGTAGGAGCTTCGATGCAGCCCGCGCCGCAGCGCCGCGTTCGGCTCGGCTGGCTCGGGCCGGCGATCGTGCTGCTCGGCGTGGTCGCGGCGGGGCTCGGCATCTGGTTCATGGTCGCCGCGCGCCCGGAGCCGGGCGCGGTGATCGACACGATCCGGATCGACGATCACCGCGCGTTCGTGGTGCGCGCCGAGGACGGCGGCGACGGCGACCGCGCGTTCGTCGAGCTGCGCACCGGCGATCACCTCGACTGGCGCGCGCTGGTGCCGACGTACGGCGGCCGCCCGGGCGCGCCGGGCCTGGCGTGGAGCGAATCGGCGGTCTCGATCCGCGTGCTGCGCGATGGCCGCGCCGAGGTGTTCGCGCTCGCGATGCACGACGCCTCGAAGATCGGCGGCTTCAAGCTGTCACCGGACAAGGGCCCGGTGGTCCCGGCGACGACGGGCCCCGTCACGATGACCGATCACCAGCGATCGTACGAGGTGGTGGCGGGCCACGACTGGCACCAGCTGGTCGCGGTCGACCTCGCGACGGGCGTGGGGCTGTGGAAGCAGGAGCTCGGCGCGGCGGCGGTCGTGGACGGCGGCGTCGACGGCGAGGTCGTGTGGATCCAGCAGGGCGACACCCGCCGCGGGTTCCGCGTCCGGGACGGCGCCGAGGCCCCGGCTCCCGCATCAGTGCACTCCTCAGCCAGATAACCACCCGAGATCGCTAGAGTTCCGGAAGTAGCGCTCTGTGACGGTTTCGTCACGAGCCCGGTATACTTTTCCACGATGTCCGCCGAGCGGCCGCTGTCCGTATCGCCGCCTACCTTCTCCGGTGAGGTCTCCGGAGTTCACCGCATCGATCTCGTGCACCAGGCCGCGGCCGCCGAGCTGTCGCCCGATCGCCCGCTGCTGCGCACGATCGAGCTCCCGGACCGGACGCCTCCGGCGCCGGGCATCGGCGAGGTCGTGCCGACGGATCTCTCGGCGCCCGAGCTCTACCTCAACCGCGAGCTCACCTACCTGAACTTCTGCTGGCGCGTGCTGCACGAGGGCGAGGACGAGCGCGTGCCGCTGCTCGAGCGGCTCAAGTTCGTCGCGATCGTCAGCTCGAACATCGACGAGTTCTTCCAGAAGCGGATCGGCGGGCTCAAGCAGCAGGTGGGGGCCCAGCTCCACTCGACCACGGCCGATGGCCGCACGCCGCAGCAGCAGATCGCCGATTGCCTCGAGCTGATCACCGCGCTCGAGAAGAAGAAGAACCTGATCCTCGACCGGCTGATCGGCGAGCTGCGCTCGGTCGGGGTGTGGGTCGCCCCGTTCCGCGAGCTCGATCCCAAGGAGCAGGCGTGGGTGCGCGAGTACTACGTGCACAACATCTTCCCGCTGGTCACGCCGCAGGCGATGGACCCGGCGCACCCGTTCCCGTTCGTCTCGAACCTGTCGCTCAACCTGCTGTGCTCGCTGCGCTCGGAGAACGATGGCGAGTCGCTGCTGGCCCGGGTCAAGGTGCCGATCGGCGGCGGCACGTCGCGGTTCTTGCGGGTCGGCACGTCGCGCACGTTCGTCGATCTCGCCGACGTGATCGCGAACAACCTGGATCTGTTGTTCCCGGGGATGGACGTGGAGGCGTGCTCGCTGTTCCGGGTCACCCGCAACGCGGTGACCGAGCGCGACGAGGAGGAGGCGGAGGACCTGCTCGAGCTGATCGAGGCGGAGCTGCGCGACCGCAGGTTCGCCCCGGTGGTCCGGCTCCAGGTGGATCGCACGATGCAGCCGATCCTGCGCGGACGGATCGCCTCGGAGCTCGGGCTCGACGAGGTGTCGGACGTGTTCGAGGCCGAGGGCATGCTCGGCCAGCGCGACCTGATGGAGATCGCGACGCTCGACATCCCCGAGCTGCGCGATCCGCCGCACGCGCCCTCGCCGCCGGTCGACCTGCTCACCGACGGCAACGTCTTCCACGCGATCCGCGACGCCCAGTACACCCTGGTCCACCACCCGTACGAGTCGTTCCCGCTGTCGGTCGAGCGGTTCCTGCGCGAGGCCTCGGACGATCCGAAGGTGCGCGCGATCAAGATGACGCTGTACCGGACGTCGAAGGACTCCGAGGTCATCAAGCACCTCGTGCGCGCCGCGCGCAACGGCAAGCAGGTCGCGGTGGTGCTCGAGCTCAAGGCGCGGTTCGACGAGGAAGCCAACATCAAGTGGGCGAACCGGATGGAGCGCGCCGGCATCCACGTCACCTACGGCGTGGTCGGGCTCAAGACCCACACCAAGATCACCCTGGTGGTGCGCAACGACTTCGACGGGCTGCGCCGCTACGCCCACGTCGCGACCGGCAACTACCACGCCGGCACCGCGCGGCTGTACACGGACCTCGGCATGTTCACGTCCGACGACGCGATCGGCCGCGATCTGACCGAGCTGTTCAACTACCTGACGACCGGCTACAGGCCGCGCCGCAAGTACGCCAAGCTGCTCGTCGCGCCGAAGATGCTCAAGCCGGCGCTGCTCGAGAAGATCGAGCGCGAGATCGCGATCCAGGCGAGCGGCGGGCGCGGCCACATCCAGTGGAAGCTCAACGCGCTCGAGGACGTGGACATCGTGCGCGCGCTGTACCGCGCGTCGCAGCGCGGCGTGTCGATCGATCTGATCGTGCGCGATACCTGCCGGCTGCGCCCGGGGCTCGAGGGCGTGTCGAGCACGATCAAGGTAGTCAGCGTGATCGGGCGGTTCCTCGAGCACGAGCGGATCTACTACTTCCACAACGCGGGCCGGCCCGAGTACTACCTCGGCTCGGCGGACGCGATGCAGCGCAACCTCGAGAAGCGGGTCGAGGTGCTGATCCCGATCGAGGATCCGCGGCTCCAGAGCGAGCTGCGCCACATCCTCGATACCCAGCTCTCGGATCAGCGCGGCGCGTGGGACATGCTGCCCGACGGCAGCTACGTCCAGCGCAGCGGCCTGGCCGCCAAGCACAGCCAGCAGCAGATGATCGAGCGCACCGAGCGCCGGCTCAAGGAAGCCACGCGGCTGCGCCGTCGCAAGGTGCAGGCCGGCAGCCGGCGCAAGCGGTAGCCCCGCGGTTCGCGATCGACATCCGCGGGCGGAGATGAGATAGCTGCGCGATGCGTCGTGCGTGTCTGGTCGCGTGGGTGGCGATGGCGGCGGGGAGCGGGGAGCGGCTGCGCCAAGGACTCCCGCAAGTCGAAGGTCGAGGCGGAGGCCGGTTCGAGCGCCGCGATCGGCGTGCCCGTGAGCCCGCTGTCGTTTGTCCCGGCGCGGATCGCGTCGCAGCTCGGCGCGAGCAACGTCGTGATGGCGATCGATCTCGCGCGCATCAGCGGTCTGCTCGACCGCTTCCGCGACCTCATGGTCGACCAGCTGTCGTGCGCGCGCGAGCTGCTCCCTGGGATGGAGCTGCTCGTGCTCGGGGCGGACGAGGACGCGTCGCAGGTCTTCATCACGCAGCTGCCGGAGGCGGCGACGAGAAAGTGCCTCGACGCGATCGCGCCGCTGTTCGGTGCGCGGACCCACACGAGCAAGCACCACTACGAGCTGGAGGCGTCCGGCAAGCGCTACGCGATGACGTGGCAGGGCGGCGTCGTGGCGATCCGACCCGCCGGGCAGGCCGTCCAGGCAGGTGCGTTGTCCGCGGAGGTCCGCGCGCAGATCGAGAAGGTCCCGGCGAGCGCCGTCGGGTGGTTGGCATCGGGCGGGTTCGACAAGTACAAGATCGACAACGCGATCGCTTGGATCGAGCTCGAGCCCGATACGGTGCGCCTGCGCGTGATCGCGCGCGGCACCGAGGCCGGCGTCGCCGAGCCATGGGTCCGCGGCATCGTCGAGGGCTTCCAGGAGGGCGCCGCCGCGAAAGGCATCGCGATCGAGGAGCGGTGGTTCACGCTCACCTCGCAGCCGATGAGCGCGGAGCTCGACGCACGTATCCCGAAGTTCGTGTTCGAAGGCGCGAATGACGAGGATGGCGAGTAGGGCGCAGAGCGCTGTGGACATGACGCGCCTGTGACCTGCGCCGAGGTGCGGCTGCTTGCGCCGCGGTTCGCAGCTCACAGTGCGCTTGGACAACCGTCGGCCCTCACAGGCCGACGGTTGCCCACATGGCCCACAGCGCCTGCTGCTACCAGGGGAGATTTTCGGATCCTG
>JBQCJR010000968.1:0-20124 GCA_051952595.1 Kofleriaceae bacterium
GGTGAGCACGAGCGCGTCGCCCTCCCGCCCGCCGGCGTTGGTCAGGACGGCCCGCGGATCGACGACGCCGGTCACCGCCATCCCGTACTTGGGCTCGGGATCGTCGATCGAGTGCCCGCCGACGACGGCGACGCCGGCCGCGTCGGCGGCGTCGAGCCCGCCCCTGAGGATCTGCTCGAGCACGTCGGCACCGAGGGTGTCGAGCGGGAACGCGACGAGGTTGAGCGCGGAGACCGGGCGGCCGCCCATCGCCCACACGTCCGACATCGCGTTGGTCGCGGCGATCGCGCCGAACGTCTCGGGATCGTCGACCAGCGGCGCGATCACGTCGGCGGTCAGCACCAGATCGCGCTCGCCGCCGCCGCGCACCACCGCCGCGTCGTCCGAGTAGCCGTGATCGACGACGATGTCGGGGCGCGGCGCGCCGGGCAACTGCTGGAGCACGTGGGTCAGCGCGCCGAGCCGGAGCTTGGCCGCGCAACCACCGCCGCGCGCGTACTGGGTGAGGCGAATCATCCGGGGAGGCTAGCACCCGGCGCGAAACGGAGCGCGCGCGCCCGAGGTTCGGAGCGCGTGCTCGAGCGCCGTCGGCGGCGGGACGTCGAACAGCGCGAGCTTGCCGCGCGCCGACGCCAGCGGCAGCGACGGCACGTCGAGCCAGCGGACCTGGAGCGCGAGCGCGTCGGCGACGCGCTCGACGACGCGCCGATCGACGCGTGGCGCACCCACCACCCGGAGGGTGAGCCCGTTGTCGTCGCGCACGACCTGGAGGTGCGAGGCCACGAGCTGGTCACCCAGCAACGCGTCCAAGGCGCGCGGCGTGACCCACCGGCGGCACCCGTCGAGAAAACAAGACGCGGTGCGGCCGGCCAGCTCGAAGCAGCGGGTCGGGTCACCACACGGGCACGCTCCCGGCACGATCCGTCCGAGGTCGCCGATCACGTAGCGGAACAGCGGCCGGACCGGGTTGTCGAAGGTGGTCACCGCGACGAGGCCGAGGCCGCCCGCCGGCGCCGCCGCGCCGCCACGCACGATCTCGTAGTGCGCGTAGCTCTCGAGCAGGTGCCAGCGGCCGAGCGGGCACTCCAGCGCCATCGTCGACGCCTCCGACGAGTGGTACAGGCTGCGCGCCGGCACGCCCAGCGCGGTGGTGATCGCGCGGCGCTGGAAGCTCCACCCGAAGTGATTGCCGAGCACGACGCCTTCGAGCGAGGGCAAGCGGTGGCGCGTGCGCTCGACCGTGCGGGCGATCTGGATCAGGAACTGTGGATCCCCGCCGAGCTGGCGCGGCGCGTGGGCGCGGAGCCGCTCGACCGCGCGCAGCCAACGCTCGGCGGGGACCGTCGTCGGGTTCGCGCCGGGCGCGACGCTGAGCTCCTCGCGGGCGCCGCGGCGCGCGCGGTAGCGGTCGCCTGCGTCGGTGAACAGGTTGGCGGTTCGGTTGATGATCGCGAGGCGCGGTGGCCCCAGGGTGCGCCACAGCGGCGCCTCGGCGCCGGTGCGCTCGCGCCGGGTGTGGTTCGACATGGCGTGCCAGCGCGACTGGCCGCTGGTCGTGCCGCCCGAGCCGCGCACGAGGTAGTCAGGGTGGTGGGCCAGCTCGGCGATCGAGCGGCGCCCGGCGACGCTGTCGGCGCCGCGACGCGCGAGCTCGGCGGCGTCGACGTAGGGCAGCCTCGCGAACCGCGGCGCGTCCCGATAGCTCGGGACCTCGCGACGCGCGCGTTCGAGCGCGGCCTCGGCGCGCTGGGCGACGTGTGCGGCGCCCGCGGGGTGGCACAAGCCGAGGTGTTCCGCGGCGGCGCTCACCAGCTCGTTGCCGGTGACCCCGCTGGGCCACCGCACCGCGAACCGCTCGTAGACGCAGAGGTGGAGCAGGTGGAGGTGTCCGCGGTGGCGCCGCCAGACCACGTGGGTGCAGGGTGCGTCGACCCGCCCGAAATCGAGCGCGTCGCCGCGCCAGGTCGCGCCGCGCTCGGCCCCGTACCGAGCGATCGCCTGGATCGCCGTGGCTCGCGTCGCGTCGTCGACGAGGATCTCCAGCCGTCCCACGCGGGCCTGCTCGAACAACAGGCGATCGAGGCGCGGCAGCCAGTCGCCGAGCGCGCCGGCGAACCGCGGCGGGGCGGTGAGCTCGACCCGCCAGGCCACGGGTCCACCATGCGAGGTGGCGTCGCCGTGGCGCACCGGGCGACGGCGGCGCGGCGGCGGGAACATCGGCGCCAGCGCTGCCGCCAGCGCCGCCTCGGTCCGCTCGCCGGACGACGAGCACACGCGTTGCCCCATGCGTCGCGCGGTCAGATCGAGCGTCACCCAGGTGACTCGCCCGATCGCGGGGCGACTCGGCGGGTCACGCCGTGTGGCGATCCGGATCTCCAGCGCGTGCCGGCTGGGTGGCAGGCGCGTGGCCCTCACCCGGTCGAGACCTCAGCGCGCGGCGGTGGTGTTGGTGAAGATGGTGACGTGATCCTCGAGGCCGCCGGGGACCGCGGTCGAGAGGCGCGCGACATCGATCTTGGTGAGCTTCAGCTTGGGCTGCTTGGAAGACTTCTTCGTCATGCGTGTCAGGTTGGTGGAGTCGACGCGCATCCTCAATCGACGGCCGCCGATAGATTGTGACCCGCGATCGGCGCGCGCGCGTCCGCGTCGTCGTGCGTGATAGCGTTCGCGCCCGCCTCGATGCCCGCCGCTGCTCCGCCGCTCGGTCGGTTCGTGCCCACGGGCGGGTTCGTGCTGCGGACGCCGCTCCTGCCGCTCGCCACGCTGGTGCGCTGGGGCGAGGGCGCTTCGGGCGCGACGGCCGAGGCCACCACGCTGCTGCGGGTGCGGCTCGCCGCGTTGCTGGACGATCCGGTGGTCCGCGAGGCGATCTTCCTCGCGTCGCCGGCGCTCGACGAGGCGATCGCCACGTGGCGCGCCGCGCCCGCGGGCGACGCCGGCCAGGCCGCCGAGCGCGCGCTCGTCCGGTACGTCGCGCGCATGGCGTCGCGCTGTACGCCGTTCGGGTTGTTCGCGGGCGTCTCGGGCGGCACGCTCGGCGCCGCCACGCGCCTCGCGCTGGGGCCACGCGCGCGCTATCGCCGGCACACCCGGCTCGACAACGAGCACCTGTTCCGCACCTGCGAGGCGCTGGCCGCCGACCCGGCCCTGCGCCGCGAGCTGATCTATCGGCCCAACTCCAGCCTCTATCGCAGCGCGGGCCGGCTGCGCTACGCGGAGGCACGGGCGCACGACGGCGTGCGCGGCTATCACCTGGTGGCGATCACCCCGACGCCGTACCTGGACGCGGTGCTCGCGCGCGCGGCGGACGGCGCATGCTGGGACGACCTGATCGCGACGCTGACCGCCGATCCCGACGTCACCACCGACGAAGCCGGCGCCTTCCTCGACGAGCTGATCGACGCGCAGGTGCTGATGTCGAGCCTGCAACCACCGGTGACCGGCCCCGATCCACTCGCGCGCGTGATCGCGATCTTGCAGGCCACGCACCACGGTGCGGCACCTGCGGCGGGATTGGCTGCCGCGGGGAGCGCGCTGCGGGCACTCGACGCGCGCCCGCTCGGCGGCGCGCTGGCTGCCTACCACGAGGTCGCCGCCGGGCTGGCGCGTGGCCCCGTCACCGTCGAGCTGCCGCGGCTGTTCCAGGTCGATCTCGCCAAGCCCGGCGACGCGCTGGCACTCGGCGCGCCGGTGCTGCGCGAGCTCGAGCGCGGCGTGGCCGTGTTGCGCCGGCTCGGCCCACACGCCGAGCGCGACGAATGGAGGCGGTTCCGCGACGCGTTCGTCGCACGCTACGAGGCGGCGCGCGTGCCGTTGGTCGAGGTGCTCGACGAGGAGACCGGCATCGGCTTCGGGGCCCGGCGCGCCGCGGCGCAGCCGTTGCTCGACGGGCTGAGATTCCCGGCAGCGCCGGCGCCGATCGATCATGGCAGCTGGGGGCCGCGCGCCGAGTACCTGGCGCCTCGCGTGCTCGCGCTGCTGCGCGCCGGCGCGCGCGAGCTGGTGCTCGACGACGCCGACGTCGCGGCGCTGGCGGAGGGGCCGCCGAGCCACGAGCCGGCGACCCTCGCGGTGATGGGCGCGATCGCGGCGCCCTCGCCCGAGGCGCTCGCCGCCGGCGACTTCCAGGTGCGCCACGACGCCGTCGACGGTCGCTCCGGGGCCCATCTGCTGGGGCGCTTCTGTCACCTCGGGCCGGAGATCGAGGCGGTCGCGGCCACCAACCTGGCGGCCGAGGAGGCCCAGCGGCCCGGCGCGGTGTTCGCCGAGATCGTGCACCTCCCCGAGGGTCGCGTGGGCAACGTCCTGCTACGTCCGGTGCTGCGCGCCTACGAGATCCCGTACCTCGGGGTCGGCGGCGCGGCGCCAGATCGCTCGCTGCCGGTGACGGATCTGCTCGTCGACGTCGAGGCCGGGCGCGTGCGGCTGTGGTCGCGACGCCTCGATCGCGAGGTGGTGCCGCAGCTGACCTCGGCCCACAACGTCCACGGCAACCACCTCCCCATCTATCAGTTCCTGTGCTCGCTGGCGCACCCGCACCGCGGCGGCGAGAGCTGGAGCTGGGGCGTGCTCGATCGCCTGCCCACCCTGCCGCGGGTGCGCCATGGCCGCGTGGTCCTGGCGCGCGCACGGTGGCGGTTGTCGGAGGTGGAGTGCCGCGCGCTCGGGCAGGACGCCTGGCGAGCCATGCAGGCGTTGCGCGCGGCGCGCGACCTACCGCGCTGGGTGGTGCTGGCCGACGGCGACAACGAGCTGACCCTCGATCTCGACAACGCGCTGCTGGTCGATGCGGCGGTCGCGCTGCTGCGCGGGCGCAAGGCGGCCGTGTTGGTCGAGCTGTTCCCCGGGCCCGACGAGCTGTGCGTTGAAGCGCCCGAGGGTCGGTTCGCCGCCGAGCTGATCGTGCCGTACCGCCGCGCGCCATCCGAGGCCGCGCCGGCCGCGGTGGTGCCTCCGCGCCAGACGATCGCTCGCGCGCCGGTGGCCCGCACCTTCCCGCCCGGCTCGGGATGGCTGTTCGCCAAGATCTACGGCGGCCCGGTCGCCGCCGAGCCGCTGTTGCGCGAGGCGATCGCGCCGCTGGTGGCCGAGCTCCGCGCCGAGCACCTCATCACCAGCTGGTTCTTCCTGCGGTACGCGGATCCCGAAGCGCACCTGCGCGTGCGCTTCGCCGGGGATCCCGCCGTGCTCGCCGGTCAGGTGTTGCCTCGGCTCTCCGCCGCGCTCGCCCCGAGCGCCGCCGACGGCGCGTGGTCGCGCCTGGTGCTCGATACCTACCAGCGCGAGATCGAGCGCTACGGCGGGCCCGCTGGCATCGAGCTCGCCGAGAAGATCTTCGAGATCGACAGCGACTGCGCGCTGGCCGCCCTCGGCGAGCTCGAGGACGGCGCCGGTGCGGCGTTGGCGTGGCGCCTGGCGTTGCGTGGCCTCGACGCGCTGCTCGACGATCTCGGGCTCGATGGCCACGCGCGGCGCACCTGGGCCGAGCAGGCGCGCGACGCGTTCGCCGCCGAGCACCACGTCGATGCCGGCGTTCGCCGCCAGCTGGGGGCGCGCTGGCGGGCCGAGCGCCTCGCGCTGGAGGCGCTGCTCGCCACGCCCGTCGACGATCCCCAGCACGCGTGGGCGCCGGCGCTGGCCGCGTTCGCAGCGCGCCGCGCTCGCCTCGCGCCGCTGGTGGCGCGGCTGCGCGACCTCGAGCGCCGCGGCGAGCTCGACGGCTCGGTCGATGCCCTGGCGGGGAGCTTCGCGCACCTGTTCGTCAACCGCATGCTCACCACCGAGCACCGCCGGCAGGAGGTGGTGCTCTACGACTTCCTGGCGCGCTACTACCTCGGCCAGGCCGCGCGCCGCGGTGGGTGACGGGCTGCGCCGCCTCAGGTCGGCGGCAGCACGACGTTGGACTCGAGGAACCGGGCGACCCAGGCCACGAACTGGTCGTCGGCGGCGAGCGCGACCGGCGCGCTGATCAGGACCCCGATCCGGTAGCGCGCCGAGAGGTACGCGATCCCGAGCTGCTTGACCGCGACGCCGTTCACCACGCCGCTCAGCTCGATCGTGAACCGCGGCTCGCCGTGCGAGTGGATCGAATCGGAGCCCTCGAACACCATGCCGGACTCGGCGGCGACCCGGCCGCCGAGCTCGTCGGGATCGTCGGTGCCGGGCGGCACGCCGACCATGGTGATCGTCACGCCGGCGGCGTGGTCGACCAGCCGCTTGCGGGTCGCGGTCTCGCTCAGCGCGTAGCCGGGCGGCGGGATCAGCCGCGCGCTACTCGGCAGGATCAGCGTGGTGCTCGGGCCGGCGCTGCCGCCCCACGGATCGTCGGCCACGGGCGCGACGGGCGCGGGGCCGCTCGGACGGGTCGCGACATAGATCCCGACGCCGGCGCCGGCGAGCGCGAGCACGCCGAGCGCGATCGCGAGGGTCCGTCCGCCGCGCCGCGCAGGCCGAGGCGCGGGCCCGGGAGCCTGCACCGGTGCAGGCGCGGACACGAGCGCGGAGGCCGGAGCGGGCGTCGGGAGCGGGTGCGCGAACGCCGAGCCGGGCGGCGGCTGCGTGGGCGGATGGAACGGCGGCGGCGTGTGCGGCTGGAACGCGGCCGAGGGCGCGACCGGGGTCTCGACGTAGCCGGCGGGCGGCGGCGCGGGCGGCGCGCCGTGCACCGCCGAGATCTGTCCGGTGGGCTCGGGCGGCAGCGTGGCGAGCACCGCGGGGAGGGGCTCGCCGTAGGCCTCCATCGCCGGCGGCCGGTGCGCCGGATCCTTGGCCATCGCGGCCAGGATCAGCTCGTCGATCACTGGCGGCAGCGCGAGCTCGGGGCGGCGATGCGAAGGCGGCGGCGCGTGCTCGAGCAGGTGCTTCGAGAGCAGCGCCATCACGGTCGTCGCCTCGAACGGCAGCCGCGCGGTCACCATCTCGTAGAGCATGCAGCCGAGCGCGTAGACGTCGGTGCGGCCGTCGATCGCCTCGGCGCGGATCTGCTCGGGCGCCATGTACTGCGGGGTGCCGAGCATGTCGCCGGCCTGGGTCATCGCGCCCTGGGTGCCGCGCTCGTGCAGCTTGGCGATCCCGAAGTCGAGCACCGTGACGTGATCGCGCGCGCGGCCGCGATCCGTGAGCATGACGTTGTCCGGCTTGAGATCGCGGTGGATCACCGTGCGGGCGTGGGCATCGGCGAGCGACGCGGCGACCTGGGCGGCGATGGCCAGGGCGCGGCGCGGCGACAGCGGGGCCTCGTCGCGCAGCACCTGGCGCAGCGAGCGGCCCTCGACGAGCTCCATCGAGATGAACAGCGTGCCGTCGGCGTCCTGCCCGAAGTCGTAGATCTGGACGGTGTTGGGATGCTTGAGCTTGGCGACCGCCTCCGCCTCGGCGTTGAAGCGGCGGAGCAGCACCGGGCTCGCGGCGACGTCGGGGCGGAGCAGCTTCAGCGCGACCACGCGCTTGAGCGACATCTGCTCGGCCCGGAACACCGCGCCCATGCCGCCCTCGCCGAGCTTGCTCTGGATCCGGAACCGGCCGGCGATCTCGCGGCCGATCATCGCGGCGCCCGGCAGCTCGCCGAGCGCGGGGTTCGAGGCCGGCGCGGTCGAAGACATCGCGCCGCCGCACGCACCGCAGAACCGGGCGTCATCGGCGTTGGGGGCGTGGCAATGCGGGCAGTGCACGAGGGGCTCTTGCTAGGCGTCGCGGAGGGCGAAGATCGCGTACAGCGGCGCTCCACCGCCGCGCAGCACGCGCACCTCGATCCGGCGGTCATCGAACAGCGCGACCAGCGCGAGCGCCTCGCCCCCGCCGTCGGGCACCGGCACGAACGCGAGGTAGACCCGCAGCGGCGAGCCGGAGAACGTCAGGTTCGCGAGCACGTCGGCCTCGGCGCCGGGCAGCGATTCGAACGGCTGCTCGGGCATCAGGCCATCGATCGAGAGCCGGCCGCTCAGGCCGTGGGCGTCGATCCGATCGATCGAGAGCCGCGCGCGATCGCCGGCGCCGACCCGGAGCACCGGCGCGCCGCCGACTCGATCGCCCTCCCAGCCGCCGCGGAAGTCGCGCAGATCGTTGCAGCCGAGCGCGAGCCACGCGATCGCCAGCGCGAGGACCAGCGGCATGCCGGCCGATCCTGCCACGACACACCCCCATCGGGGGCGCCCACAAGTTGCTGGCGTGGCCCAGCGCACGAGCACGACGGTAGCACCGGCGGGGATCGGTGCGCTACGTTCCCCCGACATGCGACGACCGCTCGTGCTGGGCCTGCTGGCGCTCGCCGCCGCCCCGGCGCGGGCGCAGAGCCCTGCCCCCGAGCCCCTCGCGCCGGACCCGGGCGAGCCGGCGGATCCCGGCGAGCCACGCGCCGTGCCCCCCGCCGAGGCGCCGGTCGAGGCCCCGGTGCTCCAGGGTGAATCCGAGTTCGGCCCGCTGCTCCTGATCGAGCAGATCAACATCACCGGCAACACGGCGACCCAGGAGGAGCTGATCCGGCGCGCGCTGCCGATCCAGCCCGGCGACGTGCTGCGCGCGAGCGATCGCCGGCTGCGCGAGGCGCGCTACAAGGTGCTCGCGCTCGGGTTCTTCCGCGACGTCACGCTCGTGATGAACAAGGGCAGCGCGCGTGGCCAGGTGATCCTCGAGGTCCAGGTCGTCGAGCGCGGCACGGTGGTGCTCAACCGGCTGTGGTTCGGCCACACCTCGCTGTCGCCGTACTGGGTCGGCGCGGACGTCGGCGAGCGCAACCTGTTCGGGCTCGGCGTGGCGGTCGGCGGCGGCTTCATCTACGCAACCAACGACGACGAGGTCGAGGGCAGCCGATCGCAGTGGGCGGGCGAGCTGCGGATCGCGGATCCCTCGGTGCTCGGCACGCGGTGGGGCGCGAACGCCGCGATCACGATGGTGCGCGGCAGCGAGGCGTACCGGGTGTCCGGCGATCGCGGCGATCCCGCGCTGTCCGAGCTGCGCGCGTTCCCGTACCGGCGGTTCGGCGTGCGCGCCGGCACGACCTACGACGCCACCGCGCTGACCCGGCTCTCGGCGGGGCTGCGACTCGAGCAGATCTCCGCGGCGCTGCCGGTCGCGCCGACCCAGACCTTGCCCGACGGCCGCGTGGTCGCGATCGATCTCCACCTCGATCCGGGAACCAGCCAGGTGGTGACCGCGGGGTTCGCGTACGACCGCGATACCCGCCCGGATCCGATCCTGCCGCACGCCGGCGGGCACCTCGCGTTCACCGCCGAGATCGGGACGGTGCTGTTCGGCGGCGACTACCAGTTCGCGACGCTGTTCGGCCGCTACGAGCACTACTGGCCGCTGTTCCGCGGCCGCCACGCGATCGCGATCAAGCTCGCGGGCGGCGCGGTGATCGGCGACGCGCCGCGGTTCGATCGGATCCACATCGCCGACGTGAACCGGATGCTCACGCCTCGCGCGCTCGGCCTGGTGCTCTCGACGGCGGCGCCGCTCGACATCCTGGGCACGCGCCCCGACAAGCCGAGCTACGGCGACCTCGGCGGCACGGCGAGCGTGGAGTACGCGGTGCAGCTGTTCCGCGGCCGCGGCAAGAAGCGGGTCTACGGCGGCGATCTGTTCTTCGGCGCCGGGCTGTGGGGGCTGGCCGAGAACGCGGATCTGCGGGCGCGCGACGCCGCGCGCTGGGACTCGCTGCCGATCGACCTCTACGTCGATGCCGGGGTGCGGATCGACACCGACGTCGGGATCTTCGAGCTGACGATCGCGAACGGGCTGGGGCGCCTGCGATGACGCCGCGGCGCCGCGCCAGATCGCATGCGCGGATGCTCGCGGTGATGGTGCTCCTGTTCGCCGTGCCAGCCTTTGCCGACGACGACGAGGACGAGGCCACCGAGTTCCACAAGATGCGGTTCGTCGAGCGCGGCGACTCGCTGATGGCGACCGGCCTGCCGAGCCCCGGCAAGCCGCTGTCCCGGCTGTTCGACAACGCGGCGTACGCGGCCCTGCGCAGCGGGTTCACCTCGACGGTGGTGATCCGGATCTGGATCTATCCGAAGGACTCCACCAGTCCGGTGTCGTTCGTGCTGCTCCAGCGCCAGGTGGTCTACAACGTGTGGGACGAGATCTTCGAGATGAGGATCGACGGCAAGCTGTTCAAGGAGAAGCGCCAGGCCGATGCGCTGCGCCGGCTGACCTCGGTCGAGGATCTGCCGATCGCGCGGCTGGCGTCGCTGCCGTACGAGCAGGTGTTCCAGCTGGCGATGCAGGTCGAGCTCAACCCGGTCTCGAAGGAGACGCTCGCCGAGGTGCGGCGGTGGTTGACCCAGGGCACCGGCGGTGGACTCGATCGCGGCGGGGCGTTCTTCGGCTCGTTCGTGTCGGTGTTCGTCAACCCCAAGATCCCGGAGGCCGACCGCGTGCTCCGCATCCGATCGCAACCGTTCTTCAGGCCACGCCCGTGAAGCGCGCCCGCCGCCCCATCCCGCTCCAGCTCAAGCTGACGGTGGCGCTCGTGCTGATCGTGATGACGCCGCTCGCGGTGTCGGCGTACTTCATCGGCCAGCTGGGCAAGGCGGCGGCCAACGTCGCCGCCGGCGAGGCGGCCGCGCGGATCGAGGTGCTCGAGCGCTCGATGGCCGCTTACCACGAGCTGGTCAGCACGACGAAGGACCTCCACCGCGAGATCGCCGCGCGGCTGGCGCAGCGCCCGGACTTGCTCGCGCTCGATCCGGCGGCCGACCTGGCGAAGATCGCCATGGTCGAGCCGGGCGTGCGGCGGATCGCGCTGCTCCGCCCGGATGGCAGCGTGATCGCCGAGGCGGCGGATCCGCCGGACCCGCGCCGCCCGGCGGCGCTGTGGCGCGACAAGGTGGTCGACGAGCCGCTCGGGCCGAACGGCGCGACGCTGCGGGTCGCGTTCGAGGTCTCGGCGACGATCAACGACGAGCTGCAGAAGCTCAAGCAGTCGATCGACGCGACCAAGACGTTCCTCCAGATCAAGAGCGCGCTGCCCTCGGGCTACCAGACGGCGTTCCTGGTGCTGATCGGGCTCGCCGGGCTCGGCGCGGCCGGCGTGGGGGTGTGGGCGTCGCGGTTCGTGACCCGCCGGATCGCCGCGCTGGTGTCGACCGCGCGCCGGGTCTCGGACGGCCACCACGACGCGCGGGTCGAGCTGCGCGGGCGCGACGAGATGGCCGAGCTGGGCAGCGCGTTCAACACGATGCTCGACGACCTCGACGAGGCGCGCAAGCAGGTCGAGTACCTGCAGCGGATGGGCGTGTGGCAGGACGTCGCGCGCCGGCTCGCCCACGAGATCAAGAACCCGCTGACCCCGATCCAGCTCGCGGTCCAGCAGTGCGTGTCGTCGTACAAGGGCGCCGAGACCGACCCGGTGCGGTTCCAGCGCCTGCTCGCCGACACCGGCGAGATCGTCGGCGAGGAGATCGAGGGGCTGCGCCGGCTGGTCGATACGTTCCGCACGCTCGGCGCGCTGCCCAAGGTCGAGGCGGCGCCGATCTCGCTCGACGAGCTGGTCGAGGAGCTGCGGCTCGATCCAACGATGGCGGCGCGGCTGACCCTGCAACCGCCCGCGCGGCCGGTCACGGTGCGCGCCGACAAGCTGCTGCTCAAGCGGGTGCTCGCGAACCTGGTCGAGAACGGCATCCACGCCGGCCAGGAGGCGGGCGCGGCGGGCGCGGCAGGCGACGTGGTGGTGAGCTGGGAGACCCGCGGCGACGTCGTCGCGATCACCATCGACGATCACGGCCGCGGCGTGGCCGAGGCGGATCGCACCCGGATCTTCGAGCCGTACGTGACGACGAAGTCAACCGGCACCGGGCTCGGCCTGGCGATCTCGCGCAAGATCTGCATCGAGCACGGCGGCGAGCTGGCGATCGCTCCGGACCGCGCGCCCACCGGCGGGGCTCGTTTCGTGGTGTCATTGCCGCTCCATGGTCCGTCGTCGTCCCTCGCATGAGCTCGCGCGGCTGCTGGTGCTCGGCGCCCTCGGCGCCGGCTGCGCGGCCTCCAGCGGGACCGGAGCACCCGCGCGCCCGCGCGGGAACGTGGTGGACGGCACCTGGAAGATCGCCAGTCACGTGATCTCGACCACCTCGTCGCTGACCCACGAGGACGCGCGCGGGATGTACTATCGCGCCGTCGAGGTCGGCGCCGGCTACACCACGCCGTGGCACGGCCACTGCGAGCACGCCGGCCGCCAGCGCCGCGCACGCGTGCTCGCCGACGTGACCACCGAGCTCGGCGTGTCCTCGCCCGATCGCGCGACCGCGGTGAAGTTCGGCCTCGGCCCGGACCTCGTCGAGTACCGGCTGATGTGCGCCGACCCGGCGCGATCCCTGCCACCGCTCGTGATCTATGTCGACGGCGATCGCGGCATGACCTGCTACGGCGGCATCTGCTACCTGCTCGCGCATTGACGGTGCACCTGGTGCACCCCGCAGGTGCACCAGGTGCACCCCGCTGACGGGTACCGGGTTCCACGGACATACGAGCGGCATGGCCGTTGCCTGGCGCCGTCACGATGCGTCCTTCGCTGTTCGCTCTCCTCGTTCCCACCGTCGGTGTGCTCGCCGCCACAGCGGCGTCCGCCCAGGCCGGCCCAGCGCTCCGCTTCAGCCCGGACTCGCCGCCCGGACTCCGCCGCACCGAGCTGCTGACCACGCGGCTCGAGCGGGTCACCGCCCGCCAGCGCGGCTGGAACGACTGCGCCAAGTGGATGGACGTCGCGACCACGGCCCAGCCCCTGGTGACGTTCGACCTCGACGGGGCGATGCCGCTGCGGATCCGGATCGAGAGCGCGGACGGCAACCCGGTCGGCCAGGCGGCCGGTGCGGTGCTCGTGCTCCCCGATCGGCGCTACGTCTGCGCCGACGGGGACAACCAGTTCCTGATGAAGAGCTGGCCCAAGGGTCACTACGAGCTCTACCTCACCAGCAACCAGAGCAGCCTGAACACCCACGTCACGTTCGAGGATCCGACGCGCTCGGCGCGCGCGCTCGCCGACGCGCTCGGCAAGCTGCCGGTGATCTCGCTCGGCGACAAGGGCGTGGCCAATCCGCGCCATCAGGTGGTGCCGGCCACGTTCTCGGTCGACACCCGCGAGGCGGGGCCGAGCTGCGTGTCCCGGGGACGGGTGATGCCGCTCGCGCAGCTCCAGGTCTCGCGGGCGGGCACCTGGTACGTCGGC
The DNA here is from genome assembly GCA_051952595.1 of Kofleriaceae bacterium. GTDB lineage: Bacteria > Myxococcota_A > Polyangia > Haliangiales > Haliangiaceae > JABFXX01. The sequence goes on from JBQCJR010000968.1 coordinate 13,169, forward strand.
GCCCCGAGCACGCAGCTGTTCGTGATCTCCGGGGACGGCAAGTGCTTCTCGCCCTCGGACAAGCCGGGCCTGCCCGCCGGCACGCACACGCTGTGGACCGCCGTGCCGGTCGCCGGAGGCCCCGTCCGCTACGAGCTCGAGCTCGACGATCGCGATGCCGACCTCGCGTTCCTGCCCGCCGAGCAACGCGAGGTGGGCGAGCTCGCCACCCCGCTGGTGATCACCGGCAAGGTCCGCCCCTCCGAGCACTGGTCCGAGCGCGTCGACCGGTGCCGCGGCGCCGCCCGCGCCCCCGATTTCTATCTGCACTCCGGCCGCCCGCTCCAGCGCGTCTCGATGTGGACGCTGTGGGCCAAGCAGCCCCAGCGTATCCACGTGTTCGGCCCGATCGAGCAGGAGGGTGGCCATCCGCTCTGCGACGACAAGGGCAACGGCCACGCGTTCGACGTCTTCGAGGGTACCTACGCGGTCTGGGTGGGCGGCGATGAGGTGGGCGCGGACTACCGCCTCGTGATCCAGCGCGAGGACGCGCCCGCCGATCCGTTCACCACGTTCGCGCCGATCCCCGAGACGCTCACGATCGACGACCGCGCGATCGAGCACCACTACCCGTACTTCCGCAAGCGCCCGATCACCGACTGGACCCGGCTGTTCACGAGCGTGCCGGACCGGATGTTCGTCTATACCCGCGCCCCGGTCGAGTCGCTGCCCGAGGGCGAGCCGCTGCTCGTGGCGAGCTCGGACGACGCACGCACCAGCGTCTATCGCTACGATGGCAGGCGGCTCACGATCGATACCCGGCTGATCGCGACGACGCCCCCCGCGAAGGTGGTGCTCCCGGCCCGGCCCACGGTGCCGGACCTGCGCACCTTCAACGAGGCGCGCGCTGCCGCGGGACCGGAGGACCAACCGCTGCTCGCGAAGCACCGCGAGCTCCAGGCCAAGTTCGGCGTGTGCCTCAACGCCTACATCGAGAAGAACGATCCGACCGCGGGCCGCGATCACTCGGTCTACCGGATCAGCGGGGACCGCGTGGTCAACGTCGGCGACCAGGTGGCCGAGGCCGGTGCGCGGCGCTGCGGCGGCCCCAAGCTCACGGCGCTCGAGCAGTCGCTGATCAAGAAGCTCGCGAAGGTCCGCGAGGCGAACTACGCCGCGAACCTGGCCGCCGTGCGCAAGCGCTTCGCGCGGTGAGCGCGCGCGGCCCCACCGTGGCCTAACCTGCGCCTACCCGGCGCCCGCGCGGCCACCATGCCTATCGTCATCGGCATGAAGCGCAAACTCGCGGCGGAAGCGATCGGTACATTCTGGCTCGTGTTCGGCGGTTGTGGCACGGCGATCTTTGGTGGCGGAGCGGCCGGCATCGGACTGCACGCCATCGCGATGGCCTTCGGCCTGACCGTGTTGACGATGGCGTACACGGTGGGCCACATCTCCGGCGGACACTTCAACCCGGCGGTCACGCTGGGCCTGGTCGCCGCGGGCAAACACCCCGCCCACGAGGCAGGGCCGTACATCGGCGCGCAGCTCGCCGGCGCGCTCCTGGCGGCCGGCGTGATCGCGATCATCCTGAAGTCCGGCGATGCGCCGCTCGGCTCGTTCGCCGCCAACGGCTGGCGCTCCGGCACGCTCGGCAGCGCGGCGATCACCGAGATCGTGACCACGTTCGGGTTCCTGCTCGTCATCATCGGCTCGACCAGCAAGCGCGCCCCGGCGGGCTTCGCGCCGATCGCGATCGGCCTGTGCCTCGCGCTGATCCACATGATCTCGATCCCGATCACCAACACCTCGGTGAACCCGGCGCGCTCGACGAGCCAGGCGATCTTCGCCGGCGGCGACTTCCTCTCCCAGCTGTGGCTGTTCTGGGTCGCCCCCATCGCGGGCGCCGTGCTCGCCGGCGCGACGAGCAAGTGGCTGCAACAGGACGAGTGAGCGCGAGTCGGGGCCGATCGATCAATCGTCCTTGGTCCCCTCTCCCAGCGCGAACAAGAGATCGCCACCCGCCACGAGCGTGAGCTCGATCCCGAGGAAGTCGCCCGCTCCGAGGTGGCTCTGCTCCTGGTGGTGATACGCGACCCCGAGCAGGGCGCTGGCGTATCCAGCGGGACCTAACACGCCGTCCTCCTCGGTAAAGCTCGTCCAGGCGACGCCGAGTCCGGCGCGCACCGCACGCGCGGACGGGCCTGCCTTCCGGTCCTCGCTGGCGGGTTGATTGAACCCGCCGAGCAACGCGCCGTAGTAGCCCGGGCGCCAGCCGTGCGACCTGGTGGTGACCCGTCCACCTAGCGTGAGCAGCCAGTTCGACCTCCGCCCCAGGGGCCCGAGCTCGTAGCCGTTGTGGAGATCGATCACGACCTGGCGACGGATCGCGAACCACCCGCCGAGCCCGAGGTTCCCCGACGCCACGCGCGTCTCGGCCCCCGAGACGCGGGCATACGTGCCCCCGCCTGCCGCGAGGCTCGCACATCCGCCCGTGAGGCCGAGGGCAGCGGCGACGAAGGCGTGAAGGACTCTACGCGAGGCTCGCACCTCGCCCACTCGCCGGTCTTCGATCCACACGGCTCGACGGTAGGACGATCGAGACCCGGTCGACAAGCGACGAATGAGAGCGGGGTCGCTCGCGTCCGGCGCGGTTGCCACGCACCGAAAACGCCAGCGGCCGCGCGCGGCTGCTCTCCTGGAGCAGCGGCGACGCGGCCGCGTCCGTCAGGTCGGTCGCTCAGGCGCGGGGCGCGCGACGCCGGCGCCGCAGCACGAGCGCCGCGAGCGCGAACACCGCGGCGTTGCCGCCGGCACCACCGGCCGCCGAGCAGCCGCCGCCGCCCTCGACCGTGACCTGGCGCGGGCCACACGTGCCGAACGCGTTGCACACGCCGGAGCGGCACACGGTGGAGCCATCCTCGCTCGTGCACGGACCCACGCCATCGGCGAGGCCACACGCGCCGTCGGCGCCGCAGGTGCCGGAGCGGCACACGTCCGCCGCGTTCGTGCTGGTGCACGGACCCGTGCCGTTGCCGAAGCCGCACTTGTCGTCCTGCGTGTCGCACACACCGCTCTCGCACACGAGCACCGCGGCCTCCGCCGTGCAGCCGCCATCGAGCGTCGGGTTCGTGTGCGGCGGATCGGTGGGCAGCGGATCGCCGTTCGGGAACCGCGGCGTGCACACGCGCGCCTGCATGTTGCACCACTTGTCATCCGCGCAGTCGGCATCGACCAGGCAGCCACCCGCGGGCATACACATGCCGTTCTCGCTGCACTCGCCCGAGCGACACACGACGTCCTCGTCCGCCGGGGTGCACGTGCCACCGCCGTCGGCGTAGCCGCACTTGTCGTCGCGCGTGTCGCACACGCCGCTCGCGCACACGAGCGGCGCCGCCTCGGGCGTGCAGGTGCCATCGAGCGTCGGGTTCGTGTGCGGCGGATCGGTGGGCATCGGCTCGCCGTTCGGCAGCTTCGGCGTGCACACGCGCTGCTGCTGGTTGCACCAGTCGCCACCCGAGCAGTCGGCGTCGACCAAGCACCCGCCCGCGGGCATACACATGCCGTTCTCGCTGCACTCGCCCGAGCGGCACACCACGTCCGCGTTCGCCGCCGTGCACGTGCCACCACCGTCGGCGTAGCCGCACTGGTCGTCGCGCGTGTCGCACACGCCGCTCACGCACACGAGCTCCGCCGCCGCCTCCGTGCAGGTGCCGTCGAGCGTCGGCCCCGAGTGCGGCGGGTCGGTCGGAACCGGCTGGCCGTTCTCGAGCTTCGGCACGCACAGCTGCTGGGTCTGGTTGCACCACAGGCCCCCGCTGCAATCCGCGTCGACGAGGCACCCGCCCGGCGGCAGGCACGTGCCGTTCTGGCTGCACATGCCGGAGCGGCACACCGTGGTCGCGTTGGCCGCGTCGCACGGGCCCTCCGCGGTGTCGTAGCCACACTGCTGATCGCCCGGGCTGCACGCGCCGGACCGGCACACGGTCCCGGCGTTCGCCGCGGTGCACGACCCCTCGCCGTTCGAGTAGCCACACTTCTGATCGGTCGGATCGCAGACCGAGGAGCGACACACGACGCCGGCGTTGGCATCGGTGCACGTGCCGTTGCCGTTCGCGTAGCCGCAGTGCAGATCGAGCGGATCGCAGACCGACGAGCGGCACACGGTCCCGGCGTTCGCGGCGTTGCACGCGCCGTTGCCGTTCGCGTAGCCGCACTTGTCATCGCTCGCGTCGCACACGGCGCTCTCGCAGACGAGCGTCGCCGCCGGGGCGGTGCACGTCCCGTCGAGCGTCGGGTTCGCGTGTGGCGGATCGGTCGGCAGGCTGGTCGAGTTCGGGAGCTTGTCCGTGCAGGTCCGCGCCGAGATATTGCACCACTGGCCGCCGGTGCAGTCGGCGTCGGCCGCACACCCGACGTCGGTCACGATCTTGTTGCCCGTCAGGCGGCTCTCGGTCGACGAGCGGATGTCGTACTGGCCACAGACGATCGGCCCCGTCTCGGAGGGGTCCACCTTCACCGTCACGGTGAAGGACGCGAGCGCGCCCGCCGGGACCGGCGACGCGAACGTGCAGACGATCGTCCCGGTCCCACCGATGGGCGGCGTCACACAGGTCGCGCCGGGCGGCGGCGTGTACCCCTGGAACGTCGTCCCCGGCGGCGTCTTGAACTCGATGACGACGCCGTCCTCCTCGTTCGCCGAGCCGTTGCGGTACGTCAGGTCGTACGTGATGGTCTCGCCGGGGTTGACCCACGAGGGCCCGGTGCCGCCGATGCTGATGCCCGGCAGCACGGCGCCGACGCCGTCGACGTAGACCTCGCCGAAGTGCCCACCCAGCGAGCAGCCCGCCGCGATCACGTCGAGGCGGACCTGATCACCGGCGGCCAGCGCGCCCGTCGCGGAGCTGACGTCCACGAGGATCCAGTCGGTGTAGCTGTACTCGGTCCCTCCGGTCACGATCTTCTTCCAGTTGACGCCGGTCGCGCCCGCGAGGTTGAAGTCCGAGTACACCAGCTTGCCCTGCGTCACGTTCGTGAGCTGGATCATGTAGTAGGGCTGCTCGTGCGTCGCGTGGTTCGGGTTCTCCAGCACCGGCGCGTAGACGAACCGGACGTGGTACTGCCCGTCGACGGGATCGATGTCGCTCGACGAGAGCGTCATCGTCTGCCGCAGCGTGTTGACGTTCTTGTCCTTGCCGCTGTCGTTCACCAGCGTGCACTGGCTGCCGTACCGGCAGTACCGCAGCGAGCCGGCGGCGCCGAGGTGGGAGTTCGGCTGGTTCGTGCCGGCCATGATCTTGGTGCGCGCCGTGCCGCCCGCACCGAGGTTCAGGTTGGCGTAGGTCTGCGGGGTGCTCGGCGTGAACCCGGGGTTGAGGTTGGTGAGCACGTTCCAGCTCGGCGGGGCTTGCCCGGCCGTGCCGGTCTCGAAGTCGCCGTTGACGAAGCTCGCGCTCGTCGCCTGCTCCAGCCGAGGCTCGTCGGAGGTCTGGCAGGCCGCCAGGCTCACGGCGAACGCCGCGCCGAGCACGCCGGCCACCGCGAAACGATTCGTGACGTGGTTCGTAGTCGATTTCATGGTGGTCCTCACTTCTTGTCCATCGTGTCGGTGCCCGGCCCCGAGCTCTGTTGCTGGATGCCGGTCGCGTTGCCGACGATGACGAAGTCGACGCGGCGGTTCTTGGCTTGGTTCTCCTTGGTGTCGTTCGGTGCGATCGGGCGGGTCGGGCCGTAGCCCTGCGCCTGGAGCCGATCCTTGGCCACGCCCTTCTTGACGAGGTACGCGACCACCGCCTCGGCGCGGTGCTGGGACAGCGTCGTGTTCCAGGTGGCGCTGCCGCGGTCGTCGGTGTGGCCCTCGACGCGGATCGCGAGGTCGGGGTGCGCGTTCAGGACCTGCGCGACGTTATCGAGCAGCGCGTTCGACCTCTTGAGCAGCACCCACTTGTTGGTCTCGAAGTAGACGACGTCGAGGATCTCGAGCTTGTCGCCGGTGAGCTGGACCTGCTGCGGCTGCTTGCAGCCCTGGTTCGCCGCGTCGCCCGGCTCGTCGGGACAGTTGTCGAGGCGATCGATCACGCCGTCGCCGTCGCGGTCGGGCTCCGGGCACCCCTGGAGGCTCGCGACGCCGGGCTGGTCCGGACACTTGTCCTGATCGTCGGTGATGCCGTCGCCGTCGGAGTCCTGCGGCGGCGGCGGCGGAACGACCTCGGGCTCGGGCGCGGGCTCGACCGGCGGCGGGGTCACCGCGACGATCGCCGGCACGGGCTTGGGCTGCCGCTCGACGTGGAACCGCGTCCCGACGAGCACGCGCCAGTCCGGCGTGCCGAAGCCGTGGTTGAGGCCGACGCCGGCGCCCGCGAACGCGACGAGGTTCGGGAGGACGTCGTACTGCGCGCCGCCGAGCGCCTCCCAGTGGTCGACGTTGACGCGGCCGAAGAAGTTGCCGCTGGCCGAAGCGACCGACGTGGTCGCGCCGAGCTCGAGCTTGGGGTTCAGCCGGTAGGCGGCGCCGGCGCGCAGGAACACCTCGTTGCCGACGGTGAGGTCGTGGAGCGTGGCCTTCTCGCGCAGGCGCAGGCCGAGGTCCACGATGATCCGGACCGGACCAAACGGCCTGGACGCCGCGATCTCGGGCTGGAACGAGACGCCGCCCTCGCCGGCGTACGCGTCGGTCGTGGAGGTCGGCAGCGTGATGGTCGGGAGGATGGCGAGCGCGATGCCGTGGCGCGCCACGTCGAGCAGCTGCAGCTTCGGGATCACGCGCAGATCGCCGAGCGCGAACGAGTCGATGGACGTCGGCTGCATGACGTTGTCGCCCGCCTGATTCAGGATCAGCGGGACGTCGAGGCCGAGCTGGAGGTAGTTGGTGAGCGCGACCGCGCCGACGAGGCTCCCGGCGACGCGGCGGCCGACCATCGAGCGGACCTGGTTGTGGTCGGCGTCGGCGAGGACGAGCGGGTCGTCTCCGTAGCCGA
>JBQCJR010000969.1:0-7202 GCA_051952595.1 Kofleriaceae bacterium
AGCTCATCATCGAGCTCTACTCGAAGTAGTTGCCTTCCTGGGCGCCTCGCGCGCCCCCACCAGCCGGGCACGTCGCGCGGCTGGAAACGACGGGATTCGAACCCCGTCACGCGTCTGGCCGTGATGAAAGCGAGCCAGGCAAGGAGACCGACCGATGGAACCGACCCCCGAGCAGACCGCGTTCATGGCCAAGAACTGGCGTGACCTCATTCGTCCACGCACGTTGGAGATCGAGGAGCGGTCGGAGACCTACGGCAAGTTCAGCTGCGAGCCGCTCGAGCGTGGCTTCGGCACCACCCTCGGCGTCGCGCTGCGCCGCATCCTGCTGTCTTCGCTGCAGGGCGCGTCGATCACGCACATCGCGATCGAGGGCGCGCTCCACGAGTTCACGTCGCTCCCCGGCGTGGTCGAGGATGTCACCGACATCATCCTCAACCTCAAGGAGACGCTGTTCAAGGTCGAGCACGACAAGACCTACACGATCCGGCTCGACAAGACCGGCGAGGGCGTGGTCACCGCGGGTGATCTGACGCTCGTCGACGGCGTGACCTGCCTCAACCCTGGTCACCGGATCTGCACGCTGTCGAAGGACGGCAAGGTCGCGATGGAGCTGACGATCGCCACCGGCCGCGGCTACGCGCCGGCCGAGCGCCACTCGGTGGACCTGCCGGTCGGCACGATCGCCATCGACGCGCTGTTCTCGCCGATCCGCAAGGTGAACTTCACCGTCACCAACGCGCGCGTCGGCCAGCAGACCGACTACGACAAGCTCACGCTCGAGGCGTGGACCAACGGCTCGGTCCGGCCCGACGACGCCGTCGCGTACGCCGCGAAGATCCTCAAGGAACAGCTCAACCTGTTCATCAACTTCGAGGAGATGGCGGAGCCGGTCGAGGCCCCGCGCGACGAGGCCGCCGAGAAGCTCAACGAGAACCTGTGGCGCACCGTCGACGAGCTCGAGCTATCGGTGCGCTCGGCCAACTGCCTCCAGAACGCCAACATCAAGTACATCGGCGAGCTGGTGCAGAAGACCGAGTCCGAGATGCTGAAGACCAAGAACTTCGGCCGCAAGTCGCTGAAAGAGATCAAGGAGCTGCTCGCCGAGATGGGTCTCCAGCTCGGCATGAAGCTCGACAACTGGCCGGGTCAAACCGCCCTCAAGAAGCCCTGATCGAAGCCCGCCCAGGGCCGACTACCTCTGACCTAACGAGACCACCATGCGTCACCGCAAATCTGGACGAAAGCTCGGCCGCAAGTCGTCGCACCGGACGGCCCTGTTCAACAACCTCGTGACCTCGCTGTTCACCTACGGGCGGATCGAGACCACCGAGGCCAAGGCGAAGGAGCTCCGCAGCTACGCCGACTCGACGATCCAGTGGAGCATCGACGTCCTGCCGCTGATCGCGAAGGGCGAGCAGGCGACCCCCGCCGAGCGCGCCAAGGTGCTCCACGCGCGCCGGATGGCCCGCCAGACCGTGAAGACCCGGGGCGCCCTGGAGCGCCTGTTCAGCGAGATCGGGCCGCACTTCGCGGAGCGGAAGGGTGGCTACACCCGGATGCTCAAGACCCGCACCCGCAAGGGTGACGCGGCGCCGATGGCGTTCGTCGAGCTGGTCGGCCTCGCCGGCCAGGCGTCGTAGTCACGGTGAGACGGCGCTCGCGATGCGGCTAGTCGACTAGCCACCTCGCGCGCCGCGAAAACTTCACGATCTCGTGTGATGCCCGCCGCATAGGCGGGCTTTCTTTTTGGGTATACAGCCGCGACGAACTCGGGCAAAACACGCCCGCACAAGAGCTTCGGGTGCCGCTCAGGGCGCCCGCCACTCGCCACCTCGCGTGGCCAGCCTTTTGGAGTCCCATGCGCATTACGACCCTCGCTTTGCTCGGCCTGTCTCTCGTCGCCTGTCGCGGCTCGGATGGAGATGACGCCCCCGCTGACCCGGACGCGCGGCCGCCTGGCGGCATGAAGATCCAGGACGTCCAGAACGACAGCATGTCGCCGGGCACGGCGGTGCAGCTCAAGGGCGTCGTTGTCACCGCGATCGACAGCTTCGGCGCGCGCACCGGCGACTTCTGGGTCCAGGACCCCGCGGGCGGCGCGTTCTCGGGCATCAAGGTGTTCGGCGCCCCGCTCGATCAGGTCGCGCAGCTCGCCCCCGGCGACATCGTGGACATCACCAACGCCGAGAAGGACGAGTTCGCGCTGACGAGCGACACCTCCGGCCGCACGGTCACCGAGATCAAGGGTGCCGGCGGCGGCCAGATGGTGGTGACGAAGAAGGGGACCGGCACGGTTCCGGCGCCGGCGATGGTCGACGCGCTGGTGCTCGGGCGGATGACGAAGGCGGAGCGTGATGCGGAATGGGAGAAGTGGGAAGGCGTCCGAATCATGGTCACGAACGCGCGCCAGCTGACGGCGATCCGTTCGTTCAACTCGACGAGCCCGGCCCCGGACACCTACGAGTTCCGGATCACGGGCGACGCGCGCGTTCAGTCGGCGCTCGCCGATCTGCCCGAGGACGCCGTGGCGACCGATTGCTACGCGAGCATCACGGGCGTCGGCGACTACTTCTTCAACTGGCTCGTGCTTCCCACGGCCACCGCTGACAGCGTTGGCGACGGGACGACCTGCGCCGCGGAAGAGAGCGGCACGACCGAGTGCCGCGACGGCATCGATAACGATGGCGACGGTTTCACTGACTGCATGGACTTCAGCTGCCAGGGAACCGACCCGATGTGCTCGACGTCGGCGACGATCTCCGACGTCCAGATGGGCAACGTGACCGGGCCCGTCGAACTGAATGACGTGTACGTCACTGCGCGCTCGTTCAACAACAAGAACTTCTGGATCGCCTCTTCGCTCACGGCTGCACCCAACGAGGGCGTGTACGTGTTCCGTGGAAACGGTAACACCGTTCCGGCTCTCGACGCCACGATCGTTCCCGGCGCCAAGGTCAACGTGGTCGGCAAGGCCGAGGAGTTCAACAACGACACGAACGGGGGCACGCTCACGGAGATCACCGGGGCCACCGTGACGCTCGTGGAGCCCGCTGCGGCGGCACCCACACCGGTCACGACGCAGACTGCCGCCGCGTTGCTCGATCCTTCGACCGGTGCTGCGCACGAGTCCGTGCTCGTCCAGCTGCAGAACGTGAAGGTGCTCTCGGTCGGAACGGCCACGTTCTGGGTCGGCCAGCTCCAGCAGGGCACGTCGACGTTCCTCTCGGACGACGACATCTACCGCCTCGAGGCCGCGGATGTCGGCAAGTGCTTCACGATGACCGGGATCTGGACGTACCAGGTCTACGACAACGCGTATGGCTTGCTGCCGATCAGCAAGGTCGAAGAAGGCACCTGCAACTGACTCAGCGAGTCTGGATCGCGCCAGTCGTCACCGCACCGTTTTCGATCGACTGGCTCGATTTCACATAGGTTCCATCGGTGGTGTTGATGCGGATGCGACCTAGGCCGCCACCACCACCACCAGACATTTGCTTGGCGTCGGGCGTGTTGCCGGTGATGTCAGCGACCTGTGCCGCCGGCATCGACGTGGTTGCTCCTCGTCCGCCGAGGCTGCAGTTCCGCTGAGGCGACGTGCAACCGCTTGCCCCGTTCCCTCCTGAGGCACGGAGATGCGCGAGGCCCGTGAGCTCGACGACTGGGGCTTCCAGTAGCACTGCGCCGCCAGCCCCGCCTCCCCCGATCGCCAGGCCGTCGGTTCCGCCGTCTTGCGTGTGGTCGAGGTTTCCGTCGAAGCCTCGCACGTCGATCACGCCGGCAACGGTGATCCGGGCGCCGCTCGTGAACTGAATGGCACCACCCCCGTTCGGGGAGTCGCCGTTGCTCGAGAGATCGTAGCCCCCGCTACATCCCCCACGTAGCGGGATCAACGCCTCGGAACCCGATGCTTCACCGCGTTTGGCTCCCACTGGACCGTCGTATCCGATGATCGCTCCGCCGTTGGAGCCCTCGGTCGCGTGGCCACCGCCGCCACCGCCGAGGGAATAGATAGTGCCCGCAGTAGGCGAGTGGACGTTCCCTGGGCTGGCGTGAGTGCATCCCGAGAACGCGCTCCCGACCTGCGTGTCGACTGTGATCGATCCCTCGAGCCGGACCTCTCGGCGAGCAACGAACGCGATCGCGGGGCCCGGAGGATCTCGGGGATCGCCGAGGTCCATCATGAAATGTGCGCCATCGATCTGGAGGGTGTTCGTGACAAAGACCCGGATCGGAACCCCATTGGACGCGGGCGACACGAGAAATGTGGGTACTTCGATCGTCGTCGCGCCCTCCGCAATCACCCCGGTATCTGCAAAGACCTTCGCATCTCGCAGAACCACGTCCGGCGGATCCGCGACCATGTCCAGGTACATGCCCAGCCCGTTCGACGGGGCGATCTCGCGGCAGCGCGGCTGGTCCTCGAAGCAGCCGAGCGGGCAGGGCTCGGAGGAGACGACGGCGCCGGTGGCGTCGCAGGTCGCGAGCTTGCCATTGGTGCAGGCGGTCTCGTTGGGGTCGCAGAGGCGGCAGCCGGAGGCGTCCTCGCAGCCGCGCGAGCACTGGAAGATGCTGTAGTTGGTGCCGTCGGCGTTACAGCGCAGCTCTTCGTCGCCGCGGCAGGCGACGAGCGATTGGGGTTCGCAGTCGACGGCGATGCAGGTCTTGGGGCTGCCTTCGAGCGAGCCATCGATGTCGCAGAATGGGTAAGCGAGGTCGGGGCAGATGCCGTCGAGGCAGGCGCGTGGGTTGCGCTCTTTGCTGCATCCCGAGGCCACGACGACACCGAACAGACAAACAGCACACCACCTGCGCATGGACCGATCTTGGTCGAACATGCCGACGGTTGTCGACCGCGCTCCGCCGAAGTTGCGTGGTGGGCAGCGAGGACGACGGCTGTCGTGCCCGGCGGATGTCTGCTAGGCAGTCCGGTCGGTAGGAGCCGCTTTGACGGGTCGCTGGACTTCGTGTAGGTCTGGTCCGGCGTGTTGATGCGGATGTGACCCAAGCCGCCACCGCCTCGATTTGCGGGCAGGGAGGACGACGGCTGTCATGAACCGGTGGTGGCCGGAGCGTGCGGGACAGCCGTCGTCGCGGGCTAGGACGCGCGGGGGCGCGGCGGGGTTGCCTGCGGCCGCGCGGCGAGGCTCAGAAGTGGTCGTGCAGCCAGCGCACGACGGTGTTCAGGGCCTTCTGCTTGCTGGTGGGGTGGGAGAAGCCCTTGTGGCCGGTGCGCTGGAGCAGCTCGAACGTCACGTCGGGCGAGCTGGAGAACAGCGCGGTGTCGTCTTGGGGCACGAACAGCGCGTCGTGCGCGGCCTGCATCAGCAGCACGGGCACGTCGATCTGGCTGCGGAACGGCGCGGCCTCGTTGCCGAGCGCCGATAGGATCTCGGCGCGAGGGACGCGCGAGCGGGTGGCGTTGTCGCGATCGATCACCCACTGCTGGGCCCACGGCTTGGCGTAGAAGAAGTCGGTCCGGAACTGGACGCCGAAATCGAAGTACGGCCCCTGCGCGAGCCACGCGCCGACGTCGACCTCGAACAGCGCGGGCTGGAGCTGCTCGGTGTTGAAGCACACGATGAGGCCGTCGATGTCGTGATAGGTCCCGGCCTCGACGAGCGCGATGTCAGCGCCGGCGGACGGCGCGAGCAGCACGACCTCGGGCGGCACGAACCCGAGCGCGCCGGCGCGCACGCGCTGCACGACCTCGTGGAGCTGGCGCGCCTGGGTGGCGTAGTCGAGGGTGTCGCCGTTGGGGTGGCTCGACGCGCCGTAGCCGACGCGATCGACGGCGAGCACGCCGAAGCCGCGATCGGCGAAGTCGCGCGCGGCGTGATAGCCGCCCCCGAAGTCGAACACCGCGTGGGTGTCCGAGGCGCCGTGCACCAGGATCAGCAGTGGCTCGCGCCTGCTGGTGCCGTAGACGAAGCCGGCCATCCGGTTGCCGTCGGAGAGTTGGAACGAAACGGATCTCGGTTCGCAGGAATCCGCGCGTGTCTGTGGTGCCCGCCCGACCATGAGTGCAAACGCAGTGACGAGAGACAACAACCACACTCGTTTCGACGCAGCAGTCATAAACGCCCTCCTTCACCGGATGAAACCTGTCCGGTTCGCGGCAAGCGTCGCATTCGCGTCGACGCTCGCGCGGTGGGGCGCCACACAGTTGGCGAGAAGATTCGGGTAGCGCTCAGGAAGCGAGGAGAGAATCGATCACCTGTAGCAGATCGGTGCCGAGGAACGGCTTCTTGAGGATCGTGTCGCAGTCCGCCGCACGTCGGTCCGCCTTCACGGTCTGGCTGTCCCAGCCGGTCATCAGCACGAGCTTGCCGCGATAGCCGGCCTCGCGCAGCGAGCGGCACACGTCGAGGCCGCTGCGCTTGGGCATGCCGACGTCGCACAGGATCAGATCGAACGGCTGGCGCGCCGCGACGTCGATGGCCTGGTCGGCGCCGGCGGCGGACACCACGTGGTAGCCGAGCGGCTCGAGATAGGCGCGGATGATGATGACGATGTCGGGGTCGTCGTCGACGGCGAGGATGTTCCCGGAGCGCTGGAGCTCGCTCGGGTGGTGGCGCTCGGCGGCGACGGGCTCGGGCTGCGGCGCGACGGGCAGACCGAGCTCGAACACGGCGCCGCCGCCCGGCGCGTTGTAGCCGCGGAGCTCGCCGCCGAGGTGCATGAGCGACGCGTGCGCGGCGGCGAGGCCGAGGCCGGCGTGCGCGCCCTTCTTGGTGGTCACGAACGGCTGGAACATGTTGGCGAGGACCTCGGGGGCGATACCAGGCCCGGTGTCGGATACGGTGAGCCGGACGAGGTGGCCATCGTTCGTCGCCCTGACCTGTAGCCGGCGGGTGTCCGCAGGTACGTCGACGAGCGCATCCTGCGCGTTGAGTACGAGGTTGAGCACGATCTGGTGGACGGTCACCGGATCGAAGCGCACCGCCGGCAGCGCGGGCAGCTCGAGCTCGAGCGCGATCGATTGCTCGCGCAGGATCGGGCCGACCATCGTGATGATGTCGTCGACGACCTGGCGCAGGTCGGCGATCTCGGCGGGCTCGCTCTCGAACGGCACGGGCCGGGCGACGCGCTGGAGCCGCGCGACCAGATCGCCGATCGCGCGGTTCGCGCGCTCGATCCGCGGCAGCACGTCGTGGGCGTCGTTCGGCGAGCGCTGGCCGATCCCCACGGCCATCAGCGCGATG
>JBQCJR010000970.1:0-3112 GCA_051952595.1 Kofleriaceae bacterium
GCCGGTGCCGAGCTCGCCGCCGACCTCGGTGGGATCGGCGTCGAGATCGATCTCGGCGGCGCGGCGTAGCCCGTCGAGGGTCCGGCTGGGCGGGGTGCGCTCGATGACCCGACCGAGCAGGTCCGCGCGATCGACGCGCGACGCGACGAGCGCGGCGGCGACGGCCACCGCGACGGCCCCGGCCGCGCCGTCGGGGTGCGCGTGCGTGGGTTCGGCGGAGCGGAGCGCCTCGGCGACGGTGCGATCGAGGTCGTCGGCGAAGTATGCGCCGATCGGCGCCGCGCGCATGGCCGCGCCGTTGCCATACGAGCCCTGGCCGTCGAACATGCGCTGGGCCTCGCGGCGCCACGGCGCGCCGTCGCTCACCCGCGCGAGCAGGTCGAACGCGCCGGGCCCGTACTCGCGATGGGGATTCTCGGCCCAGCGGCGCGCGAACGCCTCCGCGAGCGCGTCGGGATCGATCTCGCCGTGCCGGCCGAGCACCTCGACGATCGACAGCGCCATTGCAGTGTCATCGGTCCACGGCCACGGGCGGCGCTCCGAGATCTCGCGGTTCGCCGCGCGCCGCGCGCTCTCCGCCGGATCGCCGAACATCGTCTGGCCGAACGCGTCTCCGACGGCGAGGCCGATCAGTGACCGCTGGGCTCGGGACAACCGCGTCGTGTTCATAGGGTCAAGTATACACTAAGACGGCTCACCGCGGTGGCATCGCGTAGCCGCGCTGCGGGAACGGGTCGGCGGAGTCGCGGCGCCGGAGCTCCCCGGGCGTCCAGCGCGCGCCGCGCTCGGCGAAGATCGCGAGGCCGACCACGCCGACGTTGCGATCGCCCGTGGTCTGCGCGGCGTACGACTCGGCGACCGTGCCGAACCGGAACGCGGCGACCGCGGCGTCCGAGGTCCGGAACCCGTCGATCACGAGGGTGTCGTGGGGCTCGACGATGTAGCCGCGGCGGTTGGGATCGCCCGGGTTGCCGTCGATCACGTCGAGGCCGTCGACCGAGGCCACGACCTCGAACCGCGCGGTGGTGGCGTTGCGCACGGCGATCCGGTAGCGCGCGCCGTCGGCGCCGACGACCAGCGCGCGGCCCTCGGCCTCGAAGCCGGGCAGGATGCGTCCGGCCTCGTCGACGAGCGAGACCGAGAGCGAGCCGTCGCCGGCGTAGACCTCGAGCGGGGCAGGGTAGCTGCCGAGGTGCGCGGCGTGCGCGGCGACGCCCTGGGCATCATTGTAGTGGAGCAGCACCTCGGCGTACGGCGCGGCCGATGCCCGCACGAACGGCGCGAACGAGATCGGGGCGGAGACCTGCTCGCCCCACGAGGTCCCGAGGCCGGGGCGCTCGGCGGGGGTGGGCTCGCTGCCGATCTGCGCGATCGCGGTGTGGGAAGCGGCGGGCGCCGCGGCGACGGCCGACGTCGACGGCACGTACGTGTACTTCGCGCGGGCGCCTCCGCAGCCGCCGAGCGCGGCCGCGACGAGGACAGACGAGATCCATCGGTGCACGCAGGCACCCTTTGTGGTCACCATGTGTTCGCTCCCTTGATCCGGTGGTTCGCGGCTCAGCGGCCCCAGTGGAGGCCGAGCTCGAAGAAGACGCTGACGTCGAGGCGCGACGGGCGGGTCGCCCTGCTGCACGGACCGCCGCAGGTCGCCGGCTCGTCGAGCTCGGGGCCCTGGCCGATCAGGCTGCGGACGTCCATGAAGTAGCCGACGTGGCGGCGGCGCGCCCGCCGGTCCGCCTTGCCGAGAAAATCGAGATCGACGCCGAGCGCGACCTCGCCGCTCGGCCGATCGAGCACGCCGCCGCGCCGCCACGCGACGTGCTCGAGCCCGGCGCCGAGCTCGCCCCAGAAGCCGACCGCGAAGCCCTTCGCCGACGGATCGGGATCGCCGGTGCCGGTCAGCTCGTAGCGCACCGCGCCGCCGATCCGCGCCGCGCGGCCGTTGCGCGCCAGGATCTCCATCGGGGCATCGCCGGTGCGGTAGTAGTCGAACCGCGCGAGCAGGGTGAGCTCGCCGAACCGGAAGCCGAGGCTCGACGCGAAGCCGAGCGAGAACCCATCGGCGTCGCCGACGTCGCTCCCGCCGAGCATCATCGCGATGCGCCCTTCGATGCGGCGCGGCGTCGGGCGCTCCGGCGCGACGTCGGTGGCGACCATCGTCTGCGCGGACGCGATCGAGGTCGAGGCGAGCACGGCGAGGCAGGCGAGGCGCGAGGTCGACATGTGCCGTTCCAACGCGAGCTCGCGTGCGTCGCTTACAGGTTTCTCGCGCGTGTGGCGACGCGCGAACGAGCGCGCGGATCGAGCCGAAAGATCATCAACGGCGCTCGGCCTCGTGCGCTTACAGTCGATTCACCACGGCCACAGGCCCCACGTGAAGTACCCGCCCGCGAGCAGGAGCGCCGTGATCGCCCAGGCCCCGAACAGGTGGAGCACGCGATCCTGCCACGGCCGCGGCGCGATCCGGCACGCCGCAGCGCCGAGCAGCGCGCCGGCGACCATCCCGCCGAGGCCCCACGCGACGATGCCGAGATAGATCACCGAGACCTCCGCGGGTGCGTCGAGCGTGACGCGCTCGTGGAGCGGCAGGTAGCGCAGGCGCGGCCAGTCGCTCCACTCGCACGCGGCGTACGCGAACGCGCCGCCGATGATCGCGCACATCGCGATCACGTAGGCGCGCTGGGCGCGCGGCATCGCCGCGGCGCTCATGGTCGGGATCCCGGATGGCATCGCGTGCAGCTCGTGCCGGTGAGCTTGAACGACGTCGCGCCGTCGTGGCACCCGGCGCACGTCGATTTCGACGGCGCCTCGAGCGAGCGCAGGTCCGGCGTGGTGAGCCGGTCGTGGCAGGTGGTGCACGCGACCTCGCGGCCGTCGCGGGTCTGGCGATGGGGCGCGTGCACGAACCGGCCGCGCACCGACCACGGCGCGGCGAGCCGCAGCTGGAGGCGCTCCTCGGCGCGGCCACGCGCGTGGCACGCCTCGCACGCGGACATCGCGGGAGCCGGCGCGCCGGTCGTCGCGTGGCAGCCCTTGCCGGTGCACGCGGCGTGACCACGCGGCGGGCGCAGCTCGACGGTGCCGGTGGACAGCGCGTGGCACGAGGTGCACG
>JBQCJR010000971.1:0-4573 GCA_051952595.1 Kofleriaceae bacterium
AACGTGCTGTATCGCCAGCTCCAGAACATCGATTCGTCGGCGCTCGAGTTCCAGCTCACCGGCACCGCGCGCGGCGTCGATCGCAACGGCGACGGCAAGATGGACGACATCGCGTCCGGCACGTGGGACGGCGAGGTCCGCTACGCCGGCACCCCCGCGGCGCTGTCCGACGCGAAGTTCTTCGGCGCGCGGAAGTAGTCAGTACATCGAGCGGTCGGGAGCCGGTGCGCCGGCGTGGCGCTCGAGCTCGGCGTTGACGAAGCCGCCGAGGACGAGCGAGAGCACCGACAGGTAGAACCACAGCAGCACGACGACGACGCTGCCGAACGCGCCGTACCACAGGTCGTAGGTCGCCACGCGATCGACCCAGATCGACAGCCCGACCGACTCGAGCACCAGCAGGGTGGTCGCGATCAGCGCGCCCGGCCACAGGTGGCGCTCGGTGCCGAGCGGGCGCGGCGACGGCGCGAAGCGGTACAGCGTCAGCAACGTGCAGAACGTGACACCCATCAGCGCCGGCCAGCGCAGCCACTGCACCATGGCGAAGTGATCGAGGTTGGTGAGCGCGAAGATCGCCGGCAGGGCGACCACCGCGACCAGCATCAGCATCAGGCCGACCAACGTGCCACCGGCCATCGCCAGGGTGATCAACAACTTGTGGATCGGACGGCGGCGCTCGCGCACCCGGTACGCGCGGTTGAGCGTGTCGATCAGCGCGCGCGCCGCGCCGCGCGCCGAAAACACTGCCACGAAGACGCTGATCGCGAGCGTGAGGCCAAGCTCGCTCGAAGACCGGGACGCCTTGCGCTCCAGCTGCTCGGCCAGGAAGCTCACCACCTGGCCCGGCAACACGGTGTCGAGCCCGCGGAGATGCGAATTGATCTGGCCGGGGTCGGCGATCAGGCCGTAGACCGCGACCGAGGCGGCGAGCGTCGGCACCACCGCGAACACCGCGAACAGCGCCGTGCCCGCGGCGAGGATCGGCATCTCGCCCAGCAGCGCCTCGCGGCCGGCGCGCAGCCAGTGCGCGACGGTCGCCCCGCTGCCGTCGAGCCATGCCAACCAGCGCCGCCAGAGCTTCACCACGGGATCCTACCGCGAGGCGGCGAGGCGCCGGGCTAGACTGCGGCAGTGATCGACACCCACTGCCACCTCGACGTGCCGGCGTTCGACGCCGATCGAGAGGCAGTGATCGCTCGCGCGCGCGCGGCAGAGATCACCGGCATGCTGATCCCGGCGATCCGCCCGCGCACCTGGGGCGCCCTCGAGGCGCTCGCGCGGCGCCACGCGGCGGACGGCGTGCGGTGGGCGATCGGGATCCATCCCCAGATCGTTCCGGAGCTCGAGCCGGACGAGCTGGCCGGCGATCTCGAGCAGCGCCTGGTCGAGGGCTACCGCGATGCGGTCGCGGTCGGCGAGTGTGGTCTCGATGGCGCGACCGGAGCGCGGCCGCTCCAGGAGGCGGTGTTCCGGGCACACATCCGCGCCGCCCGGGTGCTCGGCAAGCCACTGATCGTCCACGTGTTGCGGGCGCACGACGCGGCGCCACGGATCCTGCGCGAGGAGCTCACCGCCGGCGGAGTCCTGCACAGCTACTCCGGCGGCCCGGAGCTGGTCCCGATCTATGCCGCGCTCGGGTTCGCGTTCTCGTTCGCGGGCCCGGTCAGCTATCCGGGCGCGCGGCGTCCGGTCGCGGCCGCCCGCGTGGTGCCGGCAGAGATGCTGCTCGCCGAGACCGACGCGCCGGACCAGGCCCCCGCGCCGCACCGCGGCGGACGGTCCGAGCCGGCGTTCCTGCCGGCCGTGATCGCCGGACTGGCCGCCGCCCGCGGCGCCCCGCTCGATGAAATCTCTGCCCTGGTGACCGCCAACGCGCGACGGATCTTCGGGACGTGGGACGAATCCCGAGCGACCACGCACCCTTGACAAGCCGCACGAGTCGTCAATCATCGGGGCGATGACCCACCGCCGGTTCGATCGTGCAGCGCGCCTCCTCGGCGATGCGTGGGTCGCGCGCCTCGCCAACTCGACCGCGACGGTGCTCGGAGTCGGAGGCGTCGGATCGTTCGCCGCGGAGGCGCTGGTCCGCAGCGGGGTCGGCCGCGTGATCCTGGTCGACTACGATCGGATCTGCGTCACCAACGTGAATCGCCAGCTGCACGCGATGAAGGGCACGCTCGGCAAGTCCAAGGTGGCGGTGATGGCCGAGCGGCTGCGGCTGATCAATCCGGACGCGGTGATCGAGCCGCGGGCAGAGTTCTACAGCGCCGAGACCTCGGCGCGCCTGCTCGCCCCGGAGCCGGACGTGGTGATCGACGCGATCGACAACATGTCGGCGAAGATGCACCTGATCGCGCGCTGCGTGCGCGAGCGGCTGCGGATCGTCTCGGCGATGGGCGCGGCGGCGCGGCTCGATCCGACCGCGGTGCGGGTCGCCGATCTGTCCGAGACCCGCATCGATCCATTCGCCCGCGACCTGCGCAAGAATCTCCGCCGCAAGCACGATCTCGACTGCACCCGTCCGGTGGGCGTGTGGGCGGTCTACTCGGAGGAGCCGCCGACCGCGCCGCAGGCGCTCGCGTACGATGACGGTGCCTTCCAGTGCGTGTGCCCCGGCGGGCACAACGGCGTCAACGACTGCGAGCACAAGCACCGGGTCGAGGGCTCGGTCGCTTTCGTGCCCTCCGTGTTCGGGATGACGGCGGCCTCCGTGGCGATCAAGCTGCTGCTCGGACTGCCGCTCCCGCTCCCCCGTTCGGCGGAGATCGACGCCGAGCGGCCGCGCCGTCCGGATCGCCTCGCAACGCCGCCGCTCGAAGCGTGATGCGACGCGAGCCACTGTGGTAAGCGATCGCCATGATCAACGCAGGCGACAAGGTTCCTTCCGTCACCATCAAGCAGGCCACCCCCGAGGGCGGCGTGGACGTCGACCCGGCGGTGCTGTTCGCCGGTAAGAAGGTCGTGATGTTCTCGCTCCCCGGCGCGTTCACGCCGACCTGTTCGGCCAAGCACCTGCCGGGCTTCGTCGCGAAGCTGCCCGAGCTCAAGGCCCAGGGCATCGACATGGTCGCGTGTCTGTCGGTCAACGACGCGTTCGTGATGAAGGCGTGGGCCGAGCAGCACGACGCGCTCGGCAAGATCGCGATGCTCGCGGACGGCTCGGGCGCGTTCAGCAAGGCGCTCGGGATCGATGCCGACATGTCTCAGTTCGGCATGGGCGTCCGCGCCCGCCGCGGCATCTTCATGATCGAGGATGGCACGGTGAAGTCGGTCGAGATGGAGGCCCCGGGCAAGTTCGACGTGTCGAGCGCCGAGGCCTGCCTCCTGAACCTCACGAAGTGAGCTGACGCCATCTCCGCCCATCGCGGCGGAGCACCAGCGACGCGACGATCGTCCCCGCGAGCGCGCCCGAGATCGCGGCGGAGATCAGGCTGCCCGGATCCCGGAGATGGAGCAGCCACCACGCGCGCGACAGCAGTAGCGCCGTGCCGATCGCGATGCAGATCGCGAACGTCGCGCGCGCCCGGACGCGGCGCACGACCGCCCCGGGTGGGCTCCCAGCGGCTGGAGCTCGGGTCCGGCGGATCTGGACCGCGAGATAGGCGCAGATCACTGCCAGCCCGACCAGGGTGCTCGTGTGCTGGATCACCCGGTGCAGCGCCATCGGGCCGAGACCCGGCACGTCGATGGGCGTGCGGAGCACCGATACGTTGCGCGCGATCGCGCCGTCGGAGTGGGTGACGCCGTCCCACAGCAGGTGGGTCAGGTCCCCGAGCGCGGCGGAGATCACCAGCGAGGCAGAGATCGCCGCGATCGAGCGCACGCCCCGACCGACCGGCCACGGCGCGGCGAATACCGGTGTCCACCGGGCGGGCGCCGCGAGCAACATCGGCCACTTGACCACCAGCTGGAACACTGCCGCGAGCACCAGGGTCGCCGGGATGCCCCAGGTCGCGATGCTCGCGAACGTGTGCCCGAACCGGCCGACCTGCTCCCCGCGTGCGAAGTACTCGAAGTCGGGGATCATGCTCCCGATCACGAGGCAGGTCGGGTCGAGCCGGAGCTTCGCGTGCCAGCGCACCGCCGGCAGCACCGCCAGTGCGTGTGCGGGCGTGAACGGCACGGGGTCAGTCTACAGTACGCGCGCTGCGTGATAGCGTTCGCGCGTGCCGCCGTTGTTTCATCGGATCCTGATCGCGAACCGCGGCGAGGTCGCCGTCCGGGTCGCCCGCGCGTGCGACGCGCTCGGCATCGTGCCGGTGTTCGCGGTGAGCGAGGCGGATCGCGCCGCGCCATACACGCGCGGACGCGAGATCGTCGTGCTCGGCCCGGCGCGCGCCGCGCAGTCGTACCTCGACGTCGAGCGCGTGGTCCAGGCCGCGGTCCAGGCTCGCTGCTCGGCGCTCCACCCGGGCTGGGGTTTTCTGTCAGAGAACCCGTTGCTCGCCACGCTCTGCGCGCAGCACGGCGTGACGTTCATCGGCCCACCACCGCAGGTGACCGCGCTGATGGGAAGCAAGACCCGTGCGAAGGCGGCGATGCGGGTCGCCGGCATGCACGTGATCCCGGGGAG
>JBQCJR010000972.1:0-2523 GCA_051952595.1 Kofleriaceae bacterium
CGGCGCAGCCAGGCCGGCGCCGCCTCTCGCAGGTGTCGAGCGACGGGGCCCACCCCGCCGCCGTCAGCGCGCGTGTTCGCGTTCTCCCCACCCTCCGTCCGTCCCGCCGCCGCGCGCGGCACCGTCACGCCGGGCGCTGCGCCATCGACGCCGACGCGTAGCCGACCGACGGCGTGCGTGGCGCCCGGGATGCCTCGCCTCCGACGCGTCGCATCCCGGCCGCTTTCGACGCCGCGCCGGTCGCGCGGTACAACGCCGCGTGCCCGAGGGCGACACCATCCACCGCCTCGCGGCCCGGCTCGCGCCGCGGCTGACCGGGGCGCGGCTCGAGCGCGTGACCACGCAGGGGCTCGAGCGCGCGATCGCCGGCCGCACGGTGGCGTCCGTCGGCGCGCACGGCAAGCACCTCGCGATCGATCTCGACGACGGCACGACCGTGCGGATCCACCTCGGGGTCTCCGGCCGGTGCCGGATCTTCGGACGCACCGAGGGCGAGGCCGCGCTCGCCCGGATCTCGCCCGGCCGCGCGAGCCTCGCGCTGGTCACCGCCACCGATGCGATCGTGTGGCTCGGCGCGCGCACCGTGGAGATCTCGGCGCGCCGCGCACCGCACCATGGCGAGGCGCTCGCCGCGCTCGGTCCGGATGTGCTCTCGCCGACCTTCGATCCCCACGCGGCCGCCGCGCGCGCCCGCCCACACGCCGCGCGAGCGATCGGCGAGCTGCTGCTCGATCAGCGGATCGCCGCGGGGATCGGCAACATCTACAAATCCGAGGTGCTGTTCCTGCGCGGCATCGATCCTCGCACGCCCGTCGGTGCACTCGACGACGCGACGCTCGCCGACCTCTACGCCACCGCCCACGAGGTCATGAGCGCGAACCTCGGCCCGGGACCGCGGCGGACCCGGAGCGCGCTGTCCGGCGATGCGTCCGGCGACGCGCGCTTCCACGTGTACAGTCGGACCGGCCAGCCCTGTCGCGCGTGCCGCACCTCGATCGAGTGCTACGCGCTCGGCGCTCCACCGCGCTGGACCTGGTCGTGCCCCGTCTGCCAGCGGTCTCCACCCCCAGGTGAGACCGATCGTTAGCGGCGGGCGATCGCGCCGGGTGGCAAGCCGAGTAGTCGGCTATCCGGGGAGGAGCCTCGACACAACCCACCGAAACCACTCGCATACGTTCGGCCCACCTCCTGGTATCACGGTTGCTTTGGACGGCCATAGCTCGAAAGGAAGTACCCATGGCCGCCGCACTCGCCTATGCCCCCTCGTGTGTCCCCCTCGCCAGCGAGGTGTCGACCACCCTGACCATCGGGGCGGGATCGGCCTACGAGGTGTTCGCGGATGCCGTGGAGATTCCGCGCTGGCTCCCGATCGTGCAGAGCGCGCGCGTGCTGACGCGCAGCCCGGACGGCCGTGCGTCGCGCGTCGCGTTCACCCGCAAGCTCGAGCGTGGATCACTCGGGTACACCCTCGAGTACTCCTACGATCCGACCACGCTCTCGATCGTCTGGTCGACGCCGCCTTCATCGAACGTCGTGCTGAGCGGCGAGGCGCGGTTCGTGCCGCTCTCCGGCCGCGCGTGCCTGATGCTGTACCGGCTCGTGCTCGATCTGCCAATCGTCGACGATCTGATCCACAGCGAGCTCGACAAGCACCCCGCGTCGCTCGTGGTCGCCGAGTTCCGGGAGCACCTGCGCCGCCTCTGCTAATCGCTCACCTCCTCCCACAGGAGGGACTCACGCAGATCGCGAGACCGCGCACGCTTAGGTATTAGCGAGAATTACATCAGGTGTGTACGATGAGGATCGTGTCGAACGATCGGCGTATGGAAGTTCGGCTGCCTCCCCTGCCCCAGGTGCCGCGCGCGCCCACAGAGCCGCCGCCCGCCGAGCGCGGCCCGTTCGCCCTCGGCACCGTTCCCCACGCCCCGGCGCACGGCACGCCGCAGGCGCTGTTCGAGGCCAGCGACGCGGCGTACGCGCTGCGCGATCTCGAGGACAAGCTCCAGCGCTGCCTCGCGTCGCTGACCATGCACTTCCAGCCGATCGTGCACGCCGCAACGCGCGCGCGGTTCGGCTACGAGGCGCTGCTGCGCTCCACCGACAAGTCGCTGCCGCACCCGGGCGCGATCCTCGATGCCGCCGAGCGCCTCGAGCGCATCCCGATGCTCGGCCGCGCGGTCCGGGCGCACACCGCGAAGGTGATCGCCGCGGCGCCACCCGAGCGCGGCGTGGTGTTCGTCAACCTCCACCTGCTCGATCTGTTCGACAAGCAGCTGACCTCGGCGTTCGCGCCGCTCTCGAAGGTCGCGTCGCGCGTCGTCCTCGAGATCACCGAGCGCACGTCGCTCGAGGGCCAGCTCGATCTGCGCTACCGGGTCGCCGAGCTGCGCGAGCTCGGCTTCCGGATCGCGATCGACGATCTCGGCGGCGGCCACGCGCGTATGGGCACGTTCAGCCCGCTCGACACCGACTTCGTCAAGCTCGACATGTCGCTCGTGCGCGACCTCGACAAGCAGCCGCTCA
>JBQCJR010000973.1:0-31395 GCA_051952595.1 Kofleriaceae bacterium
GTGCGTGCGTGCGTGCGTGCGTGCGTGCGTGCGTGCGTGCGTGCGTGCGTGCGTGCGTGCGTGCGTGCGTGCGTGCGTGCGTGCGTGCGTGCGTGCGTGCAGATCAGCTAGGAACGACATCAACACCTGGGCCGGGTCGCCGGCTTGCTGTGAGAGACACGCTCGCATCACGCGTCGCGGGATATGGTTCGCGGATGCCGAGTCCGGTCGAGGCTGCCGTTCAGACGTACGTCCGCGCGAGTGGTGAACGCGATCCCGCTGCTCGCGCGAAGCTCATCGAGACCTGCTTTGCCGAGGACGGCCGCTTCGTCACGCGGTCGGCGGTGCTCCGCGGCCGCGCGGCCGTCGACGCGATGGTCGCGCGTGCGCTCGCCGATCCGCAGATGCTCGGGTTCCGCGTGGCGAGCGTCATCGACGCCGCCGGTACGACGTTCCGCTATCGCTCGATCGTCGAGCGCCGCGACGGGACAAGCATCGAGTTCTTCGATGCTGGCGAGATCGATGCCGACGGGCGGATCTCCACACTCCTCGTGTTCGCAGGTCCGCTCGCCGACGCCACAGGAGGATGATCGGCACGCCGACTCGCCGATCCGTGCCACTCGACCGATCAATGCGGCCCCGAGGGCTCGGGCCGCGGCAGGTCCCATCGTTCGATCAGTGGCGCTGCGCGTTTGGTTTCTCGATCAGTGGCGCTGCGCGTTTGGCTTCTCGATCAGTGGCGCTGCGCGTTTGGCTTCTCGATCGCGCTGACCACCGCGATGGTGCTCGAGGTCAGTCGGAGCGGAGCGCGCGTCCCACCTCGCTACCGCTCGGCCACTGGGCGATCGCGCAAGTGTCGTGTGTGCAGCAGCGTGGTCAGGCTGATTCGCGCTGGAACGTGCGCGTTGCGATCGCCAGACCCAGCACCGCGAGCAGCGCCGACGCGAGCAGCCCGATGACGAGCGAGCTGTCGCCAAGATCGTTGCGGAACGCCGCGCGTGCGCCGTCGACCACGTGGCTGAACGGGTTGATCGCCGCGAGCCGCTGGAGCCATCCCGGCGCCAGCGACATCGGCAGCAGGATGCCCGAGAGCAGCAGCACCGGCACCGCGATCATGTTCAGCAGCGGCGCCAGCGCGTCCTCGCTCTTCAGCCACAGCCCTGCCGCATAGGAGAGCGACGACAGCGCGATCCCCAGGAGCCCCACGATCCCGACCGTGATCAGCGCGCCCACCAGTGGGACCCGCAGGCCAAAGGCCGCCGCGATCAGCGTCAGCAGCGTCGCCTGGATCAGCAGCACGATCGTGTCGCGCATGATCCGTCCGAGCAGCAGTCCCAACCGGCTCGCCGGCGTCACGCGCATCCGCTCCACCGTGCCGTACCGGATCTCGGCGATGATCCCGAAACCGACGAACATGCTGCCGAAGATCCCCAGCTGGATCAGCATCCCCGGCACGAACACCTGCCAGGCATCGCCCGGCGGGAACCCCTGGGTCTTGGCGATCGGCTCCAGCAGCGGCCCGAACAGCGCCAGGTACAGCAGCGGCTGGATCATGACGATCACGATCCACACCGGTTCGCGCAGCAGCAGCTTCATCTGGTAACGGAACGTGATCATCGCGTCGCGGAACATGGTCACCTCGGGCTGAGCGCGCGCGGCCAGGCCCAGCGCGCGCAGGTACAGGATGTGGTCGGTTTCGATCGAGAAGCCGTCGCGTTCGGCGCGCTCCCACCGCGTTCGGCGCGGGAGCACTCGCCGCACTTCGTGACTCACGGGCCAGGCGCCTTACCCGGCGACGGCGGCGCCTCCGAGTCGCGCAGCGACCGTCCCGTCAAGGTGAGGAAGACGTCGTCCAGCGACGGATGCGCGACGTGCAGCGAGCTGACCCGCACACCCGCCTCGTCGAGCAGCCGCATGAGCGGGAGCGCTTGCGTCTCGCCGCGGTCCACCGTGACCCGCAGACCCCGGTCCGTGGCCGTGACGTCGCGTGCCTCCGACCGCGCCGCCAGCAGCTCGCTCGCGCGCTCCAGGTCCTCTCGCCCCACTTCGAAGGTCACCAAATCCCCCGAGATCCGCTGTTTCAGCTCCCCCGGCGTCCCCGACGCGACGATTTTGCCGTGGTCGATGATGAGGATCCGGTCGCACAGCGCGTCCGCCTCGTCGAGATAGTGCGTCGTCAAGAGGATCGTCGTCTGGTGCCGATCCCGCAGCGCCCGGATATGCGACCACAGGTTCGCTCTGCTGTGCGGGTCCAGGCCCGTGGAAGGTTCGTCGAGGAACACCAATCGCGGCTCGTGGATGAGGCCCAGCGCGATATCCAGCCGGCGCTTCTGCCCGCCCGACAACGTCTTGATCAACCGATCCCCCAGGTCCACCAGATCCAGCATCTCCCGCAGCGCTTTCGCGCGCTTCGGCGCCTCCCCGCGCGAGATCCCGTACAACTGCGCCTGCGTCACCAGCTCTTCGTCCACCTTCGCCGATGGATTCGTGCCACCACTCTGCGACACGTATCCCAGCTGCCGCCGCACCCCCACCGGATCTCGCCGCAGATCACACCCCGCCACCGTCGCCTCGCCCGCCGTCGGAGTCAACAACGTCGACAGCATCCGCTGCGTCGTCGTCTTCCCCGCGCCGTTCGGCCCCAACAACCCCACGATCTCGCCCGCGGTCACGTCGAGATCCACGCCGCGCACCGCCTCCACGACCCCGCGCTTCGTCTTGAACGTCCTCGCAAGCCCACGTGCTTCGATCATCGCTCACGTCCATTAGTCAAATTTGACTAACAAGTCAAGCCGCGCACAGATCCCGCCCCACCGAGCGCCGTCGTTGCCGCGATCTGCGCCGCAGCGCGCGTGTCGTTGCCGCGATCTGCGCCACTGCGCGTGTGCCATGCCGCGATCTGCGCCGAGCGCCCGTCATGCCGCGATCTACGTCGAGCGCCCGTCATGCCGCGATCTGCGCCGAGCGCCCGTCATGCCGCGATCTGCGCCGAGCGCCCGTCATGCCGCGATCTGCGCCGCTGCGCGTGTGTCATGCCGCGATCTGCGCCGAGCGCCCGTCATGCCGCGATCTGCGCCGCAGCGTGCGTGTCGTTGCCTCCATCTGCGCCGCAGCGCGTGTGTCGTTGTTGCGATCTGCGCGCCGCGACATGCGTGTCGTTACCTCAATCTGCGCCGCAGCCGCGGGTGTTCGTTGTGCGATCGGCGCCGTGGGCACCTATGTGCACGTCGTCCTCGGCTCTGCTCCGCTGCGTGCGTTCCTCTCGCGCTAGCCGCTGCATGTCGTGCTCGCGTCCTGCCTATGCGCGTCGTGGCCTCGCTCTGCCGGCTGCATGTCGTACTCGCGCTCTACACCCTCGTGCGCTTCTTCTCGCGGTCTGCTTCGGTTGCGTGCACATCCTGCTCGCGCGCTGTTCCTCGTGTGTCGTCTCGTCGTGTCTCCTGCCCAGCGGCGTGCCGCAGTGCGCGTCCATGGTGCCGCAGCGCCGCTATCCTTCGTGCCGGCGCCGCCATGCCGGGAGCTCGCCGTGTGCTCTCTCGTCGCGTTTGCACCGTATCGTGTGCTACCCGTCTTGCACCAGATGTCCTCGACCACGCGCCTCCTCGTGCTCGGCATTGTGCGGATGTTCCAACCCGTGCACGGGTACGACGTTCGCCGCGAGCTGATGTCGTGGCACGTCGACGAGTGGGCCTCCGTCGCTCCGGGCTCGATCTACAACGCGCTCAAGACGCTGACCCGCGAGCGCATGTTGGAAATCGTCGATACCGCTCAGGTGGCAGGTCGCCCCGAGCGAACGACCTACCGTCTGACCGCCCGCGGTGAGCAAGAGTTCAACGAGTTGCTCCGGGACACCTGGTGGACCGTGCGCATGCCTTTCGATCCGCTGGCGGCCGCCATCGCGCTGATCGGCTTCACACCGCGCGAAGAAGCCATCGCCGCGCTCGAGGCGCGCATCGCCCAGGTCCAGGGCCAGATCGCACACCGGGAGTACGCGATCTCCGCGATCGACGACCGCGAGATCCCCGCCCACGTGCGCGAGCTCATGCGGCTGCTGAACGCTCGAATCAGCGCCGAGATCGCATGGGCGCAAGCATTGATTCCCCGGCTCCGTTCCGGCGAGTACCGGATGGCCGAGGACCCGCCCTGGGTTCCGTGGTTCGCTCGAGCGGGCGAGCCAGGAAACCCCGGCAAGGCCCCCAGCCGCGAGGCCCAGTCTCGTCGCCCCCCACTTGCATCCGGATCTCGTCGCACGCCCGGGAGTGCCCCCAAGCCCAAGTCTCCGCGTCGTGCCCCGAGGTCATCCCCAGCCGGTGCACGTTCGAAACGTGGCACCCGATCCAAACCGTGACGGCCGCCGGCTCCAAGACTTCCGGCCCGAGGCTCGCCGCGCCGACTCGGTCGCTCCAGCAACGCCATCTCCGTATCCCCAGTACCCAGCCCTCACCGGCGAAACTCCTTCGTCGCCCCCGAACACCCAGCTAACAACCACTTCGGGCGCCTCCATGTTCCGCGCCCCGCTCGATGACCGAGCTTGCGATCCGGATCTGCACGTGCGATCGACAGAGTCATGCCCTCGTCCCGGGTAGCTCTCACCGCCTTGCTCATGCTCGTTTGTGGTGCTCGCGTTCTTCACGCACAGCCGCAGAGCACCGGCGCGAGCTCGGCCAGCCTTCCTTCGGCTGCTCCATCACTCGTGGGAGTAAGCGAGACGATCAAGGTCACCGCACAGAGCGGGTTCATCGACGACGTGGTCGCCGTCGACAACGACCGCCTCGCATACGTGCTGTCGGATGCCGCGACCAAGTGCGAGCTTCACGTCCTCTCATTCGGGACCAAGTCAGAGCAGGTCGTCGACCTCTCTCCGGTCACACTCCAGCCGGTGGCCTTGCAGCTCCTCGGCTCGCGCGTCTTCGTGGTGGGTCGCCAGGAGGACGGCCGGCAGAACGCGGCCGTCTTCGAGCTCGCGGACAAGGGGAAATCCAAGCCCGCGGGCTCCGTCGTCTACAAGATTCCCCCGGCCCATCACATCAGCATCATCGCCCGTGATGGAAAACAGCGGGTTGCGACACATCGAGCCACTCCGTCCAAAGGCGGGACGCGCCACGAGATCGAGCTACTGGACCTCGAAACGGGACGTCGCATCGGAGCCGTGCGGAGCCTCGAGCTCGACTCTGCCGAGACCAACAAGCAGCTCGATTTCAGGGTGAGCTACTGGACCGATGGCTGGACTCGCGCCAACGGGATCAAGGGCGGGGAGTGGGATCGCAAGGAGAATCAACGATCGCCTGACAGCGAGGTCACGTACGACCTACCGACAGCAAAGTTCGTTGAGAAGCGCGTGATCGCCGACCTGTTCGAGCAGCGTCGGCGCTTCCAGTCGCTCGCGGACGCAGGTGTCGCGGGCGACTTTGTTCACACGGGCTGGGACAAGAACGGCGTCCAGGTCTGGAAGTCGAGCCGGCCCCGCACGGTCGAGCTCGACCAGCCGTTCACGAACTACGATGCAAAGTCGCTTCAGGGTGTCGTCGGCGCCGATGGCTCGGCGTGGTTCGTGCTCAAGGTGGATCCGGTCAACCCGGACGCCGTCGCGCGCAAGAAGGCTGACCTCGAGTATCTCGACGTCTTCCATGCATCGGTCGAAGGAAGGGCGCAGCGTAGGGCGCGGATCCTCGCTGCCGGCACGCGCCACCGCTTTGGTGTCGCGGGTGACCGTTTCTGGCTCCTGGAGCGGAATCAGGGGTTCGACCGAGGGGCAAAGAGCCTCACGCTCTATCAGTTCCCATAGCGACTGCGAGCTCCGCTGCTACGCGCGCGTTGTGGAGCGCGAGCGCTCGATTCGCCTTGATCGACGCCCCACCGCTGGTCGCGGCGATGCGAGCGAGCAGGAACGGGGTGAGCCGCTTCCCGACGATGTTCTGGCGGCGTGCCTCTTCCAGCGCATCTTGGATGGTTTCATCGATCTCGTGGAGCTCTGCCTCGGCAGGGATGGGGTTACAGACGAGGATTCCACCACCGCCCAGTTCGTCCCAGTGCCGGCGTGCGACTGCCGCCACGTCGCGAATGTCATCGAGCTGATGCTCGAGCAGCAGACCGGACGTTCTCGAATAGAACGCAGGGAGCTCTCGCGTCTTGTATCCGAGCACGAGAACTCCGAGCGTCTCGAGCGCCTCCAGCGTCCTCGGTAGGTCCAGGATCGCCTTGGCTCCGGCGGAGACCACCGCGATCGGCGTTCGTGCCATCACCACGAGGTCGTGGGAGATGTCCGCTGAGTCGCCGCGGTGGACCCCCCCGATGCCGCCCGTCGCGAACACCCGGATGTTCGCACGCGCGGCGATCATCGCCGTGGCACTCACCGTGGTGGCTGCGGATCCCCCACGAGAGATGTGAACGGCCAGGTCCGTTGCCCCGCTCTTCGCGAACCTGGAGCCTTGCTTGGCGACCTGCTCGAGGGTCGACGTGGGGAGCCCAACCCGAACGACTCCATCGACGACGGCGATCGTTGCTGGCACCGCGCCGGCCTTGCGAATGGTTTCTTCGAGCTCCTGCGCGACCGCGAAGTTGTCAGGCCATGGGAGTCCGTGCGCGACGAGGGTCGACTCGAGCGCGACCACCGGGTGCGAAGTCGTCGCGACTTCGGGAGCAAGGACGAGCTGCATGGCGCCGGTTATCGACGATCGCGGGTCGTCTCGCTACGTCGAACCGGACGAGCGTCGATTTCGGGCCCTCGCGGTCGAGAGACGGGGGCGCCGTGGTGGGCGCTGCAAGTTGCGTCCATTGCGATGTGCACGCTGCGTCGGACGTGGGCGCGCTGGACGTCGCCCCGAGTGCCGGAGCGAGGGTCCGGCACTTGTAGCGTCTCGGTGTGCCCTGCTTCGAGCCTTGGGCGACCACGAGAACTCGAGCTCATTCGGGCATGAGCCCGTGAGGGTGAGCGAGCCGGCTCGCCGCGCGCGGCCGTGGGCCCGGCACATCGTGCAGAGCTCCGCCAGCCGCAATCGAGCCTTGCCGCCGTTGCGGATCGGGTAGGCATCGAGCTTGAGGGTCGCGTGGCACCCCGGAACGATGCAGTGTTCGTCGCGCTCGAGCACCTGCTTTCGAAGGTGTTCGGAGATTCGTGGCATGCGCGCCGAGCTCCTGCCCGTGTCCCTGGAGGGTTGGTTGGAGAGCGTACGGCGACGGCGGTGTCCGCGCACGCTACGGGGATCGAGCGCGCGGCGGCAGAGCGCCTCGATGAACGCATCGTCGTTCAAGCGTGAGCCGAGCTCTGCCTCGAGCGCAGCGCGCGCCTGGTGAAGCGCTGCTGCGGCGCGGGGAGACAGCTCGAACGTCGCCTTCTGTCGCCCTTCGGCTCGAACGCGAGCTGGGGCGTCCGGCTTGTCTCCGTAACGTCGACCCGCGACCATCGTCTGAACCTGCCGCACCTTCTGTCCTCGTGTGGCGTCGATCCATAGTGCTTCGGTCTCGGGCGTCACGACGCGCGACAGCTCTCGAACCGCGGAGTACCTTAGCTCCCCCGAGGTGAGCGCCGCCGCGAGATGTGGAAGCTGGCTCAATGCGTCTGCCACGCGCAGCCTTTCGACGGCTGTGCGAGGTGCATATCCCAGCTCTCGCTCCATGTACTCGCTGGCGCTCGAGTATCCGAGCTTGCGCCATAACTGCAGCGCGCCAGCCTGCCGAAGCAGAGTGGCTTCTTCCGCATCGAGAGCTGCGCGGCGACGCGCGATACCACGCAGCTGCTCGTGCACTTCGCGCCAGTGCTCCGCGGACGCGGGCGAGCCCGCCAGTCGCACTCGCGTGGATTCAGCTTGCGGCACGGCGCGCCCCCTTCCCCGGCACGGTTGCCTCCGGCTCCCGGACGTCGTTCAGGGCGGCGGTCTGGCGGACACCACTGCGGTCGCCCATCGACCGCACGGCACGGCGCTTCTCGGTCTCGTCAACCGGGTCTTGCGGGATCGGCAGCTTCCAGTTTGGAAGTGGCTGTGCTCTGTAGAGGTAGCGGTTCCACGGGATGAGCTCGAACGGTAAACCTGCAAGCGTCCGAGCGATCTCCGTCGGTCCGAAGTAGTGAGGAAGGCCGCGCTTGTCGCACGCCATCAGCACGACCGGACGTCCGAATCGCATCTGAAACGCGATCGTGAACAGGTTGGCTTCGTGCGGATCCGCAAGCACGCACGGGGGCACCGAGACGATCAACGCCTCGACGCCACAGATCGGAAGCAGTGCTCCATAGAACGTGTTCATGAGTGGGTCCCTCTACGGCGATGAACAGGACTTGTCATCGAGACGTTGTCTCGATGACCTGTGAACGTCCGAAGCGTTGTCCTTCGCTGTCGGCCGCGAGCCAGATATCGGCGTGCTCCAGGACTGCGGCATCAAGTCTGACGCCGGATCCGTGGCTCGATAGGAGGAGGCCTCCACGAGACACCCTGCATCGATCTCGTCTTACCCGAGGAGGTCTGCAATCGTCCTCGACACCTTCAGCATCCTGTCCACGGACCTGGCCGTGAACATGCGGCGCTGCTCCACGAGCTCGGCGAGCGTTCGCTCCCCCTGGCTATCCAAGCGACACGTTGCGCGCATGACCGCGCTGGGCATCTCTGCGTTGCAGCGAAGACCCCAGGGCTTGAGGCGAGTCTGCTGCCGCTCTCGTGCGGCCATGACGCGCTCTCGAATCGCGGACGACGGCTCGCCAGGGTCCATCCGGCGGAGCTTGGCGAGCGCCACTGGCCGTACAAAGACCTGGAGGTCGATCCGGTCGAGAAGCGGCCCGGAGAGCTTCTGTGCATAGCGCGCGATCGCGCGCGGGCTACAAGTGCACTCGCGGACGCTCGAGTCGAGCCATCCACATGGACACGGGTTGGAAGCGGCGACCATCAAGAACGATGCGGGAAGCTTGACCGTCCCGTTGACCCGAGCGATGACGACAGCTCGTTCTTCGAGCGGTTGCCTCAGACCCTCGATCGCCATGCGAGAGAACTCCGGCAGCTCGTCGAGGAACAGCACGCCATTGTGCGCGAGCGAGATCTCTCCCGGACGCGGCGGCGATCCTCCACCGAGTAGTGCTGCGCTCGAGATCGTGTGGTGCGGTGCTCTGAATGGCCGGCTCTTCACTAGCCCGTCAGCGATGCCAACCGCGGAGTAGACCTTCGTTGTCTCGAGTGCCTCATCTCGAGTCATCGCCGGGAGGACGGTGGGAATTCTCCGGGCCAGCATCGTCTTGCCAGTACCGGGTGGACCAGCGAGCAAGAGGTTGTGGCCGCCAGCAACGGCGATCTCGACCGCCGCGCGCGCCAGCTCTTGGCCTCGTACTTCGGACATGTCGACAACCATTTTCGGCTCGGCAGCGCGGCAGCCTTTGGAGGGCGTACGCAGCGATTGCCGGCCGGCCAAGGCTCCGATCAGGTCTTCGATATGGTTCACGCAGAGTACGTCGATACCGTCGACAACCGCCGCTTCCGCACCACAAGGTTCAGGAACGATGACGCCGCGGAGCCTGCGCTGCCGCGCGAGTATCGCCGCCGCGAGGACACCATGGACCTTCCGCACGCTCCCATCGAGGCCGAGCTCTCCCAGGATGACCATCTGGTCGATCGAGACACCCTCGTAGGTTCCATCGGCAATCAGAACGGCAGCAGCGATCGGGAGATCGAGCGCTGACCCGGCTTTGCGGAGATCTGCAGGGGCAAGATTGACGGTGACCCGTTTGAGCGGGAGGTCGTGGCCGACCGTCCTGAGCGCACTCTTGATGCGAACGGCGCCTTCTTTGACGGAAGGGGCCGGCAGACCGACCACGTTGTAGTGAGGAAGGCCCCTCGCGATGTCGCACTCGACGTCGATGATCGCGGCATCGACTCCGACCAAGGTGCATGACTTGACGAACGCGACCACGTTCGAGCGGACGAGCAGGTTCC
This sequence comes from Kofleriaceae bacterium, assembly GCA_051952595.1. Lineage (GTDB taxonomy): Bacteria > Myxococcota_A > Polyangia > Haliangiales > Haliangiaceae > JABFXX01. The sequence continues at coordinate 9,891 of JBQCJR010000973.1, forward strand.
GCGCCACACCTGGTCCATCGTGAAATCAATTGCTTGCACGCGTTCATGTCCGCCGGCCGGACGCGGCGTCCGGATTCCGGCCGGACACCGGACATGGCCGCAATGTTTCTTCATGTAGGGCCCTCCGGTCGCGAAACACCCGGCCCCCAATCTCGGCTCGTGAAAGGAGCGTGCATATGATTCTCGCGATCGGGCTTGGTCTGTTGGGGTTCGTGGCGATGCGTCGGGCCCACCGGCGCTGCCACGGGTACCGTGGGTACGGTTGGTATGGTTCGTGGGGCCCCTACCCGGTTGTCGGGCCGTACGGGCGTCGCAACTGGATGACCTATGCGGCGCTGGCGCGCCTCGACGCCACGCCGGCACAGGAGCGCGTCATCGTCGGCGAGATCGATCGCCTGAAGGAGCGCGTGCATGGGGCCAAGTCGAACCTGAAGGAGGCGCGAGGGGATCTCGCAGCTGCCCTGCGCGGTCCCGCCCTGGACGATGCGGCGCTTGGTGCCGCGCTGGGGCGCCTCGATGCGGCCTCGGCTGACGTTCGGGCCTCGATGCTCGACGCGCTGCGCTCGATCCACGCCGTGCTCGATGACAAGCAGCGTGGGCGGCTTGCGGACATGCTAGATCGCGGAGGTGGTTGGTGGCGCGGTGGGCCCTACCGCTGACATGAGATGCTGTACCTGTGCGGGTCCTGCTGATCGACGACGATGCTCGGCTGGCCGAGCTCCTCGACGGATACCTCAAGCCCCAGGGCGTGGCACTGGTCCACGCGGGTGGTGGGCAGGCAGGTATCGGTGCGCTCGCGGGCGGCGGTTTCGATGTGGTGTTGCTCGACGTCATGATGCCGGGCCTGGACGGGTTGGCGGTGCTTCGAAAACTCCGTGATGCCGGTCAGCGCATTCCGGTGATCATGTTGACCGCGCGCGGGGATGAGGCCGATCGGGTCGTGGGGCTCGAGCTCGGTGCGGATGACTACGTCGCGAAGCCGTTCTCGCCACGAGAGCTGTTGGCGAGGATCCGCGCGGTGTTGCGACGCGCGCAGCCCGACACGGTTGCCGCGAAGCTCACGTCGGCCGGAATCTCGGTCGACACAGGCGCGCGCGAGGCATGGGTGGACGGCAAGCCGGTCGAGCTGACCGGGCTCGAGATCGATCTTCTCATCGCGCTGCTGCGTCGCGCGGGGCGCGTGGTGCCCAGGTCGGCTTTGCTCGAGCTCGCCGGTCGTGGGGACGTGGCGGTGGGTGAACGCGCCGTGGACGTCCACATTTCTCGTCTGCGCAAGAAGCTGGGCGATGACCCGCCCACGCGCATTCGTACCGTCCGTGGCGTCGGCTACGTGCTCGCGCGTTCCGTGGAGGAGTCATGACCGATGATCGCCGATGGGGGCGTCACGGGCGAAGGCGTGAGCTAGAGCTCAACCGGAGGCGCTACGAGCGGCACTTTTCGGGCGCGCAGTTTCACCACGCCCGCAGGCGCGCTTGGCAAGCGGAGAGAGAGATGTGGCGCAAGCACCCGCACCGCTCGCGCTGGATGCCGTGGTGGCTCCAGTCGCGCATGCGGTGGCGGATCTTTGCGTGGATGACCCTGGCGGTAAGCGCCGGGTGTGTCGTCGGGTATCGCCTGGATGCGCCTCCGAAGTGGTGGCAGTTTGGCATCGGGCTGTTCGTCTTGTCTGCCGCGTCGGGTGCGATCGCGTGGCGTTTGACCCGGCCGTTGATCATGGTCGTCGGGGCGGCGCGCGACATCGGAGACGGCAAGCTCGACATGCGGTTAGACGCCGATGCACACGGTGGAGAGATGCGGGTGCTCGCGACCGCGATCAACGACATGGCGGCCAAGATCCAGCAACAGCTCGCAGATCAGCGGCAGCTGCTGGCGGCTGTTTCACACGAGCTGAGGACCCCACTGGGGCACATGCGCGTGCTGATCGAAACCGCGCGCGAGACCGGGGACACGAAGCCGCTGGACGGCCTCGAGAGCGAAGTGTTGTTGCTCGATGATCTCGTTGGGCGGCTGCTCGCATCTTCGCGTCTGGAATTCGGGAACCTCGATCGCCGGGCGCTCGATCTTGGCGAGCTGGTCTCCGATGTGGCCACGAGCAGCGGGATCGCGCCGGAAGCGATCGAGGCGATCGGAGAGGTGAGGGCGCACGTGGATCCGACGCTGGTCCGGCGAGCCGTCGCGAACTTGCTAGACAATGCGCGGACCCACGGCGGCGGTACGGTCGCCGTCAGGATCGAGCGCCGTCCCGGGCACATCGCCATCGAAGTAGACGATGCAGGCCCCGGAGTTCCGAAGGACCGACGAGCGGACGCCTTTCGGGCATTCGTCCCGTCGTCGGGCGGCGGGCTTGGGCTCGGGCTCGCCCTGGTGTCTCGCATTGCCGTGGCACACGGTGGGGGGGCATGGATCGACGAACGCCCCGGCGGTGGGGCGCGCGTCGGGTTCTCGGTCGCGATCGATCTAGCGACGTAGTCCGTCGATATCAGTCGCACCACGCGGGCGCGTCGGGCCTACTGTGCAGGGCCCGGCGGCGGTGGCGTATGCGGCGAATCGAGACTGACGAACGCAGCGATCTTCACCTCTGACTGCTCTTCGACGTGGCCCTTGCCCGCGGTTGCGCTGCGAGCGCGATCGAGGTTGGTCACGACGAGGTCGGCGCCGATCATCGTGAGAATCAGCACGTTGGTCTCGAACTTGAGCACTGCCATGACGACGTCCGTTGCCCGCAGGTTGATCTGGGAGACCAGGCTGCCGAGCGCGACCACGATCAGGACCGCGGAGACGACCATCACGGTCATGTAGTACGCACGGACCTTCTTGATGTGCGTGAGCGCCTCTTCCTCGAGGAGGGGGCGTGCGAGCGAGAACCCCGCCCGTGCGAGCACGGCCTGCCCGGCGATGACGCCGATGATGCCGGCGATGAACCATCCGCTGCCGGTGAACTGGTACGGGATGATGAGAATCACGTACGCGAGCAGCGCGTACAGCGGAGCTGCCAGAGCGATCAGCCAGCCCGGAGCAGAGGACCCCGGGAACAGCAGCTTGATCACCAGCGAGGCGCGGATGAGCCCGGGCATGAGCGAGATCGCCTTCGGCGCGAGCTGGATCATCGCCAGCATCGCGAACATGAACGGCATCACCGCCTGCTTGTAGGTGCCGCTGATCCCGAGCGCGAGCAGTGCCTGACCCTTCGACGCGATCAGCTGGTCGAAGATGGTCCGCAGCGGGTAGACGAAGACCACGAAGGGGGTGATCAGGAAGATCAGCCAGCCATAGAACAGCTTGCGACGCTGAGTCCGCCAATGGGCCCAGCGCTTCAGCTGTCCCCAGCAGATGTAACAGAACAAGCCTTCGGCCAGCGCCGGCGCCAACCTTACGAGCCGGATCGGCGTGGGGACGTTGGTTCCGCGCATCGCGTCGATCAGACCGATCATGGTCAGCGGAATGAGCGCGCACGCGACGAGGAACAGGACCGAGCGGCGCCAGGCGAGGAAGGCCTGTAGGTTCGAGTCAAGGATCGGCGGGTGAGCTGCAATCAGCGAAGCGCGCTCGGACGGAAGAACTTCGCTGGGCTCGATGCGGAGCCGGAAGGCTCGCTTGGACGAGATCTTGAGGAACTTGACGAACTGGGAACCGGGCACCTCTTCGATCGAGTCGAGAGATGAGTGGCCAACTGGTGTGAACGGGGCCGGCGGTCCTTGAGGCGGGGCTCCGAATGCGCCGAACTGCGGCTCGGTGCGCGGGTGCGGTGACGGAAACCCGTGAGGGGTGGACGGCTGGTGAGAAATCGCCGAGGGAGGGGCGATCGAAGCGACGGCACCGGTTGGGACGGCGGTCGGAGACGTCTGAGGTGGAGCCGCGAACGGAGGTGGCGAGCTTGCAGGAACGCCGTGCGGCGCTGATCCAACCGGGGGAGATGCCGAGGCGTGGGGCGCCGAGGCGTACGGCGCGCCGACGTGTGGGCCTGATGGATAGGCCTGTGGAACGCCAGCGGCATTCGACGTGTAGGGCCCGGAGGATTGGAACGTCTGGGGAACCGGGGCGGGAACACCATGGGGACCAGAGGGGCCATCCGGACCGGAAGGCGCGTGGGGATGTGCACCTTGGCCGGCTGCTCCGTGGGGCCCTACGGATCCTGAATCGGGGCCACCAGTCCCTGCCTGGGGCCGCTGCGGCATCGGGTGGGGAGCGCTGTGCGGGTTTCGATGCACACCCCCGTAGGGCGCACCTGTCCCGGAGCTCGAGCGTGGTCCCGAGGGTGGCGTACGCGGTGGCGGCAGTGTTGCGCGCCCCGTGGGGGGCGGAGAGCTCGGTGGTGGACTCGAGGGTGGATGAGGCTCCTTGGGGGCGGGCATCCCGGCGAGCGTCGTCGACGCGGGCTGCTTGGGTGGGCGCCCCGACGGGCCTCCTCCATCCGTAGAAGACATGCGCCAATGGTACCCGGCAACCGCGCGCACAGGCGGACACGCGCGGTCAACTCGCGGGTGATGGCATGGACCGGCGCGCTGCGACTACAAGATCAAGCGCGTTCGGATCTGGCCGGCGGGACCGGCGTCCACCTCCACCACGTCTCCAGGACGGAGTAGGGCGGTCGAGGTCGCGAATGACGAGACGAGCAGCTCGGCCTTGCGGAACCGGTCCTTCACGAGCGCAGCCACGCGCCTCTTGAGCGGCGACAGCCGAAGCCCGACGCCGGCGGGCGTCCCGGTGAGGATCACGTCGCCGCGCTGCAGCCGTCGCCCGAGGTGCGCGCGGGCGGCGCGCACCATGGCGGGCAGATCGTAGATCAGGAGCTTGGTCGACGCGTGTTGCCGAACGTCGCCGTTGACGCGCGTCTCGAGGGTGAGATCCGGGATCTTGGCCAGGCCGCCGGGGGGCGCCCAGACCTGGGCGGCGATGGGGAGAAAGCTCGGGAACGACTTGGCACATGCCCAGTAGGTGAGCGGTTGCTCCATGGTCTCGCCGAGGACCTGGCAGAAGCGCGACGTCAGATCATTCGCGGCGGCGAGCCCGAACGGCTGTGGGACGCCAGCGACGAGTCGTTCCTCGTCGATCTCGTCGAGGGCCACGAGGGCCAGCTCTCCCTCGTAGTCCATGACCGCGGGGACGAGCTGGATCTTCTCTCGAACCGCTGCCGCGAGCCCGGGCTCGACAGTCTCGAGCGCAGCCAGCAGCTCGTCGCTATCGGGCACGCGCACCCCCCGGATACCGGGCGCGAAGGTGCGCACATGCTTGGTGAACGACGTCGGTGGTTCGTTGGGCTCGAGCTTGCGACCGGTCTCTCGGATGTGATCGCCGTAGGTCAATCCGAGCGCCACGATCGCCTTCACCTCGGGCCAGTCGACCACGTTGGCGCGGCTCGGTGGAACGAGGGGCGTTGGGCTCGGCCGAGAGGTTCCGTCCCATGGGATGTATTGGACATCGGGGAGGGCCGCGTGCTGGTGGATCTCGACGGCAACGCCCCCGGCAGCACGTCTCTCGTCCACCGCGCGCCACGGCGCGCCGGGAGCTGCGCGCGTGTAGATCTCGAGGTGGGCGGACCCGATGTCGCTCTGCGCCACCATCAGATCGCGCCCGTCGGTATCGCGGTAGGCGTAACCGACGATCTGCTCCGGTTCGGCCCACGCGCGGGCGTGGACGAGCCGGCGCGGCCCCGCGATGGTCGAGGTCACGAGGCAGTGGGGATGGGCCGCGGTCGCGGGGCGTCCGTGGATGGGGCTCGCCCGCCCGGAGGGACCTGGTGCCCTCTGCTGGTCGCCCGTGTCCACCGGTGGGCTATCGAGGCGCAGGGTCGCGAATCCGAGCGACAGGGTGTCGCGCAGCGAGACGGCCTGGATCTCCAGCGACTCGTCGCCCATCCATGGTGCCCAGATCCACTGCAGCGTGGGGACGCGTCGCTTGCCCCACAGATGCATCGAGGTCGCCTTGCCCTGCAGCTCGATCTCCTCGCCACCGACCACCACGCGGCCGCGCGCGTCGGCGTCGTAGGCGATCTGCTTCGCGTGCGTAGGTGCGGGCACCCACGTGGGCACCTCTGCCTGACCATCGCGTCCGCCGGACCACGACACGTCCCACGACAGATCCTCGACGGCGCCGATCGCGGTCGTGCGCGACATCCAGGAGTCGTCGATCCGGATCAGCTCGTCGCCGTCCCCGATCTTGGCGAGCTCGAGCGGGGCATAGCGTTTGGCGGCTCGGGCGGGCTGCGGTGCGCTGGCATCGAACCAGGCGCCCCACACAGTGGTGCGCCCCGGGCCGTCGCGTGGCACGAACAGCGTCTGCCGGATCCACAGCGCACGGCGGCGGCCCGCGTCGAGGACGACCGCGAACCAGATCTCGAACCAGGGCCGCTGGCCTCGCCACATTGGACGGTCTGGGTCACGCCCCATGTCTTCATGTACCACGCGCCAAGGCCTGGAAATGCGTGGTGATGTCCACACGTGGGCGCGCCGCTGTCGGGCCCCACGGGGACGCGGTAGAAGGTGTCAACCAGCGTGAGGGCTCGTGGCTCTTATCCGTCAGCGTGCAGGCCCGAGGTCACATGTCCCTCACCACCGGAGCTCGGCTAGACGTGGAGTCACGAGCGGATGCGAAGAGCCGGTTGCTCGCCGAGCTCGCGGCAGCACCTGCCCGAAAAGGGTACGGCATTGCGTATGATCTCCTCGGCAATCGCGCCGAGGCGGAGGAAGCGGTCCAGGATGCACTCGCGCGCGCGTGCGAGTCGATCGGCGATCTGCGCGACCCTGCGGCCGCGCCGGCGTGGTTCCTTCGGATCGTCACCACCCAGTGCCTGCGAAACCTCCGGCGGCGGCGGCTCAAGCGGAAGCTGTTCGGCTGGATCCCCGGAACGAGTGACGGCGCGGATGCCGCGCCGACCCAGGCGGTCGAGAACGGCACCGATGACATCGCCGAGCGCATGCACGCGACTGGCGGCCCCGCGCCGCGCGAAGCGCTCGAGGACCAGCAAGCGCTCGGCGCACTGCTCGGGCGCCTGCACGATCTCTCGCCCCAGCAGCGTACCGCGCTGGTGCTGAGGTACGGCCACGACCTACCGGTCGCCCAGGTCGCTGAGATGCTCGGAGTCGAGCTCGCGACCGTCAAGACGCATCTCGTACGCGGTCTCGCCCGGCTGCGCGATCTGATGGAGGAGCACAAATGAAGTCGGAATGTGATTCTGTCGCCGAGCGGGTCGCGCTCGGGGAGGAGCTCGGTGAGCTGGTCGAGCACGCCTCGACTTGCCTCCGTTGTCAGGCGGTGATCGAGATGCCGGGCAGGCTCGGTGCGACCCATCGAGAGGTGGACCCTGGGCTGGGTTTCTCGGCGCGCATGACGGTGGGCGCGCAACATCGGATCGCGGTGCGGCGACGGCGGCGGCTCGCCGCGGGGCTGGCGACCTCGGTCGGCGCGGCGGCGATGGCGGCGTTCGTGATGACACGCACTCCGGAGCGGCCGGCTCCCCTGCAGCCCGCGATCCAGGACCCGACGAAGGTTGAAGACGAAGCACCGGTCGAGCTCGAGGACGAGGACCTCGAAGCACTCGTCCGACTCTCGGACACCAGCGAGTCCAGCCGACTGTCCGCCAACTGGACGCGCATCCAGAAGCCCCTCGCCCCGTATCGCAAGTTGATCAAAGGAGTGACGCCATGAACCGCGTCCGCAAGTTCTTCACCCTGGTGTTCCCGTCGATGCTCGCTGGCGGGCTGTTGTTCGGTAGCGCGTTCGGCCATGCGTCTGCGGGGCCCGACGCGTCGATGGGTTTCTGGCCGGCCCCGAGCGATGGCTCCGGCGGCGGCGCGTCCGGTTCGGACAGGGCTCACCGCGCGCGTGCCCCGCGGACGGCGCAAGCGCCTCATCCGACGCCGCGTCCGGCCCCTCGTCCGGTTCCACCGGCGCCGCCGGCTCCCCCGGAGCCCCCCAGCCCGCCTCATGGCGCCAAGCGCGGCGTGTCGTTCATGTTCCACGACGGCAAGCTCCGCGTCGACGGGATCGACGACTTCGCGCGCCAGCAGATCGACGCCGTCCGCCAGATGATGCGCAGCAATCCAAACATCCCGCCCGCGGTTCGGGCCAAGGTCCTGGCGCGCCTCGACAAGGCGCGCGCCGGGATCGACCGGCGGCTGCGCAACCTGTCCGTGAGCGACCTCGACCAGTTCGGGGACGAGATGGACAAGATGGGCGACGAGATCGAGAAGGCGATGGAGGGGCTCGAGGAGGAGATGGAGCAGCTCGGCGAGCAGCTCGGCAAGGATTTCACCAAGAAGTTTGCCAAGGACTTTGCGAAGAACTTCTCTCCGGGGCAGTTCAAGTTCGACTTCCACAGCGACTCGGATGACTCCGATCCTGGTCACTCCAACGATGGCTCCAGCAGCGACGATGATGACGACGACCACGACAGCTCTGCCGCGCTGTCGACGGATGTCGACATCGACGTGGATGCCGATCTGAGCGATGCGGTTCGCGACCTCAAGGGGATGTCGCTCAAGCCGGCGCAGCGGGACCAGCTGGTGAAGATCCGCACGACATCCGAGCGGAGCGTTGCGAGCGCGAAGAAGCAGCTCGACGATGCGTCTCACCGACTCGAGGTCGCGCTCGGTGATCTGAACACCAGCATGACGGACATCGAGCGGTACGTCGATCAGATCAGCTCGCACGAGGCGGCGATCCGCAAGGCGCGGTTGCTCGCCTGGGTCCAGGCGCGGCGGGTTCTCGACGATGGTCAGCGCCAGAAGATCGAGGCCGCCGCGGCGAAGAAGAAGCACAGGTAGCGTGGTATATCGGCGGGCGTGTCACGCGTCGTGGTCACGATCGTCGCCGCCGCGGTCGCGGCCTGTTCTCCCAAGAGCGATCCGCCCACGCAGGCACCACCGCCACCGCAGCAACCTCGGGATGCCGACGTCGATGGCATCACGGTGATCGGGAGCTTCGATCCTGCGTCGAACATGCACCTCGACGATGACGGGACCACTGGTCGGATCACGCCGAGCCGTCCGAAGAACCGGCAGGGTCGACCGGTGGACATCACGTTGAAGTCGACGCCCCCCGGTGCGGTCGCCGCGGTCGATGGGGTTCCGATCGGGCACACGCCCGCGTACTGGTTCGGCGAAGCCGATGGTCGCGAGCACGAGTTCACGTTCACACGCCCGGGCTATGCAGGCGCGCGGTTCCGCTTTGTCCCCGTGACGAGCGGCGTGGTGCACGCGACGCTCGAGGCCGTGACGACGGACCCGACCGACGGGGGCCTTGGCCCGGAGATCGCGCCGACGTTCTCGCCGGATGCCTCCGTCGCTCCGCCGCAGACGATCCTCGCGCCGGTGGACGCGGCGGTGCGGACCGCCCCGGTGCCGCCGCTAGTGATCGATGCTGGTGTGCCGCTCGCGCCCGTGGCGGTGGACGCGGCGGACGTGGGACCGGCGCCTGGTGCGGGGCCAACGGGTATCGGGCCGACGCCGTAGCCGGGAAGCTCGGCAAGCGCGGGCATCCGCGAAGTGCAGGTATCTGCGAAGCGCGGGCATCCGTGAAGTGCGGGCGCGAAGAGCCGAGAGAGGCGCGCCACGTCTCGGATCACCTGGTTTCAACTAGTTGGTCGGGCTTGTGGGGCCCCTACGGACCGAGCTTCCGGACGGGCGGGAGGCCGGACCAGGTGCTGCTGGCGGGCGTAGGGCACTACGTCTCGCAGCCGGTCGGGCTCGTGATGCTGGGGCCGCGAGAGGAGCCCGGGTTACGGATGTAGGGCACTACAATTTCGCCCGGACGCGAGGAACTACGGTGACTTGGACGGCCGCAGGCCTCCGAGTGGGGTCGATGTGTCGAAGTTCAAGGGATCGCGGCGGCGGCCGGGGACTTCTGCCTGGATCGCGTCGATGTCGATGGGGGAGCTGGAGTCGGCATCGCCGAGCACGACGTAGGGTTGGTCCTCGCGCCGGTTGAACGTGAGGGGGTAGTTCGCGATGGTCTGGTCGTCCGCGTTGATCGTGAAGTCGGGCATCGGCGGGGACATGAGATAGGCGGCATCCAGGAGGCAGGCGTCGAGCTGGGGATCGCCCAAGCCGGCGAGCTCGACGTGGGTGACCTCGCCGCGGCCGAGCCGGAACCGGAACTGGGCGGTTCCGGCGAGCCGGGGATTGCGGCCGAGGGCGCGCTGGTAGCAGGTGAAGGCCTTGGGCTGGAGCTGGTCCCGGAACAGGCGCTCCAGTGTGGACCGCGCGATGGCCGAGGCGGTCAGCGCGGGATTGGGCGAGGAGGTGATCGCGGAGGGGACGAGATGCGGTTCGGGATCGGCGATCGCGATGATCCGTTCGTAGCGACCACCGCCCGCGGTGACAGCGCGGCGGCTCCTGGCGACCTTGCCGGAGGCAGCGAGCACGGCGAACGACGTGGTCTTGGATGCAAACGGGTGGGCGCCGAGCGCGCGCTGGTAGGTGGGCTCGGCCTGGATCAACTCGGCATCGGTCGGGTCGTCGATGCCGGTGAGCGCGGTGGGGGATGTGGTGGCGAGCGCGAGCGCAGCGATAGGCGCGGGTGGAGCCGAACGAAGGGGAACGGAGAACCTCGCGTCGCCATGACCGGTGAGCGCGCCCCGGAGGGGGCCCTTGTGGATCAACGTTCGGATGAACCCGCCGCCGGCGCTCACCTCCGTAGGGAACGAATGGGGACCGAGCGCGAGCTCGAGCCACGCTGGGCGGAGCCATTCGTCGATCGTCGCGAGGGCGTCATCGAGCTCGTCGACGGCGACCTCCACGTACGCGCCGCCGTACAGGTTGATGGGACCGCGCAGAGTGGCGGCGCTCGGGCTGCGGGTCGCGGCGGGATCGAGCACGATCGCGTGCACGTCGACGGTGCTGGTCTTGGCGTCGAGGGCGCGCGAGAGAGCGTCGCCATCCAGCTCGGGGATCACGCCATCGGTGATCAGGATCACCATCGCCTGGCCTCGCCCACCGGTGAGCGCGGTGCGCGCGAGCGCGAACGCGGCGGCGACATCACTGCCGTTGCTGGCGCCACGGCGCGCGAGCGCGGCCTCGATGACCGCGATGTTGTCCGGCGACGCGGGACGGAGCTCGCCGAACACCCGGGTCGGCGTGCGATCGAACAGGATCGCCTCGAGCTGGCTGTTGGGCGGGAGCGCGGCACCGAGGCGGGCGACGACCTTGGCGACGTTGTGGCGCCCGACGAGCTCCATGCTGCGCGAGCTGTCGATCACGAACACAACCTGCCGATTGTTGGCCGTCCTGACGTGTTGCGGGCCGAGCACGGTGACGACGCTGGCGTTCCAGCCGTCGGCGAGTGGCTGCGTCTGAGTCCATGCGATGGGTTGCTTGCCAGAGATGTCGAGCTCGACCTGGATCGCGACATCGTGCCCCGCAAGCTCGAATCGAGCGGGGCGCCGGGCAACGATCTCCGTACCGATCCGGACGTTGCGCACGCGGGCACCTGGGCCGGCGAACGTGCGCACGGCGCCGCGGCACGGCGCGAGGTTTCCGGCATCGCGGCCGGGCAGGACGAGTCGCAGCGCACCGCCGCGAGGCTCGGCGAGCGCGACATACCGGGTCGCGATGATCACGTCGCGCTCGGGACCGATCGGTTGGAGAATGACGTGATAGGAGTCGCCGGCGTCGGGGCGTCGGGCGAGCACGGCGGGATCGGCGCCGCTGATGCCCGGCGTGGTGCCCTCGATCGTGGGTGAGCTCGCGGCCACGGGGAGCGCGATCTCGTCGCCGGCCCTGCCGCGCAGCGAGAAGCCGATGATCTGCGCGCCGCGCGGCAGCTCCAGCTCGAGGCTGGCGCCGAGCTCGGTTGGCCCAGGATTGTAGATCCGCTGCCGGAGCTCGACGGTCGCGACGGCACCGCGGAGCTCCACGTCGAGATCGCAGGAAGTCTCGTAGAGCTGTTGCGCCGGGCGCTGCGAGATTCCTCGACCGTATTCGTCGAACTCGGCTCGCGCGTGGGCGGCGGTCACCGAGCCCACGATCAGACCGATGACAGCGAGCTTCATGTGGTCTGGACAGCTACGGCCACGCCCGGTTGCGCGTACAATGGTCGCGGTGCAAGCCCCTTCGTCTCGACCGAAGATCGGCTTCGTCCTGTCGGGCGGCGGTTCGCGAGGAGCGTACGAAGCGGGGATCATTCACTACCTGCGCACGGATCTGAAGAAGCGGCTCGGGTTCCACGTCCCGATCGACATCATCACGGGTACATCGGTGGGCGCGATCAACGCATCGTTCCTCGCCGCGACCCACGCGGATCCGGACTCGCAGGCCGAACAGATAGTCGCGGCGTGGCGTTCGCTGCGCATCGAGGAGCTGATCAGTCTACGCGCGCGCGACATGTTGCGCGCGGCCAAGCTGATGCTGGGTGGCAATCCACCACCGCCGGCCCCGGGCAGCTTTCGCTATGGCGGGCTGCTCGATACGTCGGGTCTCGAACGCTTCGTGCTCCGCGTGATCCCGTGGCGAGGGATCGACCGGAGCCTGCGCGCGCGCCACCTCCACGCGATCTCGGTCTCGGCGACCCACGTCGGTACGGGCCACACGGTCGTGTTCCTGTCGAGCGCCGAACCGGTGCCGCGCGAGTGGAGCCGGGATCCTTTCGTGCGTCACCGCGCGGCCCGGATCGGCCCCCGCCACGTGCTCGCGTCGGCGGCGATCCCGATGCTGTTCCCGGCGGTCAAGATCGGTGACGAGTACTTCACCGACGGTGGACTGCGCCAGAACACGCCGATGTCGCCGGCGATCCGTTTGGGCGCCGATCGGATGCTGCTGGTGTCATTGCGCCACGTCGCGCCGGAGCCGCAGCAGCTCCAGCGCGAGCGCACCGAAGCGTATCCGAAGCCGCTGTTCCTGGCGGGCAAGGCGTTGAACGCGCTGTTGCTCGACCACACCGAGTACGACCTGCAGCGGATGCAGCGGATCAACCTGATCCTCGAGGCGGGCCACGCATCGTTTGGCGACAAGTTCGAGACGATGATGAATCACGAGCTGGTGCGTCTGCGCGGCGCGCCGCTTCGACGGATCCAGGCCGTGCACATCCGCCCTTCCGAGGACATCGGCGCGCTGGCGGCGCAGTTCGTTGCGGCCGGGCGAATGCGGGTGAGCGGCACGCTCGCTCGCCGGCTGATCCATCGACTGGCCGAAGGCGAATCGCGTCACGAGAGCGATCTGCTCTCGTACCTGCTGTTCGACGGCGACTTCGCGGACGAGCTGATCGAGCTCGGCCGCCGCGACGCCGCCAAGAAGGAAGACGAGCTCGCAGCGCTGTTCGATGTCGGCGCGCGCGTCGTCGTCTGATCGGCTACATCGCGCATCGCGCATATTGCGCCACGCATCGTCGTGCCCAGTCGGCTCGCGACGCGCGCCCGGGGCTCGCGCATCTAGACGCCGCGCCACACGCGCACCACGTCCGCGACATCGGCGCACGCGCGTGCGCGCCGTGCCCCACCGTATACGCGCGGATCGCTCGACTGCATCCTTTCTGCGCCGCGCGCCGAGACGCAGCGCGCTCCGCGGCTCACCGAGCTCGGGCTCGTCGTGAGACGCGAGTGCGTGCTCGATGGTGGCGTGGCAATGTCGTCGGTCATGAGGAACCGCCTGCTCGCCATCGCGCTGACCTCGTTGTTCGCATGCGGATCTAGAGGAACGCCGGAACCCCAGCGCGCGGCGGCTCCCGAGGCGGTGGCCGCGTCGGCGCAGGTCGCGAAGGCCGATCCAGACGCCCTGCCGCTGTGGCCGAAGGTGGTGCGCGGCAAGCTGCCGAACGGCCTCACCTACTACGTTATGAAGCACAGCAAGCCGGAGAAGCGCGCGTTCCTCTGGCTCGCGGTGAACACCGGCGCGGTCCAGGAGGACGACGATCAGCGCGGGCTCGCGCACTTCGTCGAGCACATGGCCTTCAACGGCACGAAGCGATTTCCCGAGGCGGCGATCGTCCAGTTCCTCGAGAAGATCGGGATGAAGTTCGGCGCGCACCTCAACGCGTACACGAACTTCGACGAGACCGTGTACCAGCTGGAGGTCCCGACCGACGACGGTACCTACCTCCCCAAGGGGCTCGATATCCTGCGCGACTGGGCGGGCGACGTCTCGTTCGATCCGAAGGAGGTCGAGAAGGAGCGCGGGGTCGTGCTCGAAGAGTGGCGGCTCGGCCGCGGTGCGGGACAGCGCTTGTTCGACAAGCAGGTGAAGGTGCTGTTCGCGGGCTCGCGCTACGCCGAGCGGATCACGATCGGCCTGCCGGAGACGCTGAAGACGGCGCCGCGCGACACGCTGGTGCGCTACTACAAGGACTGGTACCGGCCGGATCACATGGCGGTGATCGCGGTGGGGGACTTCGACGATCCCGCGGCGATCGAGAAGGAGATCGTCGCGAAGTTCGGTGATCTGAAGAGCGGCGGCGACATGCGGCCTCGCCCGGCGGCGGGCGTGCCGAAGGCGAGCGGCACGCGTGTCTCGATCGAGACGGATCGCGAGATGCCGGGACAGGTGGTCTCGGTCTACAACATCCTCGCGCACCGCCCCGAGGCGACCGAGCGCGACTTCCGCCGGATCATCGTCGAGCAGGTGTATCAACAGATCCTGAACGAGCGGCTGCAGTCGCTCTCGCGGCGCAAGGAGGCGCCGTTCGCGATGGCGCTGGCGGGCGTGCAAGGGATGACGCGCGAGATCGACGCGTTCGCGCGCAGCGCGCAGGTCAAGTCGGGCCGCGTCGAGGACGCGTTGCGCAGCCTGTTCGTCGAGGTGTTGCGCGTCGAGAAGCATGGCGTGACCGAGAGCGAGCTCGAGCGCGCACGCGTCAACCTCGCGCGGATGTACGACCAGAGTGCGACCGAGGAGTCGACTTCGGATAGTCGCGAGTTCACGAGTGAGATCACGCGCAACTTCTTCGAGGACGAGTTCATGATCGGTCGCGTCGCCGAGCGCGACCTGGCGCACAAGTATCTGCCGACCGTGACGCTCGCCGAGCTGAACGCGCTCGCGAAGAACTACGGCGGCGCGGAGAATCGCGTGATCGTGATCGCCGGGCCGGACGGCAAGCCGCTGCCGACCCGCGAGCGCGTGCTCGCGATCATCGACGAGGTCGCGCGCGGGGAGATCGATCCCTGGCAGGACAAGGCCGCGACCACCGCGCTGATGGCGCAGCCGCCGAAGCCCGGCAAGATCGTCGGCGAGTCCAAGATCGACGCGATCGACGTGACCGAATGGAAGCTGTCGAACGGCGTCCGCGTGATCGTGAAGCCGACCGACTTCGAGAACGATTCGGTCTCGATCTCGGGGAGCTCGCCGGGTGGGCTCGCGATGGCGACCAGCAAGCAGTTCAACGACGCGCGGTTCGCCGACGATGTCGCGGGCATCGGTGGCGTCGGCGAGCTCGATGGCGAGACGCTCGGCAAGGTGCTCGCGGGCAAGCAGGTCTCGACTTCGGCGCAGATCGGTGAGACCACCGAGGGCGTCGATGCGGCGGGCTCCGCGCGCGATCTCGAGACGATGTTCCAGCTGGTGCACCTGCGCATGACCGCGCCGCGCAAGGACGACGAGCTGATCGCGGTATGGAAGCAGAACGTCGAGGAGCATCTCGGCAACCAGCTCCGCGTGCCCGAGGTGCAGTTCTCGCTGCGCTCGAGCGAGGTGCTGTACAAGAGCAACATCCGCCGCAAGGCACCGAAGCCGGAGGATGTCGCGAAGGTCGATCCGGATAAGGCGCTCGCGTTCTACAAGGATCGCTTCGGCGATGCGAGCGACTTCACGTTCGTGATCGTCGGTGCGGTCGAGCTCGATAAGCTCCGGCCGCTGGTCGAAACCTACCTCGCGAGCTTGCCGGCGAACGGCCGCAAGGAGAGGGAGCGCGATCTACACGTGCGCAGGATCGGCGGCGTGGTGAAGAAGAGCTGGAGCTTCGGACAGGAGCCCAAGGCGCGAGTGTTGATGACCTTCCATGGCGACGAGGCGTGGAGCCGCGACAAGGATCGCGACATGTTCATCCTCGGCCAGGTGCTATCGATGCGGCTGCGCGAGATCCTGCGCGAGGACCTGAGCGGTGTCTACGGCGTGGGTGCGAGCGGGTTCATCAGCCGCACACCGCATCAGGAGCGGCAGTTCACGATCCAGTTCGGCTGCGCGCCCGACGCGGTGGACAAGCTGATCCAGGCATCGCTCGACGAGGTCGCCGCGATCGCGAAGAACGGCGTCGACGCGGGCTACCTCGAGAAGATCAAGCAGTCGTTCCTGCGCGAGCGAGAGACGTCGCTGCGCACGAACAGCTTCTGGTCCAGCTGGCTCGAGAACGCGGCGCGCTACGGCGACGATCCGACGCTCGTGCTCGATCCGAGCCAGATGATCGCGCGCATGACGCCGGAGCACGTGAAGGTCGCCGCCAAGCGCTACCTCGATCGCAAGCAGTTCTATCAGGCGATCTTGCTACCGGATGGCAAGGACGTGAAGCCGGCCGAGCCGGCCGCGAAATCCAATGCCGAGCCGGCGCAGCCTCCCGCTGCGGCACCTGCGCAGTGACGTCGGCCGCAGGGATCGTCAGTCGGTGTTCGGCGGCGACGCCGTGACGGTCACCTCGGGCGCGCCTCGCACATTTCCCGCACCCACGACGACCGCGCGAGCGATCATGGCGAACGCGTTGCCGGAGCCGACCACGCCCATGATCGCGTCGGCCGGCGCGAGCGCCACAGCGCATCGAGCTCGCCGCTGGAGCTCTCCGTCTTTCGGCATCGCTGGCTCGCGGCTCGTCAGCCGTGTGGCTCGCTCCTGAGGACATGCCGCCGCGCACAACACCCGCTGCCACCAGCACCATCCTGGACTCATTGGTTCACTACATCTCTAAGTCGATTTGCTGTGCGCGTCGGGCGCGCTATGCACCTGGCTGGTGAGCGACCCGTACGTCGACGACCCCAAGGCCGAGGACGGAGCGCCACGCGAGCGTCGTCGACTCGGCGTGTTGTGGCGATTGCTGCCGCTGATCCGCCCACACCGAGCGCGGTTCGTGGTGGCGGTGTCGGCTTTGCTTGCAGCGTCCGCGATCAACCTGGTGTACCCATGGGCGGCGCGGTTCGCGGTCGACGTCGGGATGGGCGCTCGCACCACGAAGGATCTCGATCTGATCGTGCTCGGCTTGTGCGGCGTGTTCGTGCTGAACGCCGCGCTCGTGTGGCTGCGGCACTACTCGATGAGCTGGCTCGGCGAGCGCGTCGTGGCGGACCTGCGCGGCTTGGTGTTCGATCGCGTGCTGACGTTGCCGCTTGGCTGGTTCCACGATCGGCGCAGCGGCGAGCTGGTCGGTCGACTCGCCTCGGACGTCACCGTGGTCGAGGGCGTCGTCGGCAGCGAGCTGTCGATGGCGCTGCGTAACTCGATCCAGATGGTCGGCGGTGTGGTGCTGCTGTTCGTGATCGACGTCAAGCTCACGCTGCTGATGCTCGCGATCGTGCCGCCGATCGTCGTCGCGACGATCTACTTCGGCCGGCAGATCCGGCGGATGACGCGCGCGGTGCAGGACGAGCTCGCCAAGGTGTCCGGGCAGGTCCAGGAATCGATCGGTGCGATCGCGACGGTGCAGTCGTTCGTGCGCGAGCGCTACGAGGCCGGTCGCAACCGCCGCGGCGTCGAGCAAGCGTTCGACAAGACGCTCGCGCTGGTGCGCTCGCGGTCGTGGTTCTTCTCGACGGCGATGACCGCTGGATACGTCGGGGTCGCCGCGGTGATCTGGCTCGGTGGCCGCGCGCTGATCCGCGGCGAGCTGACCGCGGGCGATCTGACGTCGTTCTTCCTGTACACGTTCATCGTCGCCGGTGCGCTCGCGGATCTGGCGAGCCTGTGGGGGGCGCTGCAGCGCGCGGCCGGCGCGACCGATCGATTGTTCGCGGTGATCGACACCGTGCCCGAGATCCGCGAGCCCGACGCGCCGCTCGGCTTGCCCGCGGGTGGCGGCGCGATCTCGTTCGAGGGGGTCTCGTTCGCGTATCCGTCGCGGCGGGGGCAGCCGGTGCTGCGCGACGTGGATCTCGATGTCCGGCCCGGCGAGGTGGTCGCGCTCGTCGGCCCATCGGGCGCCGGTAAGTCGACCGTGCTCTCGCTGCTGTACCGCTTCTATGACGTCGATGCCGGGGTGGTCCGGTTCGAGGGCATCGACGTGCGCCGCCTGTCGCTCGGCGAGTTGCGCCGGTCGCTCGCGATGGTCGCGCAGGAGCCCGTGCTGTTCTCCGGGACCATTCGCGACAACATCGCGTACGGTCGCGAGGGCTCGACCGCAGCGGAGATCGAGGCGGCCGCACGCGATGCATTCGCGCACGATTTCATCGCCGGGTTCCCCGATGGGTACGA
Source organism: Kofleriaceae bacterium (assembly GCA_051952595.1). GTDB lineage: Bacteria > Myxococcota_A > Polyangia > Haliangiales > Haliangiaceae > JABFXX01. Next base: position 28,202 of record JBQCJR010000973.1, read on the forward strand.
CACGGTGATCGGCGAGCGCGGGACCAAGCTCTCCGGTGGGCAGAAGCAACGGATCGCCCTGGCGCGCGCGCTGCTCGCCAACCCTCGCGTGTTGATCCTCGACGAGGCGACGTCGAATCTCGACGCCGAGAGCGAGGCCGCCGTCCAGGCCGCGCTGTCCCGGCTGATGGCGGGCCGCACGACGATCATCGTCGCGCATCGCCTCAGCACGGTGCGCGACGCGGATCGGATCGTGGTGATCGAGGACGCGCGCGTGGTCGAGCAGGGCCGTCACGACGAGTTGATGTCCCGCCGGGGCACGTACCACCGGCTGGTCGAGCACCAGTTGATCGCCGGGGACCGCAAGGCTGCGTCGTAGGCGACTCCACTGAGCGTGTGAGTTCTCGCGAGCGGCGGGATCCGGTTCGCAGCGTATCGGACAGCCTCGCGCGGCTGCGGCCCGTCGACGCAGGGGCTGAACCTCGTGCGCACCAAGCGCGTGGGGCCCTACGCGGGAACCTGTGTCTACCTGCGGGCCGTGGGGCCCTACGTGCGTCTGCGCGTGGGGTTCGACGCGGGAGCCTGCATCTACGCGTGGCCCGTGGGGCCCTACGTGTGGAGCCTGTGTCTACGCGCGGGGCCGTGGGGCCCTACGTGTGGCGGGTTGCGCGTGGGGCCCTACGCTGGGACCTGCTTATGTGCGTGGGCCGGTGGCTCTCCGTACAACGGCCACCGGCGCGCGTCTCCCTGTGCTCTCGATGAGGCGCCGTGTCCGCGCGCAGGCGCACCTGTCGACGCGCTGGTGGAACGTGTAGACGCGTGGGTGGCTGATGTTACGCGTGGTGCATCTGTGGGCGCACGTGTCGACGCGTGGGCGGCGCGATGTACGCGTGGTGCTACGCGTGGGCGGCACTTGTCGACGGAGTGGACTCAGCGCGCGGGGGCCGCGGGCTGTGGACGTGGGGCCCTACGCAGCGCGGACGGTGTCCACGCGCGGGCGGTGTAGGGCCCGACGTGAGTGGCCATGTGCCCCCCGCCCGAATGCCGACCTGGCAAGCGCGATGTAGGGCCCCACGTTTGCGGCGTGTGTCTACGCGTGGGCGACGTGTCGAGGTGCAGGTGCTGGTGTCGAGGCGTGAGCGCGCGGAGTCGACACGTAGGGAGATCGTCGCCCCCTGTGGATCCGATGCTGCCAAGGGCATACGTGCGCTGCGGTTTGGCGTGGCGAATGCGACTCGCCGGAGCGTGGGTGGCGCAGATCGCGCGCATCTGCGAGGGTAGCGGCCCCTCGAGTGGAGATCAGGTCAGCGTGGACCAGCGGAGGACGGAAAGAGCAGCGCAACCGCACAGAAGGTGCCCGACCTCGGCGCGAGGCCGCGCGAGACCACGACCGTATGACCACGACTGATGACCCGATCGAGACCCGGACCTCCGCACGAGACCCGGACCTCCGCACGAGACCCCGACCACCGCACGAGCCCCGACCACCGAACCGATGATGGAGCCGCGATGACTCACGCACGTACGGGGCGGCCATGATCTCGGTCGAGCGCATCGAGCTCGCGCTGCCGGGCGGGCGGTTCCACGCGCTCGCCTTGGGCGATCGGGGGGCCCGGCCGCTGCTCTGGTTGCACGGGTTCCCGGACCACCCGCCGACGGCGCTGGAGCTGCTGGAGCGGCTGGCGGTGGGGCACCGGGTGATCGCGCCGTGGTTGCGGGGCTATGCACCGTCTCCGCTCGTGGGGCCCTACGAGCTCGAGGCGCTGGCCGCTGATGTGATCGCGATGATCGATGCGCTCGGCGGGCGGGTCGATCTGGTGGGGCATGACTGGGGCGCCGCGATCACCTACGCGGTCTGCGCGATCGCGCCGGAGCGGGTACGGCGCGCGGTGGCGATCGCGCTGCCGCATCCGCTGACGCTGTTGCACCAGATGCGGTCGCCGGCGCAGCTGCGGTGCAGCTGGTACATGGGGCTGTTCCAGCTGCCGGGCGCGGAGCGGATCGTGCGCGCGCGGGGGCTGGCGCTGATCGATCGGCTGTGGCGGGCGTGGTCGCCGGGGTTCGAGCTGGACGACGCGCGGCGCGAGGAGCTGCACGGGTGCCTGGCGGCGAGCTTGCCGGCGCCGCTGGGCTACTACCGCGCGATGGTCAGACCGATCGGGGGAATGCGCGCGCGGGTGCGCAGGTTGTCGGGGATCATCGCGACGCCGGTGCTCCAGCTGCACGGCGCCTCCGATGGGTGCGTTCTACCGCCGAGCGATCGCGACGCGGAGCGATTCGTCCAGCGCGAGCTCGAGATCGTTCCGAACGCAGGTCATTTCGTTCACCTCGAACAGTCGACCACGATCGCCGCGCGCGTCGCGGCGTGGTTGACGTAGCATCGGACCCGGATGGCCGCTCGACGCCCGGAAGGCGCCGCATTGCTCGTGGCTGGCTTCGGCGCAGCCAACGCGCCGGCGCTCGACGCCTCGGCGGTGCACACGCTGGCGCAGATCGGCGAGGCGCTGCTCGCGACGGGCGCGCCGTGGCAGATCCGTCGACTGGCGGCCACCGCGGGCGAGCGGCTCGCGCCGGATCGCGCGACGCTCAAGCATCACCTCGACGAGCTGGTCGCCGAGCCGGTGCGCGCGGCGGTGGTCGTCCTGCTGGGCACGATCATCGAGATCCACGGCATGCCGGCGCTGGTGACGGGCGCGCAGGCGCGCGAGTACCCGGACGATGCGACGCTGCCGCTGGCGTGGATCCGCGATCGGCTCGACGCCGCCAAGGCGGAGCACCTGGTGGTGGTGGTCTCGGCGCGCGGCGAGGGCTCGGCGGCGGGCTGGCTGGGCGCGCTGGGCACGCGCCGCGGTCACCACGTGATCGCGGTGGACGCGCCGGCGGACGGCAACCCGGTGATCGACGCGCTGCTCACGGGGCTGTGTGGCGACGCGCTCGATCCCCGGACCGGAACGGTGACGATGGCGAGCCTGACGAGCCACGTCGAGACGCAGGCGCCGACGGCGCGCATCCAGGGCTCGACTGCGTCGGAGACGCTGGCGCAGCCGCCGCCGCTCGCGGGGCTGTGGGACGTCCGGCGGTCGCAGCTCGCGAACCGCGGGGCCCGCGTGCGCGCGCCGGGCGAGCCAGAAGATCTGACGGGCGCGGTGCTGCCGGGGCGGTTCCGGATCGACCGGCTGGTCGCGCGCGGCACGTTCGGCACGGTGTACCGGGCG
>JBQCJR010000974.1:0-4032 GCA_051952595.1 Kofleriaceae bacterium
CGACGTACGCGAAGGTCAGCAGGTTCGACTTGTCCTTCTTGAGCGCCTCGTTGAGCTTGCCGATGCTCGCCTCGAGGCCCTCGAAGTCGCCCGCGCCGATCGCCGTCTTGGACTCCTTCTGGAGCCGCGCGACCGCCTCGGCCTTCTGCTGCTCGCTCCACCAGTACCAGGCGCCACCGCCGCCGAGCCCGAGCACCAGGACGACGAACAGGAAGATGAACGCGCGGCGCGTCGAGCGGCCCCACCGGCGATCCGGCTTGAGATCGAACTCGACGTCCGGCACCCGGACGCCCGCGACGTCGAGCAGCCCGCCGGTCAGCAGGTCGTTGAGGTACGTCTCGCCGACCGAGGCCGACTGGCGCAGCGACGCCGCCGCGGCGTTCTGCTGGCGATTCGACGACACGATCCGCGGCCGGATCCCCTCCACGCTCATCGGCGGCGGCGCGGCCGCGGGCGCTGGCTTGCGCGGCGGCGGATCGAACGTCGGTGGTGGCCCCTGGGTGAGGCCCGGACTGGGCCGGGCCGGATCGGCGACGGTTGGATCGCCGCGCAGCTCGCCCACCGGCTCGATCGCCATCGTCGGAACCATCGGGGCGGCGGTCGGGATCTGCGGCGCGGCGGTCGGCACCGATGGCGCGGCGTGCGGCGCCGGCTGCGGCCGCGATCGCTGGATCTCGTGGGGGTTCGCGGTCTCGCCGCGCGGCGGGACCGGCTGCGGGATCGGCGCCGGTGGATCGAGCGGCTGGCCCGCCCGCGCGCGCCGCAGCATCGCCAGGATCGCCGGGCTCGTCGGATCGAGGTTCTGCGCGTGCTGGAGCACCGGCACCGCGCGCTCGAAGTCCGAACGCCGCAGCAGCACCTCGCCGAGCAGCGCGAATCCCGCGCGGCTCGAGCGGTCCACCTTGACCACCCGCAGCAGCTCGCCCTGCGCCTCCTTCCACTGGTGCAGCGCGTGGTACGCACGCGCCAGCATCACGCGGCCTTCGAGGCGGTCCGGCGCGTGCTCGAGGCCCAGGTTGCCCACCTGGATCGCGTCGCGCGGCCGACCCAGCGATAGGTACGCCTCGCCCAGGTCGACGAACGCCGGCGACGATGGGTCGCGCCGGACGAGATCGATGAGCTCTTCGATGTCTTGGGCTGTGGGCCGGCGATCCGGGTCGACCATCAACCCATCGAAACTAACGCGAAAGCTCGCTGCGCAGCAAACCTACATCAGCGCCGGCACGCGCGCTGCGGGGCATACCGCACACCCGGACAGTTGCCGGGCGCCAGGAACAGCTTGCCATCGCAGCCGCAGTACTCGCGAAGGTCCTTCGTGCACGCCCGCGCCTGCGGGACGCACTTGCCCGGCGTCTCCTCGCCGCAACCGAAGCCCTCACAGACGCCCGACTTGCAGTCGTCGCCCTGGAGGCACGACCCGCCATCCGGCCTGCGATCGCGCGGCAGGTTGATCCCGGTGCCCTCCGGCATGCCGGGCGGCGGCGGGATGGAGCGCTGGAGCTCCGGTCGGTCCCATACCGCATCCGGATCCTTGGTGAGCGGCGGCGTCTCGTCCGGGTCAGGCGGCTGTGCGGAGGGCGCCTTGGAGCACGCGGGAGTGCTCACGAGCGCGACGAGAACCAGCAATCGCATCCACATGATCAAGCGTACACTCCGCGCGATGAGCAGCAGCCTCGGGGAGTGCTTCCGGGTCACCACATTCGGCGAGTCTCACGGTCCCGCGCTCGGGGTCATCGTCGATGGCTGTCCGCCGCGCGTCCCCATCGATCTCGCACAGATCCAGGCCGAGCTGGATCGGCGGAGGCCCGGACAGAGTCGGCTCGTCAGCCAGCGCAAGGAGCTCGACCAGGTGGAGGTCCTGTCCGGTGTGCTCGACGGCCTCACCCTCGGCACGCCGATCGCCCTGCTCGTCCGCAACGTGGATGCGCGCTCGCGCGACTACGAGGACATCGCCGGGGCGTACCGGCCCAGCCATGCGGACTACACCTACGACGCCAAGTACGGGATCCGCGCAGTCGCAGGTGGAGGGCGCGCCAGCGCGCGCGAGACCGCGGCGCGCGTGGCAGCGGGCGCCGTCGCGCAGCAGCTCCTGGCGCACCAGGGGATCTCGATCGTCGCGTGGGTCGACGAGGTCTGCGGGATCGCCGCGGCGGTCGACGACGCCCTCGCGACCCGCGCCGCGATCGACGCCAACGACGTGCGCTGCCCCGATCCCGCCGCCGCGGCGCGGTTCATCGAGCGCATCGAGGCCGCCCGCAAGGACGGCGACTCGGTGGGCGGCGTGATCCGCGCCGTCGCGCGCGGGGTGCCCGCCGGCTGGGGCGAGCCGGTGTTCGACAAGCTCGAGGCCGATCTCGCCAAGGCGATGCTCAGCATCCCGGCCGCCAAGGCGATCGAGAACGGCTCCGGCTTCGCCGGCACCCACCTCACCGGCAGCCAGCACAACGATCCGTTCTACCGCCGGCCCGACGGCACGATCGGCACGACCACGAACCACTCCGGCGGCATCCAGGGCGGCATCTCCAACGGCGAGCCGATCACCCTGCGGATCGCGTTCAAGCCCACCGCGACGATCATGCGCCCGCAGCAGACCGTCACCCCGGACGGCCAGCCCACCACCCTCGCCCCGCGTGGCCGCCACGACCCCTGCGTGCTGCCACGCGCGGTGCCCATCGTGGAGGCGATGTTCGCGCTGGTCCTCGCCGACCACTTCCTGCGCGCCCGGGCGCTCGCGCCACTGTGAGCGGCTCGCTGTCAGACCCGGCCGCTAGGGTCGCTGCATGGGCTCGGTCAGCGCCATGCTCGTCGACGAGCTCGGCTACGACCCCGATGACGGGGTTCCCCAGCTCGAGGCACTCCCGCTGATCGACGTCCCGGTCGGCGCCCTGGTGCGCGCCCGCGATGGGGCGCGCCCGGTCGCGGTGGCCCCGCTCGAGAGCGGCCGGATCGTCGTCGTGGACGACATGTGCCCGCACGACGGTGGCCGGATCTCCGACGGCTTCGTCGACGGGGAGCGCCTCGTATGCTCCCGACATGGCTGGGAGCTCGAGGTCCACGGCTCGCGGTGCCGCCGCGTTGCTAGCTGCAAGCTGCGAGAATGAGACGGAATGTTGACCCGCTGACCACCACGGGCTAGCGTCCGAGGCAGCGTGGGAGCCGTCCTGGTCCACATCGATCTCGACGGCGAACGGCCTGATCGGCCCGATCCTTCGTCGCTGACGGCGCTCGCCGCCGGGCGAGCGATCGCGTCGTCCTGGGGCGCCACGCTGTACGCCGCGATCGCGGTCCACGATCCGTCGGAGCGTGGCCACGCCGATTCGACCGGCCGGATCACCACCGCCAGCCGCCTCGCGATCGTCGAGGCCGTGCAACGCCAGCTCGCCGCCGCCGGCGCCGACAAGGTCGTGGTCGCGGTCACCGCGACGCCGGTCACCCCGCTGTGGTCGAGCATCGGCGCGGCGTGGCAGGCCGTGCTCGATCACCTGCGGCCCCGGCTCGTGCTGTTCGGCGCCGACGCGCCGTCCGCCGCCGAGCTCGGCCCGCGCACCGGCGCCCGGATCGGCGCTCGCCTGCTGCTGCGCGCCCGCGCCGTGCCCGGCGATCTCGTCGAGCTGCGCGATCGCGACGGCGGATACGTCCGGGCCAGCGACGGCGGCGCGGCCGTGGTGCTGGTGGGTGCCGCGCCTCCCGCGCTCGGCGGTGGCGACGACCTCGATGTCGACCTGCTCGTCCTGGCGATCAGCGGCGACCCGGATCCGAGGATCGAGCTGCTCGATCGCGAGCCCGCCGATCCGCAGCGCCCGAGCGGCGTCGCGATCGCGATCGGCGACGAGCTCGCCGGCGATCCCGAGCTGGCGCGCGGCGCCGCGCGGCTCGCCCACGCGCTCGGCGGTCAGCTGCTCGGCAGCGCCGCGGCGGCGCGGCTCGGCGCGTTCGCCACGACCGGCGAGGCCGCGGGCGCCGTCGTCGAACGCGGCGCGCCGCTCGCCCCCGAGCTGTGCATCGCGATCGGCGCCCCCGCGATCGATCTCG
>JBQCJR010000975.1:0-4386 GCA_051952595.1 Kofleriaceae bacterium
GCGCGTCGGGATCGCGAGCGGCGACTGCGTCGACGTCGACGGCGAACCGTCCCACCTTGGTCGGGTCTGCGTAGAACGGACGAACGCCCGGCCCCTCCCAACGCCCGAACGCCGTCACGAGGTACCACGCCACAATCCGTTCGAGGTCATCGATGACTTGCCGGGAGGCCATGGGGATCGGCAACGTATCCCACACACAACCCCGTGAAAACACGTCCATCCGGGCCGACCTGATCAGATCGATCGGCTACCTTCGGAAGACGATGCGCCCGGAGACTAAAGTGGCCCGGCTGAGGATCAATCTCACCTCCTCCAACTTCGAGCGCGACTAGGCACCGATGTCGCCAACACTCGATTCCCTACGTTCGCTTGGAGCTGAGTTGAATGCCAAGCGCAGGCCGCGCGTTGGCTTGGACGCCTGGTACCCGTACTACGCGGGCTTCTCTGAAGCCTTTGCTAGATCCGTTCTCTCCAAGGCCGGGCTCGCCCGAGGCGCCACGGTCATGGATCCCTGGAACGGCTCCGGTACCACAACGCATGTCGCCGATCAGCTAGGATTCAGCGCGATCGGTTTCGACATCAATCCCGTCGCCGCGCTCGTCGCAAACGCGAAACTGGCGCGCGCTCGGGATGCTGAACATGCGAGCGGCCTGGCCCGACGGATCGTCGCATCCACCACAAACGACGATTCGAACCAAGCATGCACGGACGCGCTCACGGGCTGGCTTCATCCTACCGTCGTTCGGCAGTACCGCAGGATCGAGGCGGCGATCATCTCGGACCTGGCGACGGATACCTCCGCGCAGCCTCTCGCGTTGCGTGACGGAGGCACGCCACCGCTGGCATCGTTTCTACTGCTCGCGCTCCTGCGTGCGGCTCGCGCGATGGCCGCATTGAAGACGTCCACCAACCCAACCTGGATCAAGCCCGAGAAACCCCACACGGGATCGGCCCAGATCTTGGGCTCGCGTTGGCTCGACTATGTCCAACGGATGGCCACGGACCTTGCGCTAGATGCCGCCGCGACGGGGACGCGTTCAGGCGCGATCGTGGCCGACGCGCGCGCGCTGCCGATGGCAGATGCTAGCGTCGATTTCGTACTCACGTCGCCCCCGTACTGCACCCGAATCGACTACGTGATCAGCACGTCCTTCGAGTTAGCAGCGCTCGGCCTCGCGCGCACGGATGACAGCTTCGTCGACCTTCGGAAGCGGTGCATGGGGGCTCCCATCATCCGGTCCGACGATATCGCGGATCCTCGTCCGAGTTGGCCCGATTCACTTCGTCGCTTGCTCACGCGGATACGAAAGCACAAAAGCCGCGACTCGTCGTCGTACTACTACAAGACGTACTGGCAGTATTTCGACGACTGCGATCGATCGCTTCAGGAACTCCGACGGGTCATGCAGCCCGGCGCGATGGCCGTCCTGGTCGTACAGACCTCCTATTACAAGGACGTGCGGATCGCGCTGCCGCAGCTCTATGTCTCGATGGGCGAGGCCCTCGGGTTCCGTGCCGCGGTCGTGGGATCGACAAACGTCCAGCATTCTCTCACCCAAATCAACTCACGGTCCCTTCGGCATCGTGAGACCACACGATACCAAGAGGCGGTCGTCGCTCTGGAGAAGGTGACATGATCACGCAGCCCGTTCAGCTCTCCCCGTCCGAACTCATCCAGTCCGTGGATGGCGCGCTCGCGCGCGTACGCACACGGGCTGTCGACGTCTCGTTCAACGAGTTGTTCGACATGCACAAGAACAAGGAGCTGATCATCAGCCCCGACTTCCAGCGCCTCTTCCGCTGGACAGAAAGCAAGCAATCCCAGTTCATCGAGTCGTTGGTCTTAGAGCTTCCCGTCCCGCCGATCTACGTCATCGAGATCCAGGACGGCATCTACGAGCTCATCGATGGTCTCCAACGCATTTCCTCATACTTTCATTTCCGCGGGGAACTACCTCCCCAGTCCGATGGCGCGCAGGCAGCCGATGCCGCCGACGCTTCCACCGACAAGCCCGAACAGTGGCTCCGATTGCAGGACTGCGATGTTCTCCCAGAACTCAATGGCCTGACCTACAGCAAACTTCCACAAGCGCTCCAGATCAAACTCAAGCGCCACTTCATTCGGATGGAGGTCTTAAGACGTGAGAGCGACAAACGCCTCCGCTACCACATGTTCAAGCGCTTGAACACGGGCGGTGAGTTGCTCAGCCCTCAAGAGATCCGCAACTGCACGATCAGGCTCCTCGACAACACCTTCAACGAGTTCCTTAAGGAGGTTGTGAAGGACCCGAACTACGAATCATGCATGACCGCGCTCACCGACGAAAAGCGCGACAAGATGTACATGGAGGAGTACGCGCTGCGCTTCTTTGCGCTGCGGAACAAGTTAGATGACTACGAGAAGGACATTGGCGCCTTCCTCACCGAGTACATGGAAGCCGTCTCGGATCCAGATGCAGACAAGAAAGCCCCTTTCGACTACCCCAGCCAACGAAAGGCCTTCCTCGACACCTTTCGCGTTCTCAACGAGGCACTAGGGGAAAGTGTTTTCTCGGGCTTCAATCGACAGGGCAAGCCACAGGGTTACTTCTCCGCGCTCCACTTCGAGGCGATCACGATTGGAATCCAACCATGCCTCGATCGACTTGAGGCCGCCGATGAGTCGCTCAAGGCGGCGTTCAAGAAGGCGCTACACGAACTCAAGGTGGATGGAGAGTTCCAGAAACTCACGAAGGGCGGCGGCAAGAACTATGCAGCGGCATTGAAGCAACGTGTGGATTTCGTTCGCCAGCGAGTCACATCATGCCTGCTGTAGATCTTGCCGCGCTCCGCGCGGAGATTGAGGAGGAGCGCGAGTGGCGCGAGCGCGAGATGCGGCTATTCCGGAATCAGGTCGCCGCACTCGAAAGCGAAGAGAAGAAACGCACCGCCCGGAAGGGATTGGTAGTGATGCTCTACGCCCACTTTGAGGGGGCAACGAAGGCGATCCTCTCAATGTACGTGAACCGACTGAACGCTCTCGGGCTTCGGATCCACGAGGCTGTTCCTGCCATCGGAGCCGCGTCCATCTCAGAGGTCTTTCTCGCCCTGCGCAACACAGAGAAGAAGTGCAAGGAGTTCGTGCGCGCGCTTCCCGACGATGCCGCACTCCATCGCTTTGCTCGCGAGCGTGAGTTTCTCGAGGTCGCGTGGCAAGTCGCACAGCGTCCCGTTCGAATGGATGCCGATCACCTGGTCGACACGGAGTCGAACCTGAAGCCAGTCGTGCTGAAGAAGATATTCTTTAGGATCGGCCTAGACCCCGCGCTGGCAGATCCATGGGCCGGCGCGCTCAACCAGCTGCTGAACCGCCGAAACGCTGTGGCTCACGGCAGTGAACGCGGAGGCCTCACCGAGAAGGACTACGCCGGGTTGGAGCAAGCCGTGAATCTGGTGATGGACGATCTCGTTAGAGCGGTGAGCGACGCGGTTACGCGTGAGAGCTACAGATCGAGCGCTGCAACCGCGAAGCCAACCGCTGTTGCAGCCGCTACTGCCACGATGGGTACATCAAGTGGAACCGCAGGAGGGCTGACAAAGAATGGCGAGTTGGAGGCCCACGCTTGACGGGCACGGACATCATCTCGCTCGCTCCCGCGCACGCGGCGCCCCAGCGGGACCTCTAACAACGTGCCGTCCATGGGAGGACGCTGGCTATGTAGAATTCTGAGGTCCAAGGTCACAGCGATCTTCGAGCGCAGCGAGCCGGGCTCAGATGGCCCGCCGAGCCCATGGCGTGACTCTGTGCCTCGATAGTACGCCATCGCGGCACCAGCCCAGGCTCCAAGAGACGAAAGCCCCCGCACAATTCGTCGCGCGATTTGCCCGGGTGTAGGAAGTCGCATCAGGAGGCACCAGCGGGCACCAGCGGGCACCAACCTTTGCTGCCACGTGGCTGCCACAAAGCACGAAAACGACGGGAGACAGAAGGGACCAACCGGAGAATCGATGGCGCGCAAACCGTTGTTGTCATTGCAGGTTCGCGAATCAGTTGAAGATTCCGATCTGCGCGCCCAGGGTTCGATCCCCCTTATCTCCACCACCTAAGAGGCTGCTTCGGCAGCCTCTTTCGTTTTCGGCGCCAGTTGCTCTCATGTCGACGGTCATGACTGCTCCCGTCCGCCTCCTCTATCGCCCTGTCGGTCCGAAGGAGCTCGCGCTCATCGCCGCATCTGGCTTCCGCGAGTTCCCGCCGCGAGCCGAGGTAGTGAGTCACTGCACGAGCGCGCGCACGTTCTCGAACGAGGCGAGCATCGGCTCGACGTTGCCGCCCAACTCGATGCATTGCGCAATCTTTGCCTTGGCGCGCTCCACGCTGGCGTCCTGGCGACGCGCCGAGAGCGCCTC
>JBQCJR010000976.1:0-8661 GCA_051952595.1 Kofleriaceae bacterium
TCATTTGGCCCGCGGGGTGTGATACCCCCCGTCCTTATGGTCCCGTGGCCTAGCCGCCGCCCTTCGCTTATATCGCCGCCGCTATCCCCCCGCCGCCGCCCGCGTGTGGCGACAGGATCGTCCAGACCTCGAGGGGCGAGGAGTGCGACGACGGCAACACCGTCGACAACGACGGCTGTACCAACGCGTGCAAGCTGCCCAAGTGCGGCGACGGCATCCTGCACAAGGGCGAGGGCTGCGACGACGGCAACACGATCGACAACGACGAGTGCACGAACCACTGTGCGCTGCCGACCTGCGGCGACAGCATCGTCCAGCAGGGCGAGGATTGCGACGACGGCAACACCGACGACACCGACGCGTGTCTGTCGACCTGCGTCGCCGCGTCGTGCGGCGATGGCTTCGTGCACGCGGGGGTCGAGGCGTGTGACGACATGAACACCGACGACACCGACGCGTGCCTCTGGAACTGCCTCGCGGCATCGTGCGGCGATGGCCACGTGTGGGCCGGCGTCGAGGTGTGCGACGACGGCAACACGATCGAGGACGGCGTGTGTAGCCACGACTGCCAGATGGCCGGCTGCCCCGCCGGGTTCGCGGCGTGCGACGCCAGCCCCGACAACGGCTGCGAGACCGACATCGCGAACTCGATCGCGAACTGCGGCGCGTGCAACGCGGTCTGCGCGCCGGCCCACGCGATCCCGGCGTGCAACGGCGGCCAGTGCGAGGTCTCGGCGTGCGTGACCCCGTACAACGACTGCAACGGGGTCGCCTCCGATGGCTGCGAGATCGATCTCGCGAACGACCCGGCGAACTGCGGCAGCTGCGGCACGTCGTGCGCCGCGCCGAACACGGTCGCGACCTGCGCCGCCTCGACCTGCCAGGTCGTCGGCTGCACCGGCAGCTTCGCCGACTGCACCCCGCAGTACGGCTGCGAGACCGACACCTCGAACAACATGCAGCACTGCGGCGGCTGCAACCTGCCGTGCGCGCTCCCCAACGCGAGCGAGACCTGCGACGCCGGCAGCTGCCAGGTCGTGCAGTGCGACACCGCGTTCGGCGACTGCAACGGGGTCGCCGCCGACGGCTGCGAGATCTCGCTCGACAACGATCCGCTGCACTGCGGCGCGTGTGGCGCGGCGTGCGATCTGCCCAACGCCGTCCCCGGCTGCACGACCGGCCACTGCTTCGTGAGCGCGTGCAACGCGCCGTTCTCCAACTGCAACGGGCTCGACGCCGATGGCTGCGAGATCGATCTGTCGAGCGATCCGCTGCACTGCGGGAGCTGCGCGACCGACTGCAACACGGTGTTCCCGCACTCCAACGTCGGCTGCTCGGCCGGCGGCTGCACGTTCGAGGGCTGCCTACCCGACCACTGGGACCTCGACGGCAACCCCGCGAACGGCTGCGAGTACGCGTGTGTCCTGGTGCCCGGCCCCGACCTGCCCGACGACGACTTCACCGACTCGAACTGCGACGGCATCGACGGCGACGCCGCCGCGGCGATCTTCGTCGCGGCCAACGGCGACGACGCGGCGCCCGGCACCAAGGAGCAGCCGATGGCGACGATCAACGGCGGGCTCGCGCGCGCGGCCTCGGTCGGCAAGACCCAGGTCTACGTGTCGAACGGCGTCTACGTCGGCCGCGTCACCCTGCGCAATGGCATCTCGATCTACGGCGGCTTCTCGCGCAGCAACCAATGGAAGCGCTCGAACGCGTACGTCTCGACGATCCGGTCGTCGACGCTCGGCAACGGACGGATGACCGCGCTCGAGGGCGTCGATATCACCGCGCCGACCGTGGTCGACGAGCTGACGATCGAGACCACCAGCACCACCTCGACCGGCGCGAGCAACTACGCCGTGTACTGCACCCGGTGCAGCGGCCTGGCGCTCCGCAACAACATCATCACCGCCGGCGCGGCCGGCCTCGGCTCGATCGGCGCGAACGGCGCGATCGGCGCGAACGGCAACGGCGGGTTCGGCGGCGGCGGCGGCAGCTGCGATGGCGCCAACTGGGGTGCCGGCGGCAGCGGCGGCACCAGCGCGTGCGGCCGCACCGGCGGCAACGGCGGACGCGGCGGCACCGAGGGCTCCAACGCCGGGCTCGCAGGCTCGCAGGGCGCAGGCGGCACGACCGGCGGCACCGGCGGCGGCGGCGGCGATCCGGGCAGGCCGGGAAATCGAGGCAGCGACGGCGCGACCGGCGGCACCGGCGCGTCGGGCTCCGCCGGCAGCGGCGGCGCGGTGCTCGCCGGCTTCTGGTCGAGCGCGGCCGGTGGTTCCGGCGGGTTCGGCATCCACGGCAACGGTGGCGGTGGCGGTGGCGGTGCCGGTGGCCAGGGCGGGTGGCTCGTCAACGACGGCTCCGGCAACGGCGGCGGCGGCGGCGGCGCGGGCGGCTGCGGCGGCGAGAACGGCACCGGCGGCTCCGGCGGCGGTGGCTCGTTCGGCGTGTTCGTGATCGACTCGAACGGCCTCGTGCTGTTCGCGAACTCGATCTCGTCGGCGGGCGGCGGCAACGGCGGCGCCGGCGGGATCGGCGGGAGCGGCGGCACCGGCGCCGGCGGCGGCCCAGGCGCCGCTGCGTGCCCAGGCGAGATCGGCGCTGGCGGCGCCGGCGGTAACGGCGGCGGCGGTGGTCGCGGTGGCGGCGGTGGCGGCGGCGCCGGTGGCCCGTCGTACGCCGTTTACCGCGTCGGCTCGTCGGCGGTCGACGCGACCGGCAACACCCTGTCCCACGGCAGCGGTGGCACCGGTGGCAGCGGCGGCGTCCCGAACGGCGTGACCGGCGCGACCGGCGCGTCGGGCAACGTGTTCTAGCGAGCGGCGCGCCGGGCCGCGGAATCAGCGGCCTCGTGCGTCGCAGGCGCGGCGGCCGACGTGCGCTATCGAGCCCCGCCCCGCGGCCGCGGATCAGCCGCGCTTGGTGCGGCGCTTCGCGGGCCCGGCGGCCGGCTTGCGCGACAGCGTGCGATCGCCAGCGTAGATCCGCGCCCGCGCGAGGTGCGGCGAGCCGACCAGCGCCGCCTCGGTGCCGGCGTCGAACCGCGGGCCGGACAGCACCAGCGAGCGCAGGTTCGCGAGCGGCGCCGCCTCGGCGAGCAGCCGCGCGCCGCGCGCGGTGATCCCGGCGTTGCCGAGGTTCAGGCGCACGAGGCGGGCCGCGCCGGGCCACGACACGAGCCGCTCGACGAGCGCGTCGTCGAGCGCGTTGCCGCCGATCCACAGCTCGCGCACCCGCGGCAGCACGGCGTCATCGAGCAGGCCGGCGACGTCGTCGACCTCGAGATCGTTGCCGCGCACGTCCAGGTACTCCACCTGGCGCAGCGCCGGCCGCATCGCGGCGAGGCCCGCGCGGCCCAGCTCGTTGCCCGGGATGCGCAGCTTGACCAGGCCGTGGAACGCCGGCGTGCCGCCGACCAGCTCGCCGAGCCGCGCGCCCTGGTGATGCCCCGGCAGGTCGAGGTGGCGGATCGCGCAGCGCATCCGCGCGAACGGCTCGAGCGCCCCGCGGTTGAGCCGGCAGGTCGAGACCACGATCGAGCGCAGCCGCGGCGCGTGTGGCGCGGCGAGCACCGCCTCGAGGTCGGCCGGGCCGGCGGCGATCGACGACAGCGCGAGCGCGCGCAGCTCGGGCAACGCGCCGAGCGCGGCCCAGCCGGTCGGGCGCACCGGCGTGTAGTGCGCCAGCTCGAGCGCGTGCAGCCGGTCGAGCAGCGGCGATCCGGCGAGCGGATCGAGCTCGCGGAGCTCGCCGACCTCGACGCTCATCCCGGTGACGAACGGCGCCAGCGCGATGATGTCCGCGGCGGCCGCCGCGAGCGCGCGCGAAGTGCCGCGGACGCGGCTCGGGATCCCGCGATCGAGCTGGATCCACACGCCACGGTCCTCGAGCGCGCGGTACGGCGCGAGCCACGCCGCGGTGTGCGCCTCGCGCAGCTCGCGGATCCGCATCGTCGTCGAGCGGCGGCGCTCGTCGAGGTCGTCCATCTCGGCGAGCGCGCTCTCGAGCTGGACCAGCTCGCCGCGTGGATCGCCTCGCTGCTGGAGCCAGTCGGCGTACACCAGCCAGGCGGCTTCGTCGTCGGGGTTCTCGGCGATCGCGGCGAGCAGCACGGCCTCGGTGGACATCGGAGACCACGACAGCATGCCCCGCGCGCCGCCGGTTCGGCTACGCTCGAAGCCATGCTCGACACCATGATGCCATTCCCGCTCACGCTCGATGTCGTGCTACGGCGCGCACGCGACGTCTACGGCCACGTCGAGGTCGTGTCGCGCCGGCCCGACCGATCGGTGCATCGCCGCACCCTCGGCGAGGTCATGCGGCGCGCCGAGGCGCTCGCGCGCGCGCTGGTCGCGGCGGGGATCCGCAAGGGAGATCGAGTCGCGACGCTGATGTGGAACCACGCCGAGCACCTCGAGGCGTACTTCGGGATCCCGCTGTCCGGCGGCGTGCTGCACACCCTCAACCTGCGCCTCCACCCCGACGACATCGCGTACATCGCGAACGACGCCGGCGATCGGATCCTGCTGATCGACGAGGTGCTCTATCCGCTGTACCAGAAGTTCGGAGCCGCCTGTCGCGCGGAGCGCGTGATCGTCGTCGGCACCGCCGAGTACGAGGCGTTCCTGGCCGGCGCGCCGGCCGACACCCGGCTGCCCGAGCTCGCCGAGCACGACGCGCTCGGCACCTGCTACACGAGCGGCACCACCGGGCGGCCCAAGGGCGTGGTCTACACCCACCGCTCGACGCTGCTCCACTCGCTGGTCTCGGCGCTGCCGGACTCGCTCGGGCTGTCGCGCCGCGACAGCTTGATGCCGGTCGTGCCGATGTTCCACGTCAACGCGTGGGGCCTGCCGTACACCGCCGCGCTGGTCGGCGCCAAGCAGGTGTATCCCGGCCCGCACCTCGACGCGCTCAGCCTGCTCGATCTGATGGAGCGCGAGCGGGTCACCGTGGCCGCCGGCGTGCCGACCTTGTGGATCGGCATCCGCGAGGCGCTCCACAAGGAGCCCACGCGCTGGAAGCTCCAGCCGGACGTCACGATGATCGTCGGCGGCGCCGCCGCGCCGGAGAGCCTGATCCGCGACTTCGACGCGCTCGGCCTGCGGCTGCTGCACGCGTGGGGCATGACCGAGACGTCGCCGGTCGGCCTGGTGTCGCGGCTGCCGCCCGAGGCCGCCGACGAGCCCGCGGACGTGCGCTACGCGCTGCGCGCCAAGCAAGGCGTGCCGCCGCCGCTGGTCGAGCTCGAGGTGCGCAACGAGGCCGGCGTGGTGCCGCGCGACGGCAAGACCAGCGGCGAGGTGCTGATCCGCGCGCCGTGGATCGCCGCGCGCTACGTCTCGGCCGATCCGGGGCGATCCGGCCCGGCCGAGGCCACGTCGCCCGAGCGGTGGACCGCCGATGGCTACTTCCGCACCGGCGACGTCGCGAACGTCGACGGGTACGGGTTCGTGCGGCTGACCGATCGCATGGCCGATCTGATCAAGAGCGGCGGCGAGTGGATCGCGTCGCAGGAGCTCGAGAACGCGCTGATGGACCACCCCGCCGTCCAGGAGGCCGCGGTGATCGGCCTGCCCCACCCCAAGTGGAGCGAGCGGCCGCTCGCGGTGGTGGTGCGCAAGGCCGGCGCCGAAGTCAGCGAGACCGAGCTCCGCGAGCTGCTGGCCCAGCGCTTCGTCAAGTTCTGGGTCCCCGACGCGTTCGAGTTCGTCGAGGCGATCCCGCGCACCTCGACCGGCAAGTTCAAGAAGACCGAGCTCCGCGATCGCTACGCCGGGTTCACCTGGCAGCAGAGCTAGGCGTTGCCCGGCTCGTAGCACAGCAGGACCGCGCCGTTCCCGAACGTCCGCGAGCGCGTCAGCCTCAGCGGGAGCCGGTCCTCGAGGCCCTCGAACAGCGTGCGCCCGCCGCCGAGCACGACCGGATTGACGATGATCTGGTACTCGTCGACGAGGTTCGCGCGCGCGAGCTGCGCGACGATCGTGCCGCTCCCCATGACCACGATGCCGTCGCCGGGCTCGCGCTTGAGCTGGCCGACCTCGTCGGCGAGGTCGCCGCGGAGCACCCGCGTGTTGTGCCACGCCGCGCGCTCGAGCGTGCGCGAGCACACCACCTTGGGCGCCGCGTTGATCCCCTCGGCCACCGCCGGCGCGCTCGCGGTCGCCTGCGGCGTCGGCCAGTAGCTCGCCATCATCTCGTAGGTGACCCGCCCGAACAGCAGCAGGCCGCCGCGGTTGCGGGCGTTCTCGGCGGTGAACGCCTGCCACTCCGGGTCGTCGTGCTCGGCATCGAGCGATTCAGCGCCGTGGTGTCGAAGCACCAGCTCCAGGTGGTCCGCGGCCCGTGCGAGCCCCACGACGCGGCGATCGAGACCGACGCGGTGTGCCTCCGCCAGGTCGCGTTCGGCGATCGCGACCTCGCGAGCGCGCGGCGCGCGGGCGCGCTCCGGCTCGAGGGCGACGAGGCGCTCGCGGCGCGTTTCCTCGCGTCGTTCCAGCGCCCGGCCCCGGTCGCGGCGCGCTCCGGCAGCTGACGCCCGAGCGGCCACGCCTGGACGAGCCATCGTGCGACCTGTTGATCTGATATGATACAAGTGTTATATGACTCTCGTGTCACTTCGAGCGGCGATCCTCGGGTTCCTCCGGCTCGAGCCCACGAGCGGGTACGTACTGCGACAGCGGTTCGAGGGGTCCGTCGGGTCGTTCTGGAGCGTGACCCAGAGCCAGATCTATCGAGAGCTCCACGCACTCACGGACGAAGGAAAGGTGGAGGTTCAGCGAGAGGTTGGTGACGGCAAGCCCGATCGCAAGATCTACCGCCTCACCGAGACCGGCGAGGCGGAGCTCGAAGCATGGCTATGCGCGCCCGTCGAGCCGCTGCAGCTCCGGCATCCGTTGCTGCTCAAGTTCGTCTTCGCCGCCGAGGTGGAGCCGAAAGTGCTCGATCAGGTTCTGGCCGCGTACGAGCAGACACTCGAAGCCACGCGGAAGGAGTACGCGGCGAGGGCGAGCGCACCGGAGATCTTCTCGCTCGCGCGCTCCAAGCGAGAAGCCTTGCTCTGGAAGCTGTCCGTCGACCATGGCGTCGAGTGGGTGGACATGGAGCTCCGCTGGATACGCAGAGCGCGGCGAGAGCTCGATGGCTCGTCGCGTGGCAAACGCAAGGAGGAGTAGATGCAACTTCACGACAAGGTGGTCCTCGTCACCGGTGCGTCGACGGGGATCGGGCTCGAGATCGCTCGCGCGCTCGTTCGCAAGGGGGCACGGGTCGCGTTCGCGGCTCGATCGCTCGACAAGCTCGAAGCCGCGACGCACGAGTACGGGACTCGAGCGCTCGCGGTCCAGATGGACGTGACGCGCGAAGACTCCGTGACAGCCGCTGTGGACCGCGTCGATCAGGAGCTCGGAGCCATCGACGTCCTCGTCAACAATGCCGGGAACGGTGGCGCCATGAGCCGGTGGCGAGAGGCCGATCCGGACCTCGTGCGACGCATGTTCGAGGTGCACGTCCTCGGCGCCGATCGGGTCATGCGGGCGGTGGTTCCGTCGATGCTCCGCAAGGGTTCGGGGACCATCGTGAACTTCAGCTCCACCCTGGGCTACGTCGCCATGCCGGGGACGGCGGCCTACAACGCAGCCAAGGCGGCTGTCGTGATGCTCTCCCGCACGCTCCGCGCCGAGCTGCGCTCGCAGGGCATCGACGTACGGATCTTCAGCCCGCCACACACGAACACCGAGTCAGGCAAAGAGATGCCGCTCAACCTGCCCAAGATCTTCGAGCCTCGTTGGGTCGCCGATCAGTTCGTCCACTTCCTCGAGGGAAGGCGCCCGGAGCTGCTCGCCGGTGGCAACGGCTCGCTGCTGCTCGTGCAGCGCGTGTGGCCCGGCTTGGCGCGTCGAATCATGGAGAAGATCGGCTTTGGAGCCCTGGAGCGGGTGGACGAGCGACGACTGCTTCCGCCGAGCGTCCCGTCCGCCACGAAGTGAATCGATGCGGCAAAGCGCGGAGCACCCGCCCGGCGGCTACGGCGCGCTCGCCGGGTCGAGCCCGGTCAGGAACTGCGGCGGAACGGCGTCGGTGAGCCACACGCCGTTCGGCGTGCAGTAGAACGCGTGGCCGGCCGCGCGCATCGCGCGCGCATCGACGCGCAGCACGATCGGCGCGCCGCGCCGGCTTCCCACCATAGAGGCGGTCGCCTCGTCGGCGGAGAGGTGGACGTGGTGGCGCTGCATGCGCACGAGGCCCTGCGCGCGGATCGCGTCGAGCGCGGCCCGCACCGTGCCGTGGAACAACACGTCGGGCGGCTCGGCGGGCGCGTGGCCCAGCTCGACCTCGACCGAGTGGCCCTGGTTCGCGCGAATCCTCGTCGAGCTCGATCCCCACCGCGCCCGGCTGGTGGCGCAGCACCAGGCTCAGGAACTTGCTGGTCGCCGTGCGGGTCCGCTCGTCCATCGAACCCGCACGATACCGCTCGCCGGGCGCTACGTGCGCGTCATCCGGCTGCGTCCGAACACCTCCATCGCGAGCGGGATCGAGGTGAGCGCGCCCACGACAACGAGCGCCGCGCCGGCGGCGATCCGGCGTTCTCGTCCGAGCCGGCCGGCGATCAACATGCCGATTCCAACGCCGAGCAGGCCGCGCGTGCCGGCGATC
>JBQCJR010000977.1:0-41533 GCA_051952595.1 Kofleriaceae bacterium
CCACGGTGGGCTGGCTGGCGCGCGTGCACGCGGCGATGCTCGCGCACGCGCGCGGCCGGCTCGACGAGGCCGAGCGACTCGGCGACGAGGCGCGCGCGGCGGGCGAGGCCACCGGCAGCGCGTTCGATGCGCACACCCTCCACACGCTGCTGCTTTGGGGCGTGCGCCGCGATCAGGATCGGGCCGCCGAGCTGGTCCCGCGGATCGAGGCGCTCGTCGCCGAGGCGCCGCGGTTCACCGGCTGGCGCTACGTGCTCGCCGACGTGCGGTTCGGCGCCGGCGATCTCGAAGGTGCGCGCGCGCTGTTTCGTGGTCTCGTCGAAGGCCTCGACGCGGTGCCGCGCGACATGCTGTGGCTCGGCACGATGGTCACGCTCGCCGAGCTGGCCGTCGGGCTCGGCGAGCTGGCCGCCGCCGATCGGCTGTACGCGCTGCTGCTGCCGTTCGGCGATCGCGTGGCGGTGCAGGGCCGCGCGACCCTGCTGCTCGGCCCGGTGGCGCTCTCGCTCGGCCGGCTCGCCGCGCTGACCGGCCGGCGCGAGGCGCGCGACCACCTCGAGCGCGCCCGCGCGCTGGCCGGCGAGATGCCGCGCGTGCTCGCGCGCATCACCGCCGCGCTCGCCGAGGGCGAGATCCGGATCGCGCTGCGCGGCGCGACCTGGCACGTCTCGGCCGGCGCCGTCGAGCTGCGCGTCCCCGATTCCAAGGGCATGCGCTACCTCGCCGAGCTCGTGCGGGAGCCCGGCCGCATGGTCCACGCCGCCGAGCTGGTGCGCCTGTGCGGCGGCCCCGCGATCGCGGACGAAGGCGACGCGGGCGAGGTCATCGACGATCGCGCCCGGTCCGAGTACCGCACCCGGCTCGCCGAGCTCGACGCGCGGATCGCGGAGGGCCGGGCGCCCCGCGCCGCGCACGACGAGCGCGCCTACCTGGCCGCCGAGCTCGCGCGCGCCCTCGGCCTGGGCGGGCGCACGCGCCGCGTCGGCCAGCGGGCGGAGCGGTTCCGGCAGAGCGTCACGAAGTGCCTGCGCGACGCGATCAAGCGGATCGCCGAGCAGGACGCCGCCCTGGGCCGCCGGCTCGACCAGCGGATCAAGACCGGACGGTTCTGCTGCTACGAGCCGTAGCCCAGGCGCGCCGCGTGCTCGTCGAGCCTGTGCGCGGGCGCCATGATGAACTCGCACAGCGCGTCGCCCCGCGACAGGCAGTGGATCTCCCGCGCGTGCACCTCGACGCCGAACGCCGCGGTGCACCATCCCGCCGAGTAGCCCGCGCTGAACTGGCAGGTCATGGCCGGGCCCTCGGTCCGCCGCGCGCGCTGCACCTCGGATTCGAACGTGTTCGGGTGGCTGTAGTGCAGGAAGTAGGCGTCGTCGCTCGTCGGCGCGCTGTCCGGGAAGATGTCGACGAACGCCCAGCCCGAGTGCGCGAAGTGCACCGGTCCGGTCGCCAGGCGGGCGATGCCCTCGCTGAGGCCGAGCTTCTCGCCGAACGCCAGGCCGTCGTTGCGCCCGATCTCTCGCGCCGTGCTGTAGATGAAGCCGGTGGCCGCCTCGTCGCCGAACGTGCTGCGCAGCGCGGTGTACCAGCCGAGGTAGAGGCTGTCGGCGCGCAGCAGCACGTAGCGCTCGCCGCCGATCCGCAACGTGCCTTCCTCGGGGTGGTGCGCCATGGTCGCGAACTCGCGGCGGACCACCGCCTGCGCGATCTCGAACGCGGGCGCCAGCGCCGCGGGTACCCGGACGGTCTTCAGCATGATTCACTCCTCGGCGTGCTCGGCGCGCCGGCCGTCAGCGCCTGCAGGTCGCCGAGCACCGTGGACGTGCGTCCGGGCGCGGCGAACCGCGCCACGGCCTCGACCAGCGCGGTGGTCATCGCGGCGACCTCCTCGAAGGTCAGCGTCTCGAGTTCCGCGCCGAACCGCGCGGACTGGGCTCGCAGCACCGCGAGCGGCAGCGGCACGTGGCGGCCCAGCACGTCGAGGGTCGCGCGCGCAGCCGCGCTGAGCCGGGGCTCCGATCCCTCGGTGCGCAGCTCGGCGAACGAACGGCCCGCCCGCACCGGCGGCCCGAGCGGCGGCACGTGCGAGGCGTCCACCGCGCGCAGCCGCGCGAGCACCGCGGCGCCATCCGGCGGGCGGCGGGCCGGATCGTACGAGAGCATGCGGTCGACCTCGGCGGCGAGGCTGGCCGGCAGCTCCGGGCGCGCGACCCGCACGCCGGCGCTGGTCGCCGGCGCGACGCTCGGCGCACGGCCGGTCAGGCACTCGAACAGCAGCGCGCCCAGGGCGAACACGTCGCACGCGGGGCCGACACGACCGGCGCGCTCGAGCTGCTCGGGTGCCATGTAGGCGGGTGTCCCTAGCAGGTCGCCGGTGCGGGTCACGCGGCGGTCGTCGCCGGCGAGCTGCGCGATGCCGAAGTCCGCCAGCTTCGCGTCCGCGACCCGCCCGCCGGGCAGCAGCACGTTGCCCGGCTTGACGTCTCGGTGGACGATCCCCAGCTGGTGCGCGGCCTCGAGGGCCTCGGCGATCGCGATCCCGACCTCGAGCGCCTCGTGAACGCTCAGCCCGGCGCGGGCGATGCGCGCGCGCAGCGTCTCGCCCTGGATCCACTCGAGCGCCAGGAACCGCTCGCCGACCGCCGTCACCCCGGTCCCGAGGCACCTCACGATCCGCGGGTGCACCAGCCGAGCGAGGATCTCCGCCTCGCGCTCGAAGCGCGCCTCGAGCCCGCCGATCCGGAGCACCTTGAGCGCCACCTCGGCGCCCGTCTCGGTGTCGCGGGCGAGGAACACCGTCCCCATCGACCCCGATCCGGCGACGCGCTCGATGGCAAAGCGCGCGGCATCGATAGTCACCCTTCCAGTGTACGTCAATGCCGCGGCGCGTGCGGCGTACCAGAGGTCAGGGCAGCGGCGCCCACGAGATGGGCAGGGCCGGGCACGAGAACCCGGCCGGCGGCACCTCGAGGTCCTCCAGGTAGCGCCGCGCCACGGCGTCCATACACGGCACGCCGCGCAGCGCGATGCTGGTCGCGGTGTGGCCGCCGCCCTGGTAGCGCACGACCGAGCGCTCCATGCCGAGCGCGCGCGCGAGGTTGCGCGTCCAGTTCATCGGCGTCGCCGGGTCGAAGTCGTTGCCGACCAGCAGGATCGGCGTGCTGACCTTGTCGGCCACGTTGCGGAAGATCGGCGGATCCGAGACCGGCCAGGCGTGGCAGGTGCGCGTCATCAGGTTCATCTCGGCGATCTTGCCGAGCCTCGCGTACTGCGCCTCGATCGCCATGAGCTGGGGCAGGAAGTCGGCGGCGGGCCGGCGCGCGCCCAGATCCGTGCAGAAGATCGCGGCGTACGCTTGGTAGTCCGCGCCTACCCCCTGCTCGGGCGGGAACACGTACCAGAACCACTCCTCGTAGTTGCCGGCGAGCGCGGCCTTCACCATCGCGGGCAGCACGCCCCAGCGGTTGCGATCGCTGAACAACATGATCGAAATCGCGAGCTGGGCGTCGGCCTCGCGCAGCACGATCGTGGGATCGTCCGGCGAAGGCACCGGGTTGGCGCGCAGCCGCGCGAGCAGCTCGTCGACCGCGTCGACCAGGCGACGCCCCTGGAGCGGGCAGCTCGGAGCGCGGGCGCACAGCTCGTCGACGCGCTGGAGCGTCAGCTCGTGAGCTGCGGCCTCCTCGGCGTAGATCTCCATCGTGTAGTCGCCGAACACCGCGGGCACGCCGCCGTCGAGCACCATCGCGCGGACGCGCTTGGGGAACAGCGACGCGTACACCGCGCCGAGCTCCGAGCCATACGACACGCCGTGGTAGCTGATTTTCGAGGCGCCGAGCGCCGCCCGGAACCGATCGAGGTCGCGGGCGACGTTGTTCGTGCCGATCTTCTTGACCAGCGGGCCGCTCTGGGCGACGCACGCGTCCGCAAACCGCTGGGCGTGCTCGTCGAGGTAGCGCGCGCGATCGGCGAGATCGCCCGGGATCGGCGGCGCCGGAGACTCGAAGTCACAGCGCACGGTGGGCTCGCTGCGCCCGACGCCGCGCGGATCGAAGCTCACTAGATCGAACCGCTCGCGGAGCGGGGCGAGCCGGGTGTGGGCGAGCAGGAACAGGAAATCGACGCCGGTTCCGCCGGGGCCGCCCTGGTTGATGAACAGCGGGCCGAGCGACTCGCCGGGCCCGGTGGCCGGGGCGCGGACCACCGCGAGCTTCAGCTTCTGGCCCTGTGGATGATCGTAGTCGGCGGGCACCTCGAGCGTGCCGCACTCGAGCTCCGGGTCCTCCGCACATGGCGTGAACGCGATCGCGCGGCGCTCCTCGGCGGTGGAGTCGCTGGATGGCTCGCCGGACGACGGCACCGGATCCGGCGACGAGACGGTGGTGCATGACAGCGCAGCAGCGGACCACGCCAGCGCGCACGCGAAGGGGACATGCGAACGGTACATCGAGACCTCCCGAGCGCGCGAACGCGCGCCACCGGATCACGAGTAGCGGATCCGGAGGTGCGTGCGAGCGGGTGATCTCGCGGGTACTACCTGGATCGTGCTGTCCGAGATCCGGACAAGTGAGGCGGCAGGATCTCGGTGACGATCTGATTCAGGGCTGCGGGTAGCCGGGATGCCCGTGGCCGTTGCCCGAGGTGGTCGAGCCATTCACCTGATCGGCCTCGATCATCGCGTTGCGGATCTGCTCGGTGAGGGTCGCGAGGTTGCCCGGCGAGTGCGGGATCAGGATCGCGTTGCTCTTCGACGACGCGCCGATCTCCTTCAGCATGTCGAAGTACTGCGTCATCAGCACGAGGTTCATCACGTCCCGCGCGGTGGTGCCTGGTACCGAGCGGCGGAATTCGTCCACCGAGTCGCGCAGACCGGCGACGATCGCTTGGCGCTGATCCGCGATGCCCTTGCCCTGGAGCGCCTTGCTCTGGGCGTCGCCCTCCGCGAGCTTCACTTTCAGGATCCGCTCGGCCTCGCCCTTCTCGGTGGCGGCGACGCGCATGCGCTGGGCTGCGTTGATCTCGTTCATCGCCTCCTTGACCCGCGCGTCGGGCTCGATGTCGGTGACCAGCGCCTTGAGGATGCCGTAGCCGAAGCCCTCCATGACGTGGGAGAGCTCGACCTTGACCGCCTCGGCGATGTCGTCCTTCTTGGCGAACACGTCGTCGAGCTTGATGTTGGGGACCTGCGCGCGGACCACGTCGAACACGTACGAGGTGATCTGGCGGCGCGCGTCATCCAGCCGGTAGAAGGCGTCGTAGACCTTGTCGTCGAGCACGTAGTACTGCACCGACACCATCAGGTTCACGAACACGTTGTCGTCCGTCTTGGTGTCGATGTGCACGTCGAGCTGCTGGACGCGCAGGTTGACGCGGCCGGCGATCTTCTCGATGAACGGCACCTTCAAGTGAACGCCAGGTCCGGCCTCGCGGACGAACCGGCCGAGCCGCTGCACCACCGCGATGGTGCGCTGTTCGACCGTGAACAACGAAGCGGCGAGCAGGGCGATGAACGCGAGCACGCCGCCGACCCCGAGGACCCAGATCAGTTCGTTCGTCATGGCTGCAACCTCCGTCGAGTTGAGATGCCGCGAGCAGTGGCATCGACTCATCTTCGATAAGCACAACCAGGCGGATAGGCGAGCCAAAAGCGACGCGGCGCACGAAAAGATCGCAATACCGCGGTGGGTGCGGACGTCTCGTGGGCGTGTACGTCAGGACTACATGGTTCTTGTTGGTGGCTGCGGGATGTTATCGGGGAAGCTCGCCCGAGGCGCCGCGCGCTGTTGCCGCGGCGCCCGCCGCGCCGGGCCCGTTCACCGTCTCCCAGGCGGGGGTCGGGGCGTGGACCGATTTCTCCCCGGGCGAGGATGTCGCCGTCGAGCAACGGATCGCCGCCGCGTTGCCGAAGGGGCTGACGGTGGACTTCCGGGTCACGGAGATCCGCGAGGACGTCGAGGAGGCCTACTTCGGGATCCTCGACGGCGAGGCCGAGGTCGCGCAGGTCTGGCGGCTCGACGACCGGCTCGAGTTCCGCGCCCACGATCCGCGGTGGGTGACGCCGAGCGGCGTCCGGGCGTCGGATCCGGTCGCGGCGGCGCTGGTCGCGCTGCCGGATCTCGCGTGTGTGTTCACCGAAGAGCTCCGCTGCCGGAGCGCGAAGGAGCCCGGGGTGTCCTTCGTGGTGGACAGCGACGGGTACCAGGGGCCGCACGGCGACGTGCATGCCCGGCAGCTCGGCGACCGGACGATCGTCGAGCTCACCCGTTAACCGAAGCCAAAGGAATTCGACGATGTACGCCAGGACTATTTTGTTCTTGTGGGTGGCTGCGGGATGTCATCGGGGAAGCTCGCCCGAGGCACCGCGCGCTGTTGCCGCTGCGCCCGCCGCGCCGGGCCCGTTCACCGTCTCCCAGGCGGGGGTCGGGGCGTGGACCGATTTCACCCTGGGCGACGCGGTCACCGAGGAGCGCCGGCTCGCCGCCGGGTTGCCGAAGGGGCTGACCGTGGACTTCCGGTACCCGGGCGACCGCGCGGGCATCGAGGAGGGGTACTACGGGATCTTCGACGGCGACACCGAGGTCGCACAGGTCTGGCAGGTCGAGGACCGGCTCGAGTTCCGCGCCTTCGATCCGCGGTGGGTGACGCCGAGCGGCGTCCGCACGACGGATCCGATCGCGGCGGTGCTGGTCGCGCTGCCGGATCTCTCGTGTGTGTTCACCCACGAGATCCGCTGCCGGAGCGCGAAGGAGCCCGGGGTGTCCTTCGTGGTGGACACGGGCGGGTACCTGGGGCCGCGCGGCGAGGTCGATGTCCGGCGGATCGGCGACCGGACGATCGTCGAGCTCACCCGTTAGTGTGCGAGCGCTGGCGCGAGCGCGAACCCGAGCGCCGCGTAGCGACGCGGCCGATGCGTGCGTCACGTCACCGGCAACCTCGTTCTTCGGCCCCGGTCTCGTGGTTCGCGCGGGACAAGATGCGGCGATTGTGCGGAACCTCTCGCTCGACCGCTTTGATCGAAGATAGTCCTCCGAGGATCCGAGACCGCGCGTTTACCCTCGCGCCGTCATGCGCAGCCGTATCGCGATGGCTCCTCGTTTGCCGTTCCTCGTTGCACTGACCGCGCTCGCGGCGTGTGGCGACAACCAGGTGCCCGCAGGGCCCGACGCGGGGCCCGATGGTCCGCCCGAGTGCCCGACCCTCGCGGTCGCACGCGCGGACTTCCAGTTCAACGCGTTCAATCAGCTCACCGGGCTGCGCTATCGCATCGAGCCCGGCCTCGGCGACGCGCGCACGCCGGACTATCTGCTCGTCGAGCTCTACGACTCGACGACCGAGGGGCTGCCCACGCTGGCGCCCGGCCGGTTCGATCTCTCGGCCGCGCCCGACAACGATCTCGCGACCTGCCAGCACTGCGTGTGGCTGTGGCAGGACTACATCGATGGCGGCGCGCCCGAGACGGTGTTCTACGCGACCGCCGGATCGCTGGTGCTCGATCAGGTCGACGATCCGTTCTCGTCGGTGTTCGTCGGCAGCACCAGCGAGCTGACGATCCGCGCGGCGACCCTCGATCCGGACACCGGGCGCACCTCGATCATCGAGGGCGGCGCGTGCTTCACGATCGCGCCGCTGTCGTTCGACACGCGCCCCACGCCGGGCCGGACGTGTGGCAGCGCGGAGGACTGCGGCAACGCGCTGCTCGAGATCTGCGACCCGGCGACGGCGACGTGTGGTGCGCCGCAGTGCGACGACTTCTCGGGCTGTCCGAGCGCCGACCAGATCTGCATCTCGCAGTACCCGAACGTGTTCTCGGGCGCGTGCAACGCGGTGTGTGATCCGACCGCGGCGAACGGCTGCGGGGCCGGCGAGCAGTGCATGCAGTACGGCGTGCCGCCGACGTTCGGCGTGTGCCGGCGCGTCGGCGCGGGCGCGCCGGGCGAGACCTGCGCGATCCAGGACATCTCCACGTCGTGCGTCGCGGGCCTGTACTGCGACGCCACCAGCCACAGCTGCCTGCCGACGTGCAGCTACTTCGCCGCGGACACCGGCTGCACCGCCGGCAACGCGTGCTACGTGCTCGGTGGCTGCCGCCCGACGAGCAGCGGCGACCCGGCGACGATCGGCCAGCCGTGTGCGCCCGACGCCGAGCTGGCCGCCGGCTGCGCCTCCGATGGCGAGGCGTTCCGCGGCATCTGCTTCTCGTACGACGCGAACCTGGTGTGCGAGCGGGCGTGCCTCGGCGACGCGGGTTGCGGCGCCGGCGAGTTCTGCGCGCTGCGATTCGACTCCGGGCTCGGCGTCTGCCGGCCGGTCCCGGTGTGTGGCGACGGCGAGCGCGGCGAGATCAACGAGGTGTGCGACGACGGCAACACCACCTCGGGCGACGGCTGCAGCGGCGACTGCCAGACCGTCGAGTACGGCGCGCTGTGCGGCGACGCCGATCCGCTCGCGCTCGACGCGACCACGACCGGCACGACGCTGGGCGGGGTCGACGGATTCCAGACCAGCTGCCAGTTCGGCACGGCGCGCGGCCGGCTGTGGTCGGTCACCCCGCCGAGCCGCGGCCGGCTCCGCTTCGTGCTCGACTCGGCGACCCGACAGACCGTCGCGCTGCGCGAGACCTGTGAGGACACCGCCACCGAGCAGGGTTGCAGCCGCTCGCGGAACGGCAGCCCGGCGGAGCTGATCGTCCAGGTGACCTCGGCGAACCTCGGCCCGATGACCGCGTTCGTCACCGCGGCCACGCTGCTCGAGGAGGGGCCGTTCACGCTGTCGGCCGAGTTCGTCGCCGAGCAGTGCGGTGATGGCGTGACCGCCGGCGAAGAGGCGTGCGACGACGGCAACACGACCGGCAACGACGGCTGCTCCGCCGACTGCCGCACGATCGAGTACGGCGCGCTGTGCGCGCTGGCGCCCGAGCTGTCGACCACCAGCCCGAACATCGGTGACACCACCGGCGGCACGGGGTACTTCGAGGCGAGCTGCTCGAACAGCGTGTACGGCAGCGGCCCGGAGCGGCTCTATCGCTACACCGCGCCTTCGGCAGGAAAGCTCCAGCTCCGGCTGGAGCCGGATCCCACCGCGCCGCTCCTCGATCTCACGCTCGCGGTGCTCGATGGCTGCGGGGCGTCCGGCACGGTGCCGGAGCTCGGCTGCTCGTCGGTGTACGACATCGAGCAGGTGACCGTGACGCTGGCGGCCGGCCAGCAGATCCTCGTGCTCGTCGAGGGGTTCGCGGCGGACGACCTCGGCTCGTACACCCTGACCGCGACGTTCACGCCGTGATCGGGGCGCCCGCGCCGTCGAGCGCGGGCCGGGCATCGGGCGGCACCAGCTGACCGAGGTGCCACGCCTGGAGCGCGAGCTGGCGCTCGGTGGCGAGGTGCGCGCAGCGCGTCCGCCACACGAACACCACGCCGGTGACCACCAGCATCACGTGGGTCGCGATCAGCAGCACGAGCGACGGGAGCTCCGGTAGCTCGGCCATGAGCGGCAGGATCCGGATCGTGCCGTCGGTCAGCTCGTACGACGGCGGCAGCACGCCGGCGAGCTGGAGGATCAACGGGCCGACGATCACGCCGACCGCAGGCACGACGTACCAGATCGCCGAGCGGCCGACCGTGGAGATGTACGCGACCGCGGTGACGAACACGAGCATCGGGATCAGCACGAGCGAGCCGAACAGCCCGACGCCGCACAGCATCGCGGCGCTCGACGCCAGGACGTGCCACCACGGCAGCCGGAGCAGCGGCCGGCGGTAGACCTGGTAGGTGGCGAGGATCAGCAGCGAGATCGCGCCGGCCATCGCGCCGAGCATCCACGGCTCGCGCAGGCCCATCCACACCACGAGCGGCACGTACAGCGGGTAGCCGAGCAGGGCGAGCGCGCCGTTGCGCGCGGTGACCCGCACCGATCGCAGCGCGACGGTCTGGAGCGCGGCCTCGGCGGCGCGCGGCACGCTGCGGGTGGGCTCGGTCAGCGAGCGGATCAGCGCGACCCGCGCCGCGAGGTTATCGGGATCGAGCGCGAGCGCGCGGCCGACCTCGCGCATCGCGGTGGCGCGCAGCTCCTCCTCCAGCTCCGGCGCGCCCGGGGCTCGCGAAGCCTCGAGCGCGCGCGTGGCCGCGCCGGCGGCCTCGGCGGCCAGCTCGCGCCGGCGCTCGAGATCGCGATTGCCGTCGAGGTACGCCTCGATCGTGCGCGCGACCTCGGCGGCGCGCGCCGGCCGATCGCCGGGCGACAGCGCGGTGGCGGCGCGGCACAGCGCCTCGAGCTCCGGCGGGATCTCCCGCGCCGGGGCCCGCTGCGCCGGGCTCGCGCCGTCGGTCTCGAGCGTCGAGAGCAGCACGTCGGCGAGGGTCTCGCCGCGGTGCAGCCGCTCGCCAGTCAGGATCTCGAACAGGATCACGCCGAGCGCGTAGACGTCGCTGCGCCCGTCGACCAGATCGGGGCTCTGGATCTGCTCGGGCGCGATGTAGCCCGGCGTGCCGATCAGCTGGCCGCTGAACGTCTCCGGCACGACCGTCGAATCGAGCAGCGGACGGATCAGGTCGGAGCGCGCCGAGAGGTCGCGCGGCGGCTCGGCGGGCGGGGCGTCGGGGGCGCGCAGCGTGGCGAGCCCCCAGTCGATCACGTAGACCTCGTCGAACGCGCCGAGCATGATGTTCGAGGGTTTGAGGTCGCGGTTGACCACGCCGCGGCAGTGCGCGTACTCGAGCGTCATCGCGACCCGCGCGAGCACGGTCAGCAGCTTGCGCAGCGAGTACCGGCCGTCGCGCAGCACGCTCGCCAGGCTGTCGCCGCGCACCCGCTTCATCGTGAAGTACAGCTCGCCCCCCTCGTCGACGCCGACGTCGTAGACCGGGACGATCGAAGGGTGCTCGAGCTGGGCCTGGACCCGCGCCTCGCGCGCGAACCGCTGGGCGACCACCGCGTCGTGGCGATCGCTGCGGATCGTCTTGATCGCGACCTCGCGTCCGGTCGCGCGATCGCGCCACGCGTGGACCTCGCCCATGCCGCCGACGCCGAGCGCGCGGGTGCGCTGGTAGCGCGCCGCGAACCCGCGCGCGGCGAACGCGCCGGCCTCCGTGCCCTCGGGGTGGTGGACGATCACCGGATCGTCATCGAGCTGGCCCATCGTGCCGATACTATGCTTAGTCGACGACCACCCGCGCCTGGCGCGCCATCCGGAACCGCGTCGCGTTGCCGCCCTCGGCGCGGTTGAGCAGCGCGGCGCCATCGAGCGCGGCGCGCACGAGGTCGTGGCGGGCGCGGTGGAGCAGCACGTTGAGATCGACGCGGGTCATCGCGCGGCCCGGCCAGATCCGCGGCAGCAGCACATCGTCGGGGACGTACTCGCCAGGCGCGAACGGCGCCGGCGGGCGGAGCAGGGTGGCCACCAGATCGCACCGCCGCTCCGGCAGGTACAAGCTGCGGTCGAGCCCGCGCCAGCGCACCGTCAGCCGTCCCCCCCGCGCAAGGAACTCGAGCCGGACCTCGGTCGGCGCGTCGTCCGGGTCCGCCGGGCCCGAGGCGGTCGAGCCCTGGCCGAGCGCGCCGCCGGCGATCACCTCGAACACGCGGCCGGCGCAACCGACCACCGCGCCCGGACCGAGCTCGTCGAGCTCGCCCGGCGCGCGGGCGGCGCCATCGATCGTGATCGCGACGACGGCCTCGACGTGGAGCCGGTCGGCGAGGTGGAACCGCAGCGCCTCCGCGGGGCCGTCGTCGAGGCGGACATCGGCATCCGGACTGGTGCCGACCGTGAACGGCGTGCGCACCACGCCGAAAAGCCCGCTCGGCCCGCGCAGCACCCAGGACGAGGCCGGCGCCACGGCGACCGACAGCTCGGCGACCACGTCGAGCACGCGGCCGGGCACGGCGATCCGGTCGCCACTCGCCAGCTCGCGATCGTGCGCGACCGGCTCGCCGTTGACCGAGGTCGGACCCTTGCCGAGCACCGACAGGCACGGCCCCTCGGGGCCGGCGAACACGATCGCGTGGACGCGGCTGGCGTCGCTCGCGGTCAGCACGATGTCGCAGTGTGGAGCGCGCCCGATCAATATGCCGGCCGGGCGAATGGCGAGCCGTGCTCCATCCTCAGCCACCAGCCACGACGCGACTCGCATGCGAGAGGGCGCCATCATGGCGCAGGCGCCTGGTCGGGTGTGCCGCAAAATGCAGCGGTCGGGACGATATCGGCCTGACATCGGATCTCGAGCACGGACGAGGCACGGTGGTTCGCATCGAGACCGGACCGCGCCAGGGTGGCGCGCGCCGCTCCAGCTCGAGTCAGGAGATCGCTATGGCTACCGTGTACCAGACCCTCGTCGCGAAGGCGCTCAGCAACTCGAACCAGGCGCTCGCCATCACCGCCGGGCGCGGCGGCGACGCCTCGGGCGGCAACGCCGACAACAACGTCTACGTCGACGTGCTCGACTACAGCAGCGACCTCCAGTACTGGGAGCTGCGCCCGACGCGCGACAACAACGCGTTCGCGCTGGTCAACAAGGCGCGCGGGATGTGCCTGGCCCGCGCGAGCGACGACAACGGCGCCAGCCTGATCCTCGTCGGCGTCGATCAGATTCCGATCAACGACCTCGCGGTGTGGCGCCACGACAACGTCTCCGGCACGTACAACGCGATCAACTCGTACAAGGACTGGGAGCAGAAGATCAACATCCCGGGCAACGGCCCGTACCGTCCCGGTCAGCAGCTGATCTCGTGGGAGTGGAGCGGCGCCTCCGCGAACGAGCTGTGGGCGAGTGTCGAGGACGCCAGCAAGGTGACGATGAAGTCGATCGACTTCAATCTCGACGCCGGCAACATCCAGGACCAGGAGCCGCTGGTCGCGGGGACCCAGACCCTCGTCAACACCAGCTCCCAGGATCAGGAGCAGACGGTCACGTTCCGGTTCCTCCAGTCGCACACCTACAGCTTCGAGTACGAGCGCGGCCTCGACGTCTCGCTGTCGATCGAGTTCAAGGCCGGCCTGCCGATCGTCGGCGAGTCGAAGATCAAGACCGAGATCAAGGGCACGTGGAAGTGGAGCACCCGGGAGGAGGAGAGCGACGAGCAGGAGTTCACGCTCTCGGTCCCGGTGAAGGTACCGGCGCGGACCTCGATCCGGGTCAGCGTGGTGGCGCTGCGCGCGCGGCTCGATTGCCCGTACAAGGCGGTGATCGAGTACCAGTACCCGGACGGCACGCGGCAGGAGAAGGCGTCGTCGGGGTGGTTCACCGGGATCAACGGCTACAACGTCACCACCAAGTACGAGCAGCTCGGCACGATCCCCGAGACGCTCCAGGTCGCGCGGTTCGACCGGCTGCGCGGCGGAGTCGCCACGCCGGCCACGCCGGGTCGCCGCCCGGTCGGCAACGGCCACGGCACGGCCCAGCCGGTGCTGGCCTCGAAGTCGAAGTAAGGATCGGCCGGGTCCGGAGGTGAGCGGCGTCGCCCGGTGTCGCCGGGCCGCGCGCGCTTCCACGCTCGATCGCCGCGCGCGGCCCGCGGCCTCCGAGAACATCGCGCGTGCGCATCGCACTTGCATTGCTGGCCGGCGATGACGCTCGAACAGGAACGAGTCGAGGAACCGGCACGCGCGCTCGATGGCTATCAATCGGTGCGTGCCGACCTGCGCGCCGAACGCGAGGCGATCGTGCGCCTGCTCTCGACCAATCTCGGGATCAAGGGCGACCTGTCGGCGACCTTCCGGTGGCAGTACCTCGAGGGCCCGATGGCGCCGGGCGAGATCTTCTTGCTGCGCACCGGCGATCAGATCGTGGGGTGCACCGCGCTGGCGCGCCGCGAGCTGTGGAGCGGCGCGCGGCCGATCCGCGCGATGCAGAACGCCAACTTCGTGGTCGACCGCGCGCACCGGACGGCGCGGCCGGCGATCGCGCTCCAGCGCGCGGCCAAGCACCACATCGAGGAGACCTGCGATCTCGGGTTCGGGTTCCCCAACGCCGCGGCGCGCGCGGTGTACCGGCACATCGGCTATCACACGCTCGGCGACCTGCCTCGCTACGTGCGGGTGCTGCGCCACGGTGGCTACGTCGAGCGGCTCCTGGGCGAGCGCGGCTGGCCGCGGCGCGCCGGCAAGCTCGTCGGCGGATCCTCGGGGGTGGTGTTCGATACGGCGCGCCGCACGTTCGATTCGGTGCGCGCGGGGCGGGCAGGGCGGCGCTCGTCGCTGATCTGGCTCGCGGACGTGGACGCGCGGTTCGATCAGCTGTGGCAGGAGGCGAGCGCCGAGCGCGCGATCGTCTGCGTGCGCAACGCCGCGTTCCTGCGCTGGCGGTTCCTGCGCAAGCCCGACGAGCACCACGCGCTCGCGGCGCTCGTCGATCACGGCTCGGATCGGCTCAAGGCGTACGCGTTCGTGCGCTCGGCGCCGAGCGGCATCGCGGAGATCACCGACCTGTTCGGTGGGTTCGAGGCGCTCGACGACCTGCTCGTGATGCTCGCGCCGGAGCTCGATCGGCGCGGCCACATTGCGATGTCGTGCCTGTTCGCCGGCGATCCACGCATCTTGGCGATGCTCGCCGCGCACGGGTTCCGCCGGCGCGATTCGCGGCGCACCGCGATGGTGTTTGGTGCCCCGAGCTGCCACGTGCCCGCGGCG
Organism: Kofleriaceae bacterium; assembly: GCA_051952595.1. Classification (GTDB taxonomy): domain Bacteria; phylum Myxococcota_A; class Polyangia; order Haliangiales; family Haliangiaceae; genus JABFXX01. The sequence continues at coordinate 14,621 of JBQCJR010000977.1, forward strand.
ACGCTCCGCGATCCGGCGTCGTGGTACTTCACCGAGCTCGACGCCGATACGTGAGCCGCGCGCTCACACCTCGGCGTCGATGGTGTCGAAGTCGGTCAGCTGCCAGCGCTTGTCGAACAGCGGTGCGGTCGGGCCGTAGAAGCGGAACAAGGTGAACCACGCCGCGTCCGGGGCGGTGTAGACCCAGTTCGCGTCCCTGCCCGCCGGCGGCGCCGGGCCGAAGTAGAGATCGACCGAGCCGTCCGGGTTGGTCTGGAGCGCGGCGTAGGAGTTGACCTCGACGCGCGGCGCCTCGCGCACGAACGCGGCGGTCTCGCGGTCGTACACCGTGGCGGCCCAGAACTGCGCCGCCGGCACGTGCGACGGCACGTGGAGCCGGTAGGTCCGGTCGCCGGTCAGCGCCTGGCCCGCGCGATCGGCGAACGCCGCGAGGTAGAAGCTCGCCTTGCCCAGCGTCGCCGGCGGCGCACAGGCCAGGAAGTAGGTGAGCGCGCGCGCGTTGACGTCGAGCGAGCCGTCATCGGTCACGAACGTGAACCCGGTCTTCGCGCCCACGGTGCTCGGCGTGCGCCAGCGGCGATTGGGCCAGTACGCGGCGCCCTCGGCGGCGGTCGCCGTGACCAGCGAGCCGTGCGCCGTGCGGGCGGCGTCGCCGAGCAGGTCGCGCAGCGCGGCGTCGGGCGCGAACGGCTTGCCCTGATCGATCCCCAGCGCGCGCAGCTGATCGAGCATCGGGGCATCGCGAGGCAGCGCCGGCTCCTCGTCGATCATGCGGGCGAGGCGCGCGAAGTAGGAGTCGTCGAACCGCACGATCCCGTCGAACAGCCGGCCCGACATATCGATGAAGCGCTGCTGCGGCGGCCGCGCCACATTCGCGAGCGGGTAGAGGCGGAGCCGCCGGATCAGCGCCAGCGCCTGGTTCCGCGCGGCATCGGAGGCGCCCTCGGGGATCGCGCGGAACGCCGCGTAGCCGCCGAACGTCGCGAGCCGGATCGCGATCTTTCCCGGCGGTACGTCGCCCTGGAAGCCCGGCGGCAGCAGCAGATAGGAGCCGCCCTTGCCCGCGTCCGCGCCGTGTGGACCCACGTCGGCCATCGGGACCTGCCACGCGTCGAGGATCGAGCCGAACAGCCCCGCGCCGATCGCCGCCGGGACCTCGAGGACGAGCGGCCCTGGCCGGGTGTCGATCTGGGCCCACGCGTAGTGCGCCGACGCGTTCGGCGTGGTGAGCTGGAGCTTCCAGTCCGCCACCTTCGACCAGAAGACGAGGTCGTACGGGGCGGCGCCTGCATCGCGGAAGAACGCCTGGCGCATGGCGTCGAAGCTGACGATCGGCATTCCCCACAGCACCGCGTCGACGGCGTGCTGCAGTGCGAGAGAGCCTGTCGCGCGCGCGACCGAGCCCGCCGCCCGGTTCGTCCTTTCTTGGATCGGCATGGTGGATGGTCCTCTGCCGGGGCGTTGCAACTCGCGTGCTCGGCGGCGCTTCGACCGGGTGGCGCCCGCGCGACGAGCCGATTCCGCGGAATAGCCCGCGCCTGGTTCGCGTACTAGGGCACGGACCGCCGTCAAAATTGCAGAGGAGCCTCCATGGGACTTGCCGAACGCCGCGCCATCAAAGAGTTCGAGACCACGATCTATCCTGGCCTCAAGAAGCAGATCGACGAGGCCGCCGGCTTCGAGGTCGCGCTCGAGGTGAAGTGGGACACGCTCGCCAAGGATGAGGAGTACGTGAAGTCGTGGGCCGAAGCCTGGCCGAAGCTCTTCTTTGAGCCGATCATCGATGCGTTCAAGAGGATCTGCATCGACGACATGGGCAAGGAGGCGCTCAAGGAGGGGCTCAAGAAGGTCGTCGTGCAGAACACCAAGGAGAGCTACAGCTCGTACTGGGCGGCGTTCGAGGCCGGCGTGCTCACGCTGGACCACCAGTTCACCAACGTGGACTACGTCTCGGAGCGGACCGACACGCTGGTCGGTGTGCTTGAGAAGGGGCTCTGACGCGGGCGAACGCGCGCCGCTAGCAACGCGGCGCGCGCGTCACCAGCGATCGTCCTCGGACCACTCGTAGCTGCCCTTCTTGGCGCGGTCGTACCACTGCGCGGCGAGCTCTCCGTCCTGTTCGACGCCGAGGCCGTGCTTGTAGAGGATCGCGATCCCCGCCGCCGCGCAGCAGTCTCGATCGGCGACCTCCGAGTACAGCGCGAACGCGCGCTGCGGATCCTTGGGCCCGAACGTCCCCGCGACCGCCCAGTCTGCGAGCTGCGTGCGCGCCGCCGAAGCGCCGAGCTCGGCGGCCCGGGTGACCATCTCGAGCGCCCGCGCGCGCGTGCTCGGGTTCTCGAAGTACTCCATCCCGACGAAGTGCACCGCGTTGGCGTGCTCGCGCTCCGCCGCGCGTTCGATGAGCGCGAGCCCCTCCTTCGGCCGGGCGCTCAGGTTGTCGCCGTAGAACAGCTCGTACCCGAGAGCGTACATCGCGTCGCGGTTGCCGGCGTCGATCGCTTGCCGGAGCAACGCGACGCCCTGCTTGCCCAGCTTGCGGTCGGCGGTCCACACGAGCGCGAGGCCGAGCTCGCGCTGGAGATCGGCGTAGTCGTCCGCGGGCATGCTCTCGCGCAGCTCGCCGACGAGCTTCAGCGCCGCCGTCAGGTACTCCCTCTCCTGCATCGGCAGCGCGTCGTCGGCCCGCGCGATCAGCGCGCGCAGGCGCTCGAGGCCGCCGGACGGCAGCCCGCGCATGTCGGCGGCGAACATCTCGTCGACCTCGCGACGGGCATCATCGTCCTCGTGGACGTCGTTGCGAGCGGGCGGGGCGATGCGGACGACGAGCGCGGGCGTGCCGGGATGCCAGCGCACGAGCTCGAGGCTGCCGATGGTGGTCGCGATCGCGACGAGTGTGCCCGAGGAGGATACCGCGAGGTCGTGGATCGGCGCGGCGGCGATCCAGCGCGCCAGCTCTTCCCCGGTCTCGGTGCCGTACAGCGATAGCGTGTCGTCCGACCACGCGAGCACGTGCTTGCCGTCGGGCATCAGGCGCATCTCCCGCAGCTCCGGTCCGGACGTCGAGGATCGGAGCGCGCCCGTGGCCGCATCTCGGATCCTCAGCTCCCCGTTGACGAGCCCGACGAGCGTGCGGCCGTCCGGCGTGAACGCGAGCGCCGCGCCCCGTGGCCAGTGCTCCTCGGGCTGGTGGGTCGCCTTGCCCGTGGCGAGATCCGTGATGGTGAAGCCGAAGCCGCCTTCCGCCGCGAGCCGCGTCGCGTCGGGCGAGACCGCGGTCGCGACCACGCCGTTGCAGGCGGCCGTGATCGAGCGGCGCCGCGCGATCGTCGGCTCGCCGTTGTCGAGCCTCCACGCGATCACGTCGGCGGAGGCCCGGGAGACGAGCGTGCCGTTCTCGGCGACGACGAGCTCGTCGGGACCTTCGCGGTGCGCGGCGAGCGTCGCGACGGGGGCGCCGTCGGCGCGGACGAGGCGCACCGCCGGCTCGTGAGCGGTCGCGATCGCGAGGTGTGGTCCCGCGAATACGACCGCGCGGATCGAGCGGTCCTCGTAGGTGTCCTCGGGGTCGTGCTCGTCGTAGTCGTACTCGTTTTCGTCGGCGTTCGGGCGCGTGGTGACCCGCCAGGTCTCCGCCAGCGTCGTGGTGTCGCGGACGACGAGCTCGTCGCCGGCCCACGTGGCGACGTGGCGACCGTCCGGCGAGACCGCGACCTGGACGCGATCGAGGCCGCCTCGCAGCGGCGGCGCTTCGATGCGCGCGATCGCCGCGAGATCGGTCGCGTCGTGAAGCCGTGCCTCGCCGTAGTCGCACGCCACGAGCTGCGTGTCCCCGACGAAGCCGAGGTTTCCGATGTGCCGCCGCAGTGGAGGCCCTGCGTCGAGGTCCGCGATGCTCCACAGGCGGGCGGCGTCGTGCTCGAGCGTCGCCACCTGCCCATCGGGCAGCAGGGCCATGCCGAGCGCGCCGATCGGGTGCCGGCGACCGCGTCCCAGATCTCGAGCCCGTCCTCGGACGATGCGAGTAGTCGCCCGTCTGGGTGGAACGCGACGGCTTCGATCCGGTGGGGCGTTGCGGCGAGCGTGCGGCCCGGCTTGCCGCTCGCGGCGTCTACGATCCGGACCGAGCCGTCGTACGCCACGACCGCGATGCGCGCCCCGGCCGCATCGAACGCCGGCGCGCTCGTGCATCCGTCGCGAATCACCGTCTTCAGACCGCGTCCGATCCGCTCTCCGAGCTGGAGGCCGTGCTCCGTCGCAAACGCCAGCTGCCCGCCGTCGGGCGACAGCGCCATGCCGAAAACCTCGCCCCGGACCTTGCCGGTCTTCCTCCCGGTGAGCGTCTCGCGATCCCAGAGATGGATCGCCCCGTTCTCGCTCGCGGTGATGATCGGCCCTGCGCCCGGTGCCACGACGAGCCAGCGCGGGCTCGCGCCCTCGATCGGCTCGCCGCTGCGCACCTCGCCGGTCGCGAGGTCGAAGCGATGCGGCGTGCCGGCACCCCCCGCGTACGCGACGGTCTCTCCGGGAACCAGGTGCGCGCACGCGAGCACGACCCGCGGCATCGGCTCGAGCGTCCGCACGCCCGCGTCCCGCCCGCAGCGGGTCGCCGCGACGAGCGACGGCCGCGCCACCGGATGCTGCGCGAGGAACGCGCGCACGGCCGCGCCGATCTCCGACGAGGCAGGCTCCGCTTCGGCGAGGGCGAGCGCCATCGGCAGCCCGCCGCGCTGCACGCGAGGCGCGTGCTGCTCGAGGAAGCGCCGCCACGCCGGGGGCGCCGTGCGCGTGATCTCGTCGAGGACCTTGCGCCGCTCGTGCTGCGCGTCGTGCTCGAACGCATCGCGTGGCAGCCGTACGACCAACCGCTCGGACAGAAGCTCCAGCATCGGCCGCCATGCTAGGGGCCCAACGGTCGGCCGTACCAACCAGGGGCCGCAATCTGCCGGGGCCTGTGTCGGACGCCACGAATCTAGCCAGCCGATGGCCGCTCCTTGTGCACGCGCCGCGCCCCGAGGACTTCGGCGAGACAGTCGCGCTCGCCACCTTCCCGCCGACCTTGCTCCTGCCCGGCGTGTACCACTACGCCATGGCCGAGCACCGCTGCTCGCGGCGGCCGTCTCGCTTGTTCGACGTGGATCACTGCGCGAACGTCACGGTCACGTCGCGCGAGCCCAGTGCCGCAGCTAGCTCCGAGGCATCGTCCACCTTACCGATCCGCGTATAGCTGTAGGACGTGGAGAACGTCTTGTAGAAAAGGACGAGCGAATTCGAGCCGTACAGCATCATCTCACCGGCGTGGATCGTTCCGGGCTTGGTCGCGTTCGTCGGCAGGTGGCTCGAAAGGTGGTGGTACTTCTCGTTCGCGTTCAGGTCGGTCATCTTCAGCGTCAACGGCAGCATCGCCTTGAACGCTGTCACCGTCTCGTTGTCCACGAGCGTCGCGGTAAAGACCTTCGAGCCGATCGTGATCTTCATGTGAGTGACCGTCTGGTGGGGAGGGTCGTTGCCTCGCGGGGGCGACGCGTTCCCGCTGGCGCAATCGGCGACCAAGAACAAGGCAGCAAGACCTGATGCTCGCATCGGTAGAACCATGGATGCAGCGCGAGACCCTCGCCAGAGCGGTGGCGTGGATGGGGTGGTTAGGCGCGTTGAACAATCGAGCGTGAATGCACCAGCGGTGTGCTCAATGGCTCGCGCTTCGCCGACGCCCACGCGCAAACTCCTGCGCGGTCTCCACGAACACACGCAGCGGGGTCGAGCGCTGCGCGCGGCTCGGGAAGTAGAGGAAGAACCCGGGCACCGCGGCGGCGTAGGGTTCGAGGACACGCTGCAAGGTCCCGGCGCGGATCTCTTCGAGCACCATCGGCTCCATCGCGTACGCGAGCCCCAAGCCTTGCGCGGCGAGCGAGACACACGCCAGGCCGTCGTTGGTCACGAGGCCTCCGCGGGCCTGCACGCGCCAGGTCTTCTTGCCGCGCTCCAACTCCCACGCATACAGCGCCCCGGTGGTCCCGGAGCGGAACGTGATGCACTCGTGCTTGGCGAGGTCCTCCGGTCGCTCCGGGACGCCGTGGGCGCGCAGGTAACTCGGGCTCCCCACCACGATGAATCGAAAGGAGTCGCTCAGCCGGATCGCCACCATGTCCCGTTCGACAAACTCATCGAGCCGGATCCCAGCGTCGTAGCCCTCGGCCACGACATCCACGAGGCGATCTTCAAACACCAGCTCGACCTCGATCCGCGGATAGCGTTCGCGAAACTTCGGAAGCACCGAGGTGACGAGCAGATCCATCGCCAGGCGCGGAACCGTCAGGCGCAATCGCCCGACAGCTTCACCGGGCTGCGCCGAGATCTCGGTGAGCGCTGCGAGCGTCTGGGACACGGCCGGGCCAGCAGCCTCGACCAGCTTCCTGCCGGCGTCCGTCAAGGCAACGCTGCGCGTCGTCCTCGCGACGAGCACCACGCGTAGCTGCTCCTCCAGGTGGCGCACGCTCTGGCTCACGGCCGAACGCGAGACCCCGAGCTCGCGCGCAGCCGCCGCGAAGCTGTTCGTTCGCGCGACGGCGAGGAACGCCTGGAGCTGCTGGAACGGGATGTGCCTCACCAGCCGAGCACGCCTCCATCGCGCACGCTTGTCAAGCGTGGCTGGACGCTGCCCGGCGTGTGTTGACCACGGCCGGCGTCATGTCGAACACCTTGCCCGGCTGGATCGGCAGGGTGCCGCCCACGAGTTGGTAAGCGCTGCTTACCGGCCCATGCGCGCGGGGCATCTGTTTCGCACGTGTGGTGGTGCGTAGGGTCGAGACGTCGAACAAATCGGAAGCGCGCGCCGACGCGCACCAGCAAGGGAGAGAAGCATGGAGAAGAACCAGCAGGGATCATTCGCGGGGAAGGTCGCGTTCGTTACGGGAGCGGCGAGCGGCATCGGCCGCGCTGCGGCGCTGGCCTTTGCGCGCGAGGGTGCGAACGTGGTCGTCGCGGATATCTCCGAACAGGGGATGTCGGAGACGGCCAGCTTGATCGCGAAGCAGGGTGGACGTGCGATCACGGCCCGCTGCGACGTCGCGCGCGCGGAGGAGATCAAAGCCGCCCTGGCGAAAACGGTCGAAGCGTTCGGGCGGTTGGACTTCGCGTTCAACAACGCCGGCGTGGAGCCGAAGAAGCTGGCTCCGACGGCGGAGTGGGAACCCGACGAGTGGGATCACATTCTCGACATCGATCTCCGCGGCGTGTTTCTTTGCATGAAGTACGAGATCCCGCTGATCCTCCAGCAAGGTGGCGGCGCGATCGTGAACACCTCGTCCGGTGCGGGTGTCATCGGTATCAAGGGCAGCCCCGCGTACACGGCCGCCAAGCACGGCCTGATCGGCCTCACCCGCTCCGCGGCGCTCGACTACGCGGGGCGGAACCTTCGCATCAACGCCGTATGCCCTGGCTACATCGACACGCCGATGATGGCTCGCTACACGGGCGGCACGCCCGAAGGTCGCGCGAAGGTGATCTCCGAGGAGCCCGTCGGCAGGATGGGCACAGCCGAAGAGATCGCCAACGCCGTTATCTGGCTGTGCTCGGATGCGGCGCACTTCGTCATCGGCCACGCGATGGTCATCGACGGTGGCCAGACCATCCAGTGACGATCGCAGCCCGAGGCGGCTGCGACCGTAGCAACAGCTAGCTACAGCGCACTCGGATTCTCCTGCAATTTTGAGCCGGTGGCCGGGTTTGAACCGGCGACCTACGGTTTACGAAACCGTTGCTCTACCCCTGAGCTACACCGGCGAGGTAGGGCGTAACTCGTACCCGAGACCGGCGGACCGCGCAAGAGATCGCGGTGCCACGTCGCGCGGTTTCTTGCACCACCAGGCGATCGCGCAGGCCGGCGCCGGATGGTAAGGCCACGGCGGATGGCCGAATCGCGCGCTGACCGAACGCCCCCGGGCCCGGGCGCGGCCGATCTCGCAGCGCGCCGCATCGGCCTGTGGCAGGGCACGCTCGCCTACCTGCTGTGGGGGCTGGTCGCGGCGTACTGGAAGCTGCTCGCCGAGGTCGACCCGGTCGAGCTGATCGCGCACCGCGCGCTGTGGGGGCTGGTCGCGTTCGTCGGGCTGCTGATCGCCGCCGGCCGGTGGACCGCCTTCCGCGAGGCGCTGAGCGATCTGCGGCTGGTCGGCATCATGGCGCTCTCGGGCGCGCTGCTCGCGGTCAACTGGGGCGTGTTCGTCGCGGCGACCACGAGTGGGCACCTGCTCGACGCGAGCCTCGGCTACTTCATCAACCCGCTGGTCTCGATCGCGCTGGGCACCCTGGTGCTCGGGGAGCGGCTCCGCCGGCTCCAGTGGTTGGCGATCGCGCTGGCGTTCGCCGGGGTCGCGCTGCTGACCTGGCGCGCGGGCCGCGTGCCGTGGATCGCGCTGGTGCTCGCGGGCACGTTCGGCGCGTACGGCCTGGTGCGCAAGACCGCGCGCGTCGACGCGCTGGTCGGCTCGGCGATCGAGACCGTGCTCATGGCGCCGATCGCGCTGCTCTACCTCGTCGCGATCGGCGGCGGCGCGATCGGTCAGGCCGGTGCCACGACGATCGCGCTGATGGCGGGCACCGGCGTCATCACGGCGGTGCCGCTGGTGCTGTTCACCAGCGCGGCGCGGCGGCTGCCGCTCTCCACCGTCGGGTTCCTCCAGTACCTCGCGCCGACCGGCCAGTTCCTGCTCGCGGTCGTCGCGTTCGGCGAGCCGCTCGCGCGGGACCGGCTGCTCGCGTTCGGGCTGATCTGGATCGGCCTCGCGGTGTTCTCGCTCGACCTGTTCCGCGCGGCGCGCCGGCCCGCGGGCCGAGCGGCTTGAGTCCCTATGGAGACCAAGAACGACCCCATCCCGCGCGACCGGCAGCACTCGCCACACGACGAGGCGTGTGTGCGCGCGGTCGAGGCCTGGCTCGCCGAGGGCGGTTGGTTGCCCCCGACGTGCCTCGATCTCGCGCTCGGCGCCTTCCTCGGGACGCTGCACTCGTATCTCGAGGGCGATCGCGAGCGGTTCCGGCGCGCGGTCCAGAGGCTGCTCGGAACGCGCGCGGATTGCCCCGAGGAGGAGCCCGTGGTCCTGGGCCCGCGAGGCGTTCCGAGCCCGCCAGTCATTCCGCTGCCGGGGCCGGCGCTCCCGGCCTACGAGCTTGCGGTCCGCCGTGGGTTGTTCCTGCTCGATCGGCTGTTCCGGGGCGATCTCCCGTCGCTGCTTCGCGAGCTGCCGGGCTCGCCTCGGCCGGACCTCGCGGACGCGCTCGAGGCGCTGCCGCCGCTGATCGACCAAGCCTTGGCGCGTCGCGCGCGCGATCGCATGAGCGGCATGTACGCCGAGCTCGCCGTGGCCCTCGGCCACGACGCCCAGGAGGACTGGTACGCGATCGGCACGCCCGCGCACGCCGCCGAGGAAATGGCGGATGCCGCCGAATTCATCCCCTGGTGGCACGAGCACCGCGAATACGAGCGGCCGCAGCGCGTCGTGGATGAATACGAATCGAACCCCAGGCGGTTCGCGCGTCCGCCCGACGACGATTTCCACGCACGCGAGACCGAGATCGCCATCTTCGGCGCCGTCTTCTCCATCGCGCGGGTCTACCTCGAGCTCGCCTGGGATGCGGCCGCCGCGGCGGAGCGCTCCTCTGGCGATGCCACCGCGGTCGCGAGCTGGTGCGCGCGGCGCGAGCGCGTGATCGATCGCGCGCTCGCCGCGCTCCGCGACGCGGCTGCGCTCGAAACGGGCTAGGGTGGCCCGAGGAGACCCCATGCCCTACGTGAACATTCAGATCACCCGCGGAGCGTCGCGCGAGCAGAAGGCCGAGCTCGTGCGCGACGTCACCGCTTCGCTTGTCCGGATCCTCGGCAAGAAGCCCGAGCACACCCACATCGTGATCCAGGAGATCGCCGAGGAGGACTGGGGCTTCTCGGGGATGCTGACGGACGACTGGAAGAAGCAGCAAGCCCGCTGACGCCTGCTACTCCTGCTTCACCGCGCGCGAGACTCCGTGCGACGCGCCGCGACGTCGGAGCTGCGTCAAGGCCCCTGGCCTGGGTCTGGCAAGCGGGGAGGCTATGGAACACACAAGACTGCGTGATGTGCCGGTCGCGGCGAGCCGCATCGGGCTCGGCACCTGGGCGATGGGCGGCGTGCAATGGGGCGGCACCGACGACGACGAATCCGTACGCACGATCCACGCGGCGCTCGATCTCGGAATCGACGTGATCGATACCGCGCCGGCGTACGGCTTCGGGCACTCCGAGGAGGTCATCGGCCGCGCGATCGCGGAGCGGGGCGGCCGCGAGCAGGTCGTGATCGCGACCAAGTGTGGGCTCGAGCCGCACGGCAACGCGCTGTATCGGAATTCCTCGCGCGCTCGGATCTTCGAGGAGGTCGAGCAGTCGCTCGCCAGGCTTCGCACCGACTACATCGATCTCTATCAGGTGCACTGGCCGGATCCGCGCACGCCGTACGAGGAGACGGCGCAGGCGCTCCTGGATCTGCAGCTGGCCGGCAAGATCCGCGCGATCGGAGTCTCCAACTACTCGATCGAAGCGATGGAGCGGTTCACGAAGGTCGCCCCGCTGGCGACCGCGCAGCCTCCGCTCAACCTGTTCGAGCGCGCAGCGCAGCAGACGATCCTGCCGTGGTGCCGCGCGAACGGCGTCGGGGCGCTCACGTACGGCGCGTTGTGCCGCGGCCTGCTGACCGGCACGATCGACGAGCACACGACGTTCACGGGCGACGATCTGCGCAAGACCGACCCGAAGTTCCAGCCGCCGCGCTTCGCGCAGTACCTCGAGGCCGTCCGGCTGCTCGAGCGCTACGCGCGCGATCGCTACCAGAAGAGCATGCTCGCGCTCGCGGTGCGCTGGGTGCTGGACCAGCCGGGCGTCTCGATCGCGCTGTGGGGCGCTCGCCATCCCGGCGAGCTGTCCCCGGTGAGCGACATCGTCGGCTGGCAGCTCGACGCCGAGGCGCTGGCGTACATCGACGAGGTGATCGCGCATAGCGTGCGCGACCCGGTCGGCGCGGAGTTCATGGCGCCGCCCGAGGAGGCGTTCGAGGAGGGCGGGGCGCAGCCGGGCGCGGCGACGTGACCGCCGGCGCCTCACCTACACCGTGCGGGTCGCGATCGCCGGCGGGATCGCCGAGGCGCGCAGCGCCGGGCCGAGCACCGCGAGCTGGCCGAGCAGCCACAGCAGCGCGGCGCCGAGCGGCAGGAAGTGCGCGGGCAGCCGCGCCACCTGGTACTTGTCCATCAGCCACAGGTTGATGCCGAACGCGAGCGCCATGCCGATCGCGATGCCGATCGTCGCGAGGATGAAGTTCTCGAGCTGGAACAGCCGTACGATGTCGCGGCGGGTGGCGCCGAGCGCGCGGCGAATGCCGATCTGGCGGGTCCGCTGCTGGACCCAGAAGCTGGCGAGCCCGACGATGCCGAGCGCGGTGACGACCAGCAGCGCGAGCGACACGCCGACCAGCAGGTACGCCATCGAGCGATCCTGCTCGAAGTACTCGTCGCGCAGCGCGCTGAACGGCTGGCGCGCGAGCACGATCCGGTTCGGGTCGACCTTGTCGAGCGCCGCGTCGATGGCCGCGAGCACCTCGGCGCGCCGCGACGGGTCGGCGCGCACCACGTAGGTCCCGCCGACGGTGTACGGGACGTGGACCGGGATCACGACCGCGTAGCGCGCGGCCGGTGCGCCGCCGAAGTCGTTGGGGCGCGCGAGGTGGTCGATGATGCCGACCACGATCTGCGGCTCGGGGCTCGAGATGTAGAGCGGCTGGCCGAGCGGGTTCTTGCCGGGGAACAGCCGCTCGGCGAGGCCACGCGTGATCAGGGCGGCCGACTGCGACGGCGCATCGAGCTCGGTGTACTCCTCGGGCAGGAAGTCGCGGCCGGCGACCAGCCGCACGCCCAGCGTCTCGATCAGGCCGGGAGAGGCCAGGTAGAGCGCGACGTTGGTCAGCGGATCCGGATCGTTGGAGGAGGCCGAGAGCGACGTGTTCCACGACGAGCCACCAAACGGGACCATGTTGGTCGCCGCGGCCGACCGGACCCCGGGGATCGCGCGCAGCGCGGCCAGATCCTGCGTGGTGACCGCGGCGGCGTCGGCCGTCTTGCCGATGCCGGTGAGCTGGATGCGGAGCAGCTCGCTATCGACGACGCCGCTCGGGCGATCCATGCGCGCGAGCCGCTCGCCGATCAGGAAGATCGCGTTGCACACGATCGCGCAGGTGAGCGCGATCTCGAGCACGATCAGGGTGGCGGTGGTCCGGTGGCGACGGAGGGTGGAGAGGATCGGCAAGACGTCCATGGTTCCTCAGTGGGACTTGAGCTGGGTCGCGGGCGGCAGCTGGCAGCCGCGCCACGCGGGCAATAGCCCGGCGAGCAGGCTGGCCACGACCGACAGCGCGAACGTCGCGGCGAGCATCGGCAGATCGAGCTGGGCGAGCTGGGCGTACGCGGTCGGCTGGTGGCGCACCGCCCAGAGCCCGAGCCACGCCAGGCCCAGGCCGAGCAGGCCGCCGATCAGGCCGATCGCGCCGGCCTCGACGAGCAGCTGGACGAAGATCGCGCGCTTGGACGCGCCGAGCGCGCGCCGCACGCCGATCTCGCCGGCCCGGCGAAGGAAGCTGGTCAGCAGCAGCCCGACGGTGTTGATCAAGCAGACGAGCAGGAACCCGAGCGCGATCCACGTCTGCAGTCGCACATCGCTCGGCACCACCTCGGAGCGCGCGAGCCACGTCATCACGTCGCTCAGCCGGACCTCGGGCGGCCGCTCGAATCGGCCCGCCTCGCGCTGGTCCTCGGCGTAGTGGACCAGGCGCTCGCGATACGCGGCCACCTTGGCGGGGCTGTCGAGCTCGACCCAGAGCTGGATCCAGGCGCACGGCGCGGTGGGGCCACGCGCGTCGTTGTGGTCATCGCCCCAGCAGACGAGCTGGCCCTCGTGTGCGAGATCGAGCTCGCGCGAGGTCGAGAAGGGTGCGAACAGCTTTTCGCCGGCGCCGTAGGTGGTGGTCGAGAGGTCGTAGAAGTGCGGCGTCGGGCGCCAGTCGTCGATCACCCCGACCACCCGCAGCTCGTGCTTGGCGACGCGCAGCATACGGCCGACGACGTCGACGTCCCCGAACACCTTGGTCGCGAGCGCGCGAGAGATCACCACGATCCGCGCCGCGCGGGTGTCGTCGTCGGCGGTCCACGGGCCTCCGGCGAGGAACGGCACGCGAAACATCTCGAAGAACTGGTGAGACGTCCACCGCGCCGACGCGAAGAACGGGTCGAGGCCGGCGCGCTCGGGCTCGATCGCGGCGTTGCCGCCGGTCATCATCGCCTGGCGATCGGCGCCCCCGACGCGCAGCAGCGCCTCGGCGTCGTAGCGGGTCAGCTGGAGCGGCAGCTCCTCGCTGGAGGTGTTCGCCGCCGGTCGGGGATCGAGCTGGACGTAGTACAGCTGGTGGCTCTTGCCCGGGATCGGATCGGCGGACAGCACGTGCAGCACGGTCAGCGTGGTCATGCTGGCGCCGACGCCGAACGCGATCGCGACGATCATCAGCACGCTGAGCGCGAGGTGGCGGCGAACGCTGCGCAGCGCGAGATCGAGGTAGTAGGTGAACATGCTCAGGGGCTCGGCTGCGCCGCGGCAGCGCCGGGGCGGATCAGCGATGGGCCGCGCTCGAGATCGGTCGCGACGCCGTCGACGATGTGGATGTTGCGCGGCGCGCGCGCGGCGATCTCCGGATCGTGGGTGACCAGCACGACGACCGTGCCCTGCGCGTTGAGCTCCTCCAGCAGCTGCATCACCTCGCGCGCCATCTGCGAGTCGAGGTTCCCGGTCGGCTCGTCGGCGAGCAGCACCTTGGGGTCGCCGGCGATCGCGCGCGCGATCGCGACCCGCTGCTGCTGGCCGCCCGATAGCTCGGCGGGGTAGTGGCGCATCCGCGACGCGAGCCCGACCCGGGTCAGCGCGCTCTCGATCCGGCGCCGGCGCTCGCCGCGCGACAGCTTGCGGTAGCGCAGCGGCACGTCGACGTTGTCGAACAGGTCGAGATCCGGGATCAGGTTGAAGCTCTGGAACACGAACCCGATCTTCTCGTTGCGCAGCCGCGAGCGCGCCCGGTCGTCGAGCCCGGCGACGTCGACGCCGTCGAGCAGGTACGAGCCACCGGTCAGCTCCTCGAGCAGCCCGGCGATGTTGAGGAACGTCGTCTTCCCGGAGCCAGACGGGCCGGTCACCGCGACGAACTCGCCCGCGCGGACCTCGAGATCGAGCTCGCGCAGCGCGTGGGTCTCGACCATCGCGGTCCGGAACACCTTGGACACTCTCTTCATCTGAAGCATCGATCGACTCCTAGTCCGCGATCCGCACGCGTTGCGCGTCGCCGAATGCATCGGCGCCGGCGATGACGATCTGGTCCCCGGCCTGGACCCCCGAGATCAGCTCGACCGCGTCGAGGCTGATCGCGCCGGCCCGGATCGGCCGCCGCTCGGCGATCCCGTCGACCACGACGTAGGCGGTGTTGCCACCTCCGTGCTCGAGGAACGGCCCGCGCTCGACCTTGAGCACGTCGGCGCGCTCCTCGATCAGGATCCGCGCGGTGAGCCGCTGGTTCTGGCGCAGCCCCTCGGGGCGCGCGTCGACGAGCTCGAGCCGCGTGGCGACGTTGCCATCGATCACCTCGGGAGAGATCGACCCGACGCGTCCGGCGACCCGGGTGTTGCCCGCGCGGATCTCGGCGGCCATGCCGAGCGCGAGATCGCGCGCGAAGCTATCGGGTACCCGGATCTCGAGCTCGAACGCGCCGAGATCCACCACGCTGATCAGCGGCACCTGGGCGGCGACCGTGGCGCGCTGGGCGACCAGCAGCTGGCCGACCTGGCCATCGACCGGCGACTTGATCTCGAGCGCGGCGACCTGGCGCTCGAGATCGCGCACGACCTCGCGCTGGCGATCGAGGACCTGCTTGCGGGTGCCGAGGTCGAAGGTCAGCGACTTGGCCTGTAGCCCGGCGTCGTGCCTCGCGTGGCCCACCGCGAGCTCGGCCTTCTTCAACAGATCTTCGGACCGCCGCAGGTCGAGCTCGGCGATCACGCCACGCTCGAACATCTGCTGGTTGATCTGGACCTCGCGCGCCGCGGTCTGGCGATCGATCTCGGCCTGCGCGATCGACTTCTGCGCGTTGGCCTGGCCCTGCTCGACGCCGAGCGTGGCACGCCCGACCTCGGCCTCGAGCCCGGCGAGCGTCGCCTGCTCCTGGGTGAGCCTGCTCTGCAGGTCGGGGCTCGCGATGATCGCGAGGGTCTGGTCGCGCGCGACCTTGTCGCCCGCTCGGACCTGGAAGTCCACCGTGCCGGCGGCGATCGCGTAGAGCGTCGGGCTGTTCGCGGCGACGACGCGGCCGTCGGCGACCACGTCCCGCACCAGGGTGCCACGCTCGACCCGCGCGATGCGCAGCCGCCCGCGATCCACCGATCGCGCCGAGCCGAGCCAGCCGCGCGCGACGTAGACGCCCCCGGCGAGGATCACGAGCGCGACCGCGCCGGCGGGCAGCCAGCGCCGCCACGCGCGCGCGACGACCGGCCTGGCCAGCACGCGGTCTTGAGCGGAGGTATCTCGGATCATCGATTCTCTGAGAGAGGTGTGTGGCCGCCGCGCAGCCGGACGGCCGCGGTGGCAGCCGGACGAGCAACCCGCATGCCGGCGCTAACCACGCGACAACGCTGCGGGCGGCCGCGTCCGATCTGTCCGGCCAGTGTCCGGTCGGCGTCCGGTCGGTGTCCGGTCGCTGTCCGCGCGGACACTCTGTGTCCGCGGTGACATCGGCGGGCCGCAGGCCGCTCGCGCGATCGACTGGCGCGCGCGTTCGAGAATACTGTCGCTGGACGCGATGCCCACGGTCCTGGTGATCGACGACAACCCCGCCGTGGCCACGGCCCTCGAGGTGCTGTTCTCGCTGCAGGACGTGCGCACGCTCAGCGCCGACTCGCCCGCTGCGGGCCTCGCGATCCTCGAGCGAGATCGCGTCGACGCGGTGATCCAGGACATGAACTTCCGCGCCGACACCACCTCGGGCGAGGACGGCGTCGCGCTGTTCCATTCGATCCGCGCGCGGTTCCCCGAGCTGCCGGTGATCCTGATGACGGCGTGGACGCACCTCGAGGCGGCGGTCGAGCTGGTCAAGGCCGGCGCGTCCGACTACCTGGCCAAGCCGTGGGACGACGACAAGCTGCTGACCACGGTGCACGCGCTGATCGAGCTCGCCGAGACCCGGCGCGAGCTGGAGCGGCGGCGCGCCGATGACCACCGCCGGCGCACCGAGCTCGCGCAGCGCTACGACCTGCGCGGCGCGGTGTTCGCCGATCCGGCGATGGAGCGCGTGATCGCGCTGGCCTGCCAGGTCGCGCGCGCCGAGCTGCCGGTGCTGATCACCGGGCCCAACGGCGCGGGCAAGGAGAAGATCGCCGAGATCGTCCAGGCGAACTCCGCGGTGCGGAGCGGGCCGTTCGTGACGCTCAACTGCGGCGCCGTGCCTTCGGAGCTGCTCGAGGCCGAGCTGTTCGGCGTCGAGGTCGGCGCGTACACGGGCGCGAGCCGCGAGCGCGAGGGCACGTTCGAGGCCGCCGATGGCGGCACGCTGTTCCTCGACGAGATCGGCAACCTGTCGCTGCACGGCCAGATGAAGCTGCTGCGGGTGCTCGAGACCGGCCGGTTCACGCGGCTCGGCTCGTCGCGCGAGCGCCAGGTCAAGGTGCGGGTGATCAGCGCGACCAACGCCGATCTCGCCGCGATGATCCGCGCCGGCACGTTCCGCGAGGACCTCTACTACCGGCTCAACACGATCGAGCTGCGCGTGCCGCCGCTCGCCGAGCGCGTCGAGGACATCCTGCCGCTCGCCAGGCACTTTCTCACCGGCGAGCAACGGCTGGCCCGCGACGCGTGCGAGGCGCTGCGCCGCCACGCGTGGCCGGGCAACGTGCGCGAGCTCAAGAACGTGCTCCAGCGCGCCGCGCTGCTCGCGACCTCGCCCGAGATCCACGCCGCCGACCTCGCGCTCAAGCCACCCGAGCGCGCCGTCGGCGAGGAGCCGGATCGCCAGGCGATCGAGGCCGCGCTGGCGCGAGCGGGCGGGGTGATCGCGCAGGCGGCGGCCGAGCTGGGCGTGAGCCGCCAGGCGCTGTATCGCCGGATGGAGAAGCTGAGCATCTCGCGCGAATGACCGCGCGCGCCACAGCTCGTCGTCGCAGCTCGCTCGTGAGGCGGGTCGCGCTGCGCGCGTGCGGCGTGGTCGCGCTGGCGATCGCGCTCGTGGTGCTGCTCGCCCACCAGCTCGCCGATCCAGTGCTCGCCGGCGCGATCGCGCTGGGGGTCAGCGCGCCGATCGCGTTCGTGGTGATCCGCCGACCGCTGGCC
The DNA here is from genome assembly GCA_051952595.1 of Kofleriaceae bacterium. Taxonomy (GTDB): domain Bacteria; phylum Myxococcota_A; class Polyangia; order Haliangiales; family Haliangiaceae; genus JABFXX01. The sequence continues at coordinate 32,052 of JBQCJR010000977.1, forward strand.
GAGATGGCCGCGATGTTTCGCGCGCTCGCCGGCACGGTCTCGAGCTATCGCGACGGCGACTTCGCGTTCAGCCTCGCGTGGGACGGCAACGACGAGCTCGGCGAGCTGGTCGCCGCGCACAACGCGCTCGGCGACACCCTGCGCGGCCACCGCGAGGCGCTGGTCCACCGCGAGCTGCTGCTCGATACGATGGTGCAGAACACCCCGGTCGCGATGCTGCTGTGCGATCCGGGCCGCCGCATCGTGTACGGCAACCTCGCCGCGCGTGGCCTGTTCGGCGGCGGCCACCGGCTCGAGGGGCAGCGGCTCGACGCGTTGCTGGCGGAGACCCCCGAGTCGCTGCGCGAGGCGGTCGCCCGCGGCGGCGATGGCCTGTTCGCCGTCGAGCGCGACGACGATCCGGAGATCTTCTATCTCGCTCGCCGCGAGTTCCGGCTCAACGGCCGCCCCCACGAGCTGCTGGTGCTGCGCCACCTCACGGCCGAGCTGCGCCGCCAGGAGGTCCAGACCTGGAAGAAGGTGATCCGCGTGATCAGCCACGAGCTCAACAACTCGCTCGCGCCGATCGCCTCGCTCGCGCACTCCGGCGATCAGCTGTGGAAGCGCGGGCAGTACGAGCAGCTGCCGCGGGTGTTCACGACGATCGCCGAGCGCGCGCATCACCTCGAGCGGTTCATCCAGGGCTACGCGCGGTTCGCCAAGCTGCCCGCGCCGCGGCTCGAGCCGACCCCGTGGCCGGAGCTGGTCGAGCGCCTGCGCAGCCAGCTCGCGTTTCACCTCGAGGGCCCGCTGCCCGACGCGCCGGCTCGGGTCGACGCCGCGCAGCTCGAGCAAGCCTTGCTCAACCTGCTGCGCAACGCCCACGAGTCCGGCTCGCCCGCCGAGGACGTGCAGCTGCGCGTGCGCCGGCTGCCCTCGGCGGCCGTCGCGATCGAGGTCAGCGATCGCGGCGCCGGCATGAGCGCCACCGTGCTGCCCAATGCCTTGCTGCCGTTCTACTCGACCAAGCGCGACGGCACGGGCCTGGGCCTCGCGCTCGTCCGCGAGATCGCCGAGGCCCACGGCGGCCGCGTCACGCTCGCCAATCGCGACGGCGGCGGCCTCCGGGTCACGCTCACGCTTCCCGGCGACTGATCGCGACCGGACCTACGTCGCGACCGACGCCGCCTTGGCGTCGAGGAAAGCAACGATCCACGGGACCCGCGCCGGGAGGCAGCCCAGATCGACAAGCCGCCGCCGATCTCGGGTTCACAGATCCGGAGGTTGGCGCGCGGGATCCACACGCACTACGCTCCGGCTCTCCGCCATGGCCGACGTCAAGTGGACCGCCTGCAGCCAGCACCACGACTGGTGGGACCGCCGCGCGCCGGCCGCGATGATCGACGCGATCGCCGAGGCGGGCCTCGTCGAGCGCGTCGACGGCGTGTGTGGATGGGACGAGGACCAGACCCGTCGCACGGTGCGCCTCGAAGGTCCGGGCCTCGGCGCGCGGCTGATGGCGGAGATCCCCGCGAAGGATCGGCACCCATTTCTTCGTGCCTGGGGCAGCGCGCCGCAGGGGTGGTCGCTCGTGGTGGGCCTCTCGCCGTTCGTCGCCAGCGAGCAGCGCGTGCGGGGCCTCAACACGTTCGTGTTCCAGCTCGAGGGCGCGCCGTACGAAGACGACGCGGGCTCCGCGCGGCTGCTGCGCGCCTTCCGCGCGGCGCACGCGCCCGAGACCACCGAGTTCGCGGCGATCCACCCGCTGGCGCGCTACGAGGCCCTCGAGAGCGCCGCGTACAACCCCGCGGTGACGGTGGGGCCGATGTTCGCGGGCGTCTACTGGGCCAACTTCCTCGGGCGGGGCCACCTCGAGCAGTTCGATCGCGCGGCGCTGGCGCGGCTGCCCGCGGATCGCGTGCAGTGGGTGGACGAGGGCAGGGGGCTGTTCCTCGTCACCACGCCGCGGCTCGCCGACGCCGAGGCGCCGGCGACCGAGGCGGAGATGATGCGGCTGACCGAGCTGTTCCGCGCGGCGCGGACGCGCTGATCACGACGCGGTCGCGTCGTCCTCCATGGTCGCGCGCGCGGTCTCCTCGCTGAGCGGCTGGGCCTCGCGGCGCGGCGTCGTGAACGGCGTCGGCTTCGGGGCGTTGCCGTGGATCATCGGGCGGCCGGCGCCGAGCCCACCGGCCAGCTCGAGCTCGAACCGCTGCGCGTCGCGCCGCCGGATCTCCGCCGCGAGCTCGGCCGCCTCGTCCTCGGGCACGCCGAGCGCGCGCAGCGATGCCTCGCCGAACGCGAGCGCCGACTCGAACGTCTCGCGGATCTGGAAGTCCACGCCCGCGTTGGTCAGGTACAGCGAGTGCTCGCGATCGAACGAGCGCACGAGCAGCTTGGCGTGCGGGAACTCGGACTTGACCAGCTCGACGATGCGGTCGACCGTGGCCCGGTGGTCGGCGCACACCGCGATCGCGCGCGCGGTCGCAGCGCCCGAGGCGTGCAGCACGTCGAGCCGGGTGCCGTCGCCGTAGTAGATCTTGAACCCGAACTCCTCGGCGCTGCGGATCATCTCGATGTCGGTGTCGATGATCGCCACGTCGACGCCGCGCGCGAGCAGCGACTGGCTCGCCACCTGGCCGAACCGGCCGAACCCGATGATCAACACGCTGCCCGACAGGCCGTTCGCCTCCTCGATCCCGTCGAGCGATTGTGGCCGGGCAGGGGTGGCCTTGCGCATCACCAGCACCGCGAGCGGGGTCAGCACCATCGACAGCACCACGATCGCGGTGAGGTTGGCGTTGACCTCGGCGTCGATCACGCCCGCGGTGGTGGCCGCCGAGTACAGCACGAACGCGAACTCGCCGCCCTGCGCCATCAGCACCGCGCGATCGATCGCCTCGGCGTGGTTCGAGCGGAGCAGCCGCGCGACCACGTAGATGCCCAGCGCCTTGACCACCATCATCGCGAGCACGCCGGCGACCACCAGCGGCGCGTTCGCGGCGACCACCGAGAGATCGAGCGACATCCCGACGCCGAGGAAGAACAGCCCGAGCAGGAGGCCGCGGAACGGCTCGATGTCGGCCTCGATCTGGTGGCGGAACGTGGACTCGGAGAGCAGCACGCCGGCGACGAACGCGCCCATCGCCATCGATAGCCCGCCGAGCTGCATGAGCAGCGCCGCGCCGAGCACGACCAGCAGCGCGGCCGCGGTCATCACCTCGCGGGCGCGCGCCGCCGCGAGCAGTCGGAACAGCGGATCGAGCAGCCAGATCCCGGCGGCGATCAGGCCCGCCAGCGAGCCGAGCGCGATCCCGATGCTCGCCAGCCGCGAGCCGGACTCGCCGTCGGACAGCGGCGACATCAGCGAGACCACCGCGAGCAGCGGCACGATCAGCAGGTCCTCGAACAGCAGGATCGCCACGATGTGCTGGCCGCGCGGCAGCGCGATGTCGCCGCGCTCGTCGAGCAGCTGCATCACGATCGCGGTCGAGGTCAGCACGAACCCCATCGCGCCGATGAACGCCACGGCCGGCGAGAACCCGAACGCGAGCCCGACCCCGGTCAGCCCCAGCGCGCACGCGGCGACCTGGAGCGTGCCCAGGCCGAAGATGTCGCGGCGCAGCCCCCACAGGTGCGACGGCCGCATCTCGAGCCCGATCACGAACAGGAACATCACGACGCCGAGCTCGGCCACGTGGAGGATCGCCGCCGGGTCCGCGAACCAGCCCACGCCGAACGGCCCGATCGCGAGCCCCGCCGCCAGGTAGCCCAGCACCGAGCCGAGGCCGAGTCGCCGGAACAGCGGCACCGTCACCACCGCCGCACCGAGGAGCGCGACCAACTTCACCAGATCGCTGGCCATGGCTCGCTCTTGTAGGGGCTTCGCCTCGACGGGGCAAGGGGCCCCCCGGGGCACAGTGCAAGGGGGGCTCTGGCGAAATGCAACGGTCCCGGTGCGGGCCCTCGCAAAGTCCTACCGTTGGCGCTGGCACGGTCGGTGCTTGGTTCGCGGCGAACCCTCCTCGCCCGAAGTTGTGGCGCAGCTCTGCCCGTGTGTGCGGGCGGAGTCGGGCGAGCGAGGGTTCTTCTTTCGACCGTCTTGCAGCACGTCGTCGTTCCCACCGATCTGTCCCCCGGCGCCGAGCTCGCCCTCGCACGTGCGCTCGCCCTGTCGCTGCCTCCCGCGGCGACCCTGCACCTCCTGCACGTCGCGCGCGAGGAGAAGCACCGCCCCGGCGCGCAGGCCGCGATCGGGCAGATCGTGTCGCGCGCCGTCGCGTCGCGTGGCCTCGACGTGCGCGTCGCGATCCGGGTCGGCGCCGCGCACGCCGAGATTGTCGACTACGCCCGCGGCGTCGAGGCCGACCTGATCGCGCTCGGCTCGCACGGCCGGAGCACGCTGCGCGATCTGCTGATCGGGACCACCGCCGCGCGCGTGGTGCGGGCCGGCGCGGCGCCGGTGCTGGTCGCCGCGCGGTCGCCGGCGAGCGACTATCGCCGCCCGCTCGTCGCGATCGATGTCGAGGCGCCGGCGCCGGGCATCCTCGAGGCCGCGGATCGGATGATCTCGCCGATCGTCGAGGAGATCGAGGTGCTGTCGGCCATTCGCGTGCCGTTCGAGGGCCTGGTCGCGCCCGGCGAGCCTCGGACCGAGCCCAGCGCGTATCGCGCCGCGTGCGAGCAGGCCGCGCTCGAGCAGCTGCGCGCCCTGGTGCCGGTCGGCGGCGAGCGCCGCTGGACCCCGATCGTCCGCGTCGGCGACGCGCGCACCGTGGTCGTGGAGGAGGTGCGCGCCCGCGGGACCGATCTGCTCGTCGTCGGGACGCACGCGCGGACCGGCCTCGCGCACGCGCTGCTCGGCAGCGTCGCGGAGTCGATCCTCGAGGCGGCGCCGTGCGACGTGCTCGTCGTGCCGCCACGCGCCCGCTGAGCGGCGCGAGGGGGGCGTTGCGCTCGGGGCGCGCACACGTCATCTCCTTCGGGGCGTCGTTGATTCGTGAATTTGCCGCCCTCGGCATCGCCCCTGGGCTTCGTCGGTCGCACGAGGGCCTCCTTGCTTCGTCCAAGCCGCAGCCGCCCTCGGCCGCGCCCTTGCGCTTCGTTCGGTCCGCACGAGGGGCGCCCTTGCTTCGTCCAAGCCGCCGCCGCCTTCGGCATCGCCTTCGATCGATCCGCACGCGGGGCGTTCCCACAGGGACACCCCGCGTGGTCTCCCGTGGTCGTCCAATACGCCTCGTGTCGCCGCTGGGGCTCGCGTGGTCCGCACGAGGGACGTCCCCTCGCCATCTGCTTCCGTGGCGTTCCTGGTCTTGCCACTCCTCCGCGCCTCGGCGTCGCGGTCGGCCTCGACCGGTCCGCGCTAGTCCTTCGACCGTGGCTTGGTGATCACGTTTGGATTGATGTCGGGATCCAGTTCTGATCTAAGAGGAGGGTGAAAGCCCCGACGCGTTTTGCCGGCCTGACGTTGACCAAGAAGGATCGAGCCACACTCGGGGCGATGCAGCGTAAGGGCAAGCTGTCGGCCCGCACGTGGCGCCGAATCCGGGTGCTCGAACTCATCGATCAAGCAAGGGCAGTCGGTGCGCGAGACCGCGAAGGCCGTAGGGACCTATCCGCGGGAGGTGTCGCGGGTCGGTAAGCGCCACGTCGCACGCGACCTGCAGGCCGCGCTCACCGATGAGCCGCGTGGCAAGCCCGAGCCGCGACTCGATAGTGTGCAGCGCGCGGCGGTCGTCGCGATGGTGTGCGGGCCCGCGCCCGAGGGACGTGCCCGCTGGACGATCCGGTTGGTGACGGAGCACGCCGTCCGACGAGGCATCGTCCCCAAGGTCGGGCGCGAGACGATCCGCGTTGTCCTCGCGACCCACGACCTCAAGCCGTGGCGGGAAAAAAAATGTGGTGCGTGCCGCACCTCGATCACGAGTTCATCGTGCGAATGGAGGACGTCCTGCGCCTCTACGCGCGGCGCCTTGATCCCTCGCAACCGGTCGTCTGCCTCGACGAGAAGCCGATCGTGCTGCACGGCTCCAAGCGGCCCGGCCGCCGCGCGCGGCCGGGCGAGGTCGCGCGTCGCGACTACGAGTACCGACGCCTTGGAACAGCCAACGTGTACTGCATCGTCGAGCCGCTGACCGGTCGCCGGCTCACACATGCAACGCCCCGCCGGGGCTATCGCGAATTCGCCCACGCCCTAACTCGAATCGCCCGGCGCTATAAGCGCGCCAAGATCATCCATCTCGTCGTCGACAACTTGAGCGTGCACTGTGAACAGGCGTGCATCGCGACGTACGGTCGGGCGCGAGGGCGTGCGCTCTGGCGACGCTTCCGAGTCCACTTCACCCCCAAGCACGGCAGCTGGCTCAACGCCGCTGAGATGGAGGTAAGTCTCCTGTCGCGCGAGTGCCTTGGACGGCGCCAGCTACCCGCACTCGCCATCGTCACGCAGGAGGTGAACGTGTGGGCACGCGAAGCCGATCGTGCTCGCCGCCCCATCCGGTGGCGCTTCAAGGTCTCCGACGCCCGACGAAAGTTTCGCTACAGTGGAATCACTACATCCCGGTCGAAGGACTAGTCGGCCGCTGAGTACGTTTCTCAGTAGCCTGCTAAGCGTCCGCGGCCGGAAGCATCGCAAGCGTGGCCACGCCCAGGCTGCCGTCCCAGATCGCGCGGATCGCCGCCACGGCGTCGGCGCCGGCGCACAACACCACGCGCGCCCGCTCGTCGCGATCGATCCCGCCAACGGCGACCAGGCGCGCCTCGGCTCCGAGCAGCGCGCGCGCCTCCGCCAGCGCCGCGGCGCCGAGGGGCGCGCCCTTGTTCGGCGTCGCCCAGATCGGCCCGAGCTGGATCATCTGCGCCCCCGCGTCGCGCGCGGCGCGCACGCCGTCGAGGGTGTGACACGACGTGCCCAGCTCGAAGTCCGTGCGCCCGGCGCGCTCGATCAGCCGTCGCGCGTCTGCGATCGCGAGGCCACGCTCCGGCAGGTGGACGCCGTGGGCGCCCGCGGCGAGCGCGACGTCCAGGCGGTCGTTCACGACCACGCGCGCGCCAGTCGCGAGCGTCGCACGGACCAGGTCGAGCAGCGGCCCGCCTTCGAGATCCTTCTCGCGCACCTGGACGACCACGCCCGGCACGGCGATCCGCTGGACCGCCGCGCCGAACGCGCGCGCGAGCGCCGCGCGATCCCCGCGCGCGAGCAGCTCCGGGTCGACCATTCGCCGGCGGTCGGTGATCGCGACGACGCGCGTCGCTCGGGCCGTCATTCGATCAGGTGCGCCGTCGGCGACGACGCGTTCGCGTAGTCGCGGCGCGGCATGCGGCCGGCGAGGAACGCCTTGCGCCCGCCCTCGACCGCCAGCCGCATCGCCTCGGCCATCAGCACCGGCTTCTGCGCGCCCGCGATCCCGGTGTTCATCAGCACCGCGGTGCAGCCCAGCTCCATCGCGATCGCCGCATCGGACGCTGTGCCGACGCCCGCGTCCACGATCACCGGGATGCCGATGTTCTCGATGATGAGCCGGATGTTGTGCGGGTTGCGGATCCCCAGCCCCGAGCCGATCGGCGCCGCGAGCGGCATCACCGCGAGGCAGCCCGCGTCCTCGAGCCGCTTGCACGTGATGAGGTCGTCGGAGCAGTACGGCAGGACCTTGAAGCCCTCCTGCACCAGCCGCCGCGCGGCCTCGACCGTCGCCGTGTTGTCCGGGAACAGCGTCTTCGGATCGCCGATCACCTCGAGCTTCACCAGCTCGTCCATGCCGAGCTCGCGCGCGAGGTGCAGCGTGCGGATCGCCTCGTCGGCCGTGTAGCAGCCGGCCGTGTTCGGCAGCAGGATGTATTTCTTGCGATCGATCGCGTCGAGCACGGTCGGTTCCTTGCTCGAGAGATCGACGCGGCGGAGCGCGACCGTGACGATCTCGGCGCCCGAGGCGTCGAGTGCGGCGCGGGTCTCGTCGAGCGACGCGTACTTGCCCGTGCCGACGATGATCCGCGAGTGGAGCGTGCGCCCCGCGAGGTTCCAGGAATCGTTCATCTGCCTCCTCCGACGAAGGTGACGACCTCGAGACGGTCGCCCTCGGCGAGGACCGTCGTCGCATGGTTGGCGCGCGGCACGACCTCGCGGTTGCGCTCGACCGCGACCCGGCGATCGGCGAGGCCGAGCTCACCGATCAGCGCCGCGACGGTCGTCCCCACCTGCAAGGTGCGTGGCTGGCCGTTGATGACCACGTCGATGCTGGTCGACATCGGGGCGGAACCTACCACTGTCGCACCGGGACGGCTCGCACCCGGCCGCCGGCGAGGAAATCTCGTCCTACATGGCCGATTCCGAAGGCCTCTGAGGGTTGACGTTGCCGTCAGGTTGTGATGACCACGACATCCGTGCCTTGGTCACGATCCGAGTTGTGAAGCCTTCGTCACGCTCCCGCGCACACTTTTTGGCGCAACTAGCTGGAACTACGTGGCCACCGGCGGCCATCCCCCCGGGCACACCAATCGCAGAAGGAGGCAGTCCCGGGTCGTCGCCCGCCCTAGGAGCCTGCCTTATGACGCTAGGAATTGCCCGTCCTGTTATTTCTGCCGCCGCGCCCGTACTTCGCTCTACCGACCCGCGGGTGGCCGGTGAGGACCCCGCCCGCATCCGCGCCACGATCGCGCGCGCGCCGCTGTTCGCCGCGCTGCCGATCACCGCGATCGAGGACCTGACCTCGCGCGTGGTCGTCCGCAAGGTCGCCGTCGGCTCCGCCGTCGTCGCGCAGGACGAGCCCGGCGACGCGATGTTCGTGATCATGTCCGGCCGCGTGAAGGTCGTGATCTTCGGCGAGAGCGGTCGCGAGGTGACGCTGTCGCTGCTCCGCTCGGGCGACTCGTTCGGCGAGATGTCGCTGTTCGATCAGGCCCCGCGGTCCGCGCACTGCCTCGCGATCGAGCCCACCACGCTGCTCGTGCTGTCGCGCGAAGATCTGATGCGCCACATGCAGGCGCACCCGCGCACCGCGATGAACCTGCTCGGCGAGATGGCGCGCCGCCTGCGCCGCGCCGACGAGACCATCGCCCAGCTCGCGCTGTGCGACGTCAACGAGCGCCTGATCCATCGCCTCGTCGGCCTCGCCCGCGAGGAGGGCGCGTCCGGCCCCGACGGTCTGGTCGTGCGGCGCCGCCCGACGCAGCAGGAGCTCGCGAACATGATCGGCAGCTGCCGCGAGACGATCTCGCGCGCGTTCAACCAGCTCGCGCGCGACGGCCTCATCATCCCGCGCGGCCGCTCGCTCGTCGTCACGCCCGCGCTGATCGAGCGCGCCGAGAAGCGCAAGGCGGCGTGAGACCGGACTCTTGCTTCTGCAAGTGACGATCTCGCCTGGGGTTGACCAACTGCCCTAAGTGGCGCCAAATCCAAACGTGGTTCCAGGCACGATGATCCGACGAACCCGGGTCGAGGTCGACCTGGCCGCGGTCGTCGAGAACGCCCGCGCCGTGTGTGCGCGCGCCGGCAGCGAGCTGTACGC
>JBQCJR010000978.1:0-18645 GCA_051952595.1 Kofleriaceae bacterium
AGATCAAGTCGATGGCCGTCCCGACCAAGGGCAAGGAAGACATCGCGCAGGTCGGCACGATCAGCGCGAACGGCGACACCGAGATCGGCGAGATGATCGCCGAGGCGATGAAGAAGGTCGGCAAGGAAGGCGTCATCACGGTCGAGGAGGCCAAGACGCTGACCAGCGAGCTCGACGTCGTCGAGGGTATGCAGTTCGACCGCGGCTACCTCTCGCCGTACTTCGTCACGGACAGCGAGCGCATGGAGGTCGTGCTCAACGACCCGTTCATCCTCTCGCACGAGAAGAAGATCTCGAACATGAAGGAGCTCCTGCCGATCCTCGAGCAGGTGGCCAAGCAGGGCAAGCCCCTCATGATCATCGCCGAGGACGTCGACGGCGAGGCGCTCGCGACCCTCGTGGTCAACAAGCTCCGCGGCACGCTGCAGGTCGCGGCGGTCAAGGCGCCGGGCTTCGGCGATCGCCGCAAGGCGATGCTGCAGGACATCGCGTCGCTCACCGGCGGCGAGGCGGTCACCGAGGACCTCGGCCTCAAGCTCGAGAACCTCACCCTCGCCGACCTCGGCCGCGCCAAGCGCGTCACGATCGACAAGGACAACACCACGATCATCGAGGGCGCCGGTCAGAAGGAGAAGATCGACGCGCGCGTGAAGACGATCCGCCGCGAGATCGAGGAGACCACCTCGGACTACGACCGCGAGAAGCTCCAGGAGCGCCTCGCCAAGATGGTCGGCGGCGTCGCGGTGATCCGCGTCGGCGCGGCCACCGAGGTCGAGATGAAGGAGAAGAAGGCGCGCGTCGAGGACGCGATGTACGCGACCCGCGCGGCCGTCGAAGAGGGCATCGTCCCGGGCGGCGGCGTGGCGCTGATCCGCGCGATCCCGGCGCTCGACAAGCTGACCTTCGACGATGACCGCCGCCTCGGCGTGCAGATCATCCGCCGCGCGCTCGAGGAGCCGCTGCGCCAGATCTCGCAGAACGCGGGCGTCGACGGCTCGATCGTCGCGGCCAAGGTCAAGGAGAGCTCGGGCACGTTCGGCTTCAACGCCGCCAAGCTCGAGTACGAGGACCTGGTCAAGGCGGGCGTGATCGACCCCGCGAAGGTCGTTCGCACGGCGATCCAGAACGCGGCCTCGGTCTCGGGCCTGATGCTCACCACCGAGACGCTGATCGCCGAGAAGCCGAAGAAGGAAGACAAGGGCGCGGGCGGTCACGCCGGCCACGGTCACGACTTCGAGGACTGATCGAGGCGCGATCGTCACTCCGGGCTCCCTCCCGGAGTGACCGGAGTAACGCCTCCGTTTGAACGGAACCCCACGGGCCGGGCACCACGCTCGGCCCGTGTTGTTTTCACCGCCTGCGGCTCGGAGTGTCTCGGTCGCGCTACGTGCGCCCCGCGACGTCGCAGCTGTCGCGTTGTCGTTTTCGCGAACAGCCTGTCGGAAACCCACGCAGTATCACCGCTGTAACTGTGGCAGTTACGGGCGGTTCCGAGGCATACCCGTTGCTAGCCCACCGGGTTCCTCCATGAAGCGCTCGAGTCGTCTGGTTGCGCTGATGGTGTTCGGGGTCGAGACGGTAGCGGCACAGCCCGCACCGGAGCAGCCCACCGACGCACCATCCGCCCCCGAAGCCCCCATCCCCACGATCACCGTCACGGGTCACGTGATCGACGCGCTCGGCAAGCCGGTGCGTGGTGCAAAAATCAACGTCGAAGGATCCGACGCCCGGGTCAAGACGGACAAGTACGGCAAGTTCCGGATCGCCGCGCCGGTCGGCGCGACCCTCGTGATCGAGGCCGACAACTACGAGATCGGGCTCGCCACGGTCACCGGCGATCTGCTCGACGACGTCGTGCTGCTCACCACGTCGCAGGTGAGCGAGACGATCGAGGTCTCCGGAGAGGCGCCGGCGGTCGCGCCGGGCGCGGCCAAGCTGGATCGCACCGAGCTCCAGCGCGTACCGGGCGCCGGCGGCGACGTGGTCAAGGCGCTCACCGTGATGCCGGGCGTGGTGAACATGCAGTTCCCGCTCGGCTACAGCGGCGTGGTGATCCGCGGATCGTCGCCGCAGGACTCCCGGTTCCTGGTCGACGACTTCGAGATCCCGGTGCTGTTCCACAACATCGGGTTCCGCGCGGTGCTGCCCGCGGAGTCGATCGAGAAGCTCGACTACATCCCGGGCGGCTACGACGTCGCGTACGGCCGCGCGTCCTCGGGCATCGTGAACGTGGGCACGCGGATCGGCGCCGACGATGGCACCGCGCAGGCCGAGGTGTCGTTCATCGACGGTGGCCTGATCGCGCAGGGCCCGCTCGGCAAGAACACCCGCTACATGCTGGCGCTCCGCCGCTCGACGATCGACTTCGTGCTGCCGGCGCTGATCCCGGACAGCGTCGATCTGTCGCTCACCACGGTGCCGCGCTACTGGGACGAGCAGTTCCGGATCGATCACCGGCTGTCGTCGAAGTGGCGGCTGTCGCTGTCGAGCATCGGGACGGACGACACGTTCGAGCTCGTCGGGACCCGCAACAAGGACGAGTCCGCCGCCGCCGAGAAGCGGTTCTTCAACCGCACGCGGTTCCTCCGGCTGACCGCGGGCGCGCGCTACAGCGACGGCCCGTGGGCGGCGAACCTCGCGCTCTCGGGCCTGCTGCCCGAGTTCGTGTTCGAGATCGGCAAGTACCAGTACATCCGCGTGCGCCAGCCCACGGTCACGCCACGCGTCGAGGTCACGCGCTCGGCGAAGAAGGTCGCCGGGCTGACCGACTTCATCTGGCGCATCGGCGGCGAGGCGCAGGTCGGCCGGTCGACGGTCGATCTGGCGCTCCCCATCGAGCAGCGCGAGGGCGAGCCGCCGCCCGAGTACGATCCGAACGACACCTCGACGCGGTTCAAGGGGATCATCTGGACGCCCGACTTCGCGGCGTGGACCGCGGTCTCCGGCAACCTCGATCCGCGGATCCGCGCGACCGTCGGCGTGCGCGCCGACTACTTCGCGCGCGCCGAGGAGCTCGCGGTGCAGCCGCGCGGCGAGCTGCAGTTCAAGCTGTCCAAGCCGTGGTCGCTGCGCGCGAGCGCGGGCGCGTTCCGCCGCCCGGCCGAGTACCAGACCGAGCTGCTCGACAAGCACCTCAAGTCCGAGCGCTCGACCCAGCTGATCGCCGGCGTGCAGTACGAGCCGCGCGAGGGCGTGCGCACCCAGCTCTCGGTCTACCACTACGATCGCACCGCGCTGATCACGCGCGCGATGGACGGCTCGCTCGGCAACTTCGGCCGCGGCAACACGCTCGGCGCCGAGGTGCTCGCCACCTACCGCGGCGGGCCGTGGTTCGCGTGGCTGAGCTACTCGTACTCGCGCTCGGAGCGCGTCGACACCCCGGGCGGCCCGGAGCGCCTGTTCACCTACGACCAGCCGCACAGCCTCAACGCGGCGGTGAGCTGGAAGAAGGGCAAGTGGCAGCTCGGCGGCCGGTTCCAGCTCTACTCGGGGCTGCCGATCACGCCGATCATGGGCTCGGTCTTCGATAGCGATCGCAACATCTACATCCCGCTCTACGCCGATCCGAACTCGGATCGCGCGCCGATGCACCACCAGCTCGACGTGCGGGTCGACCGCACGTGGAAGGCCGGCCCCGTGTTGCTCACCGGATTCATCGACATCCAGAACGCGTACCTCAACGAGAGCACCGTCTCGTACTTCTACAGCTACGACTACTCGCAGCGCGCTGCGTTCAAGTCGCTGCCGATCATCCCGTCGCTTGGCCTCCGAGGTGTGCTGTGAAGATCGCCCTTGCCCTGTTCGCCGTGCTCGCCGCTGGTTGCATCGATGACCTCGATCCCGAGTGGCAGCTCGATCACGATCGGATCATCGCGGTGCGCGCCACGCCGCCGTCGATCGCCGCCGGAGAGCGCTCCGAGCTCGACGCCCTGCTCGGCTTCAAGGGCGCGCCGACCACCGTCGGTGTGCCCGAGGCCGCGCTGGTGGTGTCGCCGGCGAGCCTCGCGAGCACGCTGTCGCTCGATGGCGGCGCGTGGGTGGTCACCGCGCCCGACGAGGCGCGGATCGCCGCGGCGCGCAGCGAGCTCGAGCTCGAGGCCGACGCGCCGGTCCCGCTCCAGGTCGGCGTGCAGTACGGCAACGGCACGCTGCTCGCGACCAAGACGGTGTGGCTCGGCCGGAGCGCCGGCAACCCGGTGCTCGCCTCGATGATGATCGATGGCGGGCCGGCCGAGGCGCAGAACGACCTGGTGGTGGGCAAGCTGGTCGACGTGCCGCTCTCGGTCGAGGTCGCCGAGAAGGACGACGTCAACTGGCTCACCTCGTGCGGCACGATGCACGACTTCGATCTGCCCGAGGCGTACCTGCGCGTGGAGAAGGACGATCCGACCGAGGGCGAGCTCGCGGTGATCGTCCGCGACGAGAACGGCGGCGTCGCCTGGCGCGTCTGGCCGATCCGCGCCGAGTGAACGATCGCGCCGGCCGCGGCGACCACGGGCGTGACGTGCACGCTACGCTCGTTGGTCCTCGCTCCCGCCCTGTGCGCCCTCGCCGTCGCCCCCGCGGCGGCCCAACCTGAACCGGCCGAGTCTCCGGCGCCCGTCGCCGAGCCGGCGCTCGAGCTCGAGCTCCACGGCCGGGTCACCGACGCGCTCGGCAAGCCGGTGCGCGGCGCCGCGATCACCGTGGAGGGCGCCGCCGCGAGCGCCGCCACCGATCGCGCCGGCCGGTTCCGGATCCGCGCGCGGATCGGCGACACCCTGGTGATCTCGGCCGATGGCTTCGAGGTCACGCTCGCGACGGCGACCGGCGAGCTGCTCGACGACGTCGTGCTGCTCACGATGTCCCAGGCCGCCGAGACGATCGAGGTCTCCGGCGAGGCGCCCGCCGCGTCGCCCGGCGCGGCGAAGCTCGATCGCCGCGAGCTCCAGCGCATCCCCGGCGCCGGCGGCGACATGGTGAAGGCCCTCGGCGCGATGCCCGGCGTGGTCAACAGCCAGCTCCCGCTCGGCTTCAGCGGCGTCCCGATCCGCGGCTCCTCGCCGCAGGACTCCAAGGTGCTGATCGACAACTTCGAGATCCCGGTGCTGTTCCACCCGGTCAGCATCCGGTCGATCGTGCCGGCCGAGGCGATCGACAAGCTCGACTACATCCCGGGCGGGTTCGACGTCGCGTTCGGCCGCGCGTCCTCGGGCATCGTCGCGCTGACCACCCGGCCCGGCGCCGAGCAGCGCACGACCCAGGCCGAGATCTCGGTGCTCGATGGCGGGCTGCTCGCGCAGGGCTCGCTCGGCGAGCGCACCCGCTACATGATCGGCCTGCGCCGCTCGACGATCGACTTCTTGCTCCCGTCGATCATCCCCGACGACGCCGACTTCGCGATGACCACGGTGCCGCGCTACTGGGACGAGCAGCTGCGGATCGATCACGTGCTGTCGCCGAAGTGGCGGCTGACCGCCTCGAGCTTCGGCTCCGCCGACGTGCTCGAGATCTACGGCAGCGACCAGCAGGTCGAGTCCAAGCGGTTCTTCAACCAGGTCCGGTTCGCCCGGCTGACCCTCGGCGCGCGCTACAGCGACGGGCCGTGGGGGCTCGATCTCGCGCTGTCCGGCCTGGCGCAGCAGATCACGTTCGAGATCGGCGAGCACCAGCGGATCGACTCGCGCGCGGTGTTCGTGACCCCACGCGCCGAGCTGTCGCGCACCGCCGCCAAGGCCGCCGGGCTGTCCAACGTGGTGTGGCGGGTGGGCGGCGAGGCGCAGGTCGCGCGCGCCGTGGTCGATCTGGCGATGTCCGCGGAGCCGCGCGAGGGCGAGCCGCCGCCGCCGGACGATCCCGATGACACCAGCCAGCGCTTCCACGGCGTGGTGTGGCTGCCGGACTTCGCCGCCTGGACCGCGCTGGCGGCGGATCTCGATCCGCGGATCCGCGCGACCGTCGGTGTGCGCGCCGACGTGTTCGGCCAGCCCGGCGAGGTCGCGGTGCAGCCGCGCGGCGAGCTGGCGTTCAAGGTCGCCAAGCCGTGGACCCTGCGGCTCTCGGCGGGCGCGTACCGCCGGCCGGCCGAGTACAACGAGGAGACGCTCGACCCGCGGCTGCGCTCCGAGCGCTCGACCCAGCTGATCGCCGGGCTCCAGTACGAGCCGCGCGAGGGCATCCGGATCCAGACCTCGGCGTACTACTCGGCTCGCTCCGCGCTGATCACCCGCGGCGACGACGGCGAGCTCGGCAACTTCGGCCGCGGCGACACGGTCGGCGCCGAGCTGCTGGCCACCTACCGCGATCGCAGCTGGTTCGCGTGGCTCAGCTACTCGTACTCGAGCTCGCACCGCGTCGACGGGCCGGGCCAGATGGAGCGGCTGTTCAGCTACGACCAGCCGCACAGCCTCAACGCCGCCGCGAGCTGGGTCCGCGGCAAGTGGCAGCTCGGCGGGCGGTTCCAGCTCTACTCCGGCCTGCCGTTCACGCCGGCCACCGGCGCGCTGTTCGACAGCGACCGCAACCTGTACCTGCCTACCTACGGTGCGCCGAACTCCGAGCGCGCGCCGCTCCACCACCAGCTCGACCTGAGGATCGACCGATCGTGGAAGTGGGGATCGGTGCTGATGACCGGGTTCCTCGACGTGCAGAACGTCTACGCCAACGAGACCACGGTCAACTACATCTACAGCTACGACTACTCCCAGCGCGCCGCGTTCAAGTCGTTGCCGATCTTGCCGACGATCGGCCTGCGCGGCGTGCTGTGAGCGCGACCCGCGCCTAGCGCGAGGCCATGATCGTGCCGCACGCGATCCGGCCGGCCGAATCGGTCGACGGCGCCTCGCCAGTGAGGATCACGATCGACTTGTTCTCGAGCGAGTTCGGACCCTCGAGCGACAGGTTCGGCGCGTTGACCGTCGTCTTGACCTGGCCCTTCGAGTCGGCGGTGATGCCCGGCAGCTCGCCGCCCATCGCCATGCCGCCGCCGTGCTGGGCGTGCTGCTCGCCGCCCATCGAGCTCTCCCCACCGGCGGCGCCGCCACCCGAGGGGGCCGCAGCGCCGACGCGCTCGCCGGACGACTTGAAGTCGGGGCCCTCGCACTTGGCGTTCTCGTGGATCTCCACCGCGTGGGCGCCGGGGGGCAGGCCCTTGAGGTCGAACTTGACCTCGACGCCGCCCTTCGACGACTGCGACACCTTCGCGGTGCCCAGCGACTTGCCCTGCGCGTCCATCATCTTGACGTCGATCGGCTTCTTGGAGCCTTTCTTCTCGTACTTGGACTCCTTGGCGTCGCCGCCCTGCTGCGGCTGCGCGAGCGCGGCACCCGAGATCCCGAGAGCGAGAAGCGAGGCGAGACTGAGCGTTGTTGCCTTCATGCGTGGTTCTTAAGCCGCGACCTCGACACGCGCACGCGCCGCCCGGGTAAGGACGCCCTCGTTCACGCGTCGCTGCAGCGAGCGCCGACAGCGGCTCGCGGATCGATCGCGGGCGCGGACGCGCACGTCGTGCGAAGGAGCGCACCGGCGAACCACGGACCCGGAGTTTCCGACGGATCCACGTGGCGCGAGGGATGCACGACTCGCGGCGATGACCACCCGCAAGTCTTCTCGCTCGCTCGTTTCGATCGCGCTCGCGTCGTCGCTGGTCACCGGGCTCGCCGCCATCGCGACGGCGCAGTCCCCGGCCCGGGACACCAAGGACACGACCAAGTCCCCCAAGGCCAAGCCGGTGACCGTCCAGATGGTCGACGCCAAGGGCAAGCAGCTCGGCACCGCGACGCTGTCCGGCGCGCCCGGCGGCGTCTCGATCAAGCTCGACCTGAAGGGCCTGCCGCCCGGCGAGCACGCGATCCACATCCACGAGACGCCGAAGTGTGAAGGCCCCGACTTCAAGTCGGCCGGCGCGCACCTCAACCCGCTGCACGTGGAGCACGGCATCGACAACCCCCACGGCGCCCACGCCGGCGACATGCCCAACATCAAGGTGGACGCCAAGGGCAACGTGAAGACCACGCTCACCGCGCCGCTGGCGACGTTCGACGCGTCGGAGACCTCGGTGTTCGCGAACGGCGGCACCGCGCTGGTGATCCACGCCAAGGCCGATGACATGAAGACCGATCCCGCCGGGAACGCCGGCGATCGGATCGCGTGTGGCGTGATCCAGCGGTGATCCCCGCCCGCACCGCGTGGCATTGCTTGGCAGGACGCGGCAACCGCGCCGGCGACCCGGCGCGGAAAATTTGAGTTCGCGCGAGCGCCATCGGAGGATGGCGGCTCATGATGCGATTCGTAGGGGTGACGTGGCTCGCGATCTGTCTCGCGGCATGTGACACGTCCGCCGAGGGACAGGAAGAGGCGCTGTGCACCACCGTGTGCCGGTGCAGCGGCGGCCTGCCGTCGCTACAGGACGCGTGCGTCGAGGAGTGCGTCGGCGACGGCCAGCTCGCGCAGGTGTCCGAGCAGTGCGTCGAGTGCATCTACGTGCACGGGGCGACCTGCAGCGACCTGTTCGACGCGTGCACGTCCAGCTGTTCCTCGCCGCAGCCGTCGCCATGACTCGCGAACCAACCAGGAGAATGATCGAGATGAAGTTGTGGGCCCATGTCCTCGTTCTGGGTGTCGCCGCGAGCGGCACCGCGCTGGCGCAGCCGGCGGACCCCGCCGCCGCCGAGGCGCCGATCGCCGATCCGCCGCAGCCGCCGCCCGAGCCGGCGCCGACCACGCGCGCCATGCCGGCCCCGATGCCGCCCGCGCCGGAGACCGGTGACCGGTTCCGCCCGAGCGAGCTGTCGATCGCGATCGGCATCGGCTACGCGCTGCCGACCTCGATCCAGACCCCGAACATCAGCAGCGTGCGGCTGCGCCTGCCGTCGGGCCTGACGTTCGAGCCGACGGTGGTGCTCGCGTCGGCCTCGCGCGAGGTGGATACCGGCGCGACGATCAAGGACTCGGCCAGCGAGATCGGCGCCGCGGTGCTCGCGCGGTTCCCGGTGGCGCGCCACGGCCGCGTCGACCTCGAGATCCTCGGCGGCCTCGGGTTCAACAGCGCCAGCACCAAGCCGGACGCCGCCGACATGGACGTCACGGTCAGCACGATCACCGCGACCTACGGGGTCGCGGTGACCACGTGGATCAACCGCCACTGGCAGATCAGCGTGACCGGGCTCAACCCGCTGTTCAGCAACGCCAAGCGCGAAGAGGAGCTCGGACCGGGCACCAAGACGGTCACGAGCACCAACACGTTCGGCCTGGTGTTCGACCCGAACGTGTTCGTGATGGCGCACCTGTACCACTAGCAAGTCTGCCAGGGCGTTGCTCTCGGGCGCGCGCGCGGGTACCAACGTGCGATGCGCCAGGACCGGGCGATCGCCGTCGCCGTCGCCGAGCACTACGCCTCGGTGCGCCGCGACCTGCCGTGGCGGCGCACCCGCGATCCGTATGCGATCTGGGTCAGCGAGATCATGCTGCAGCAGACCCGGGTCGCGACGGTGATCCCGTACTGGGAGCGCTGGATGGCGAAGTTCCCGACGGTGTCGGCGCTCGCCGGCGCGCCGCTCGACGACGTGCTCGCGGCGTGGGCCGGCCTCGGCTACTACTCGCGCGCCCGCAACCTGCACGCCGGCGCGCAGGCGATCGGCGCGCGGTGGGGCGGCGAGCTGCCGCGGCGGGCCGCCGAGCTACGCGCGGTCCGCGGGATCGGCCCGTACACCGCCGGGGCGATCGCCTCGATCGCGTTCGAGGAGCGCACGCCGCTGGTCGATGGCAACGTCGCGCGCGTGCTCGCGCGGGTGTTCGCGATCGATCACGACATCAAATCGACCGCCGGCAACCGCGCGCTGTGGACCCGCGCCGGCGAGCTGATGGAGGCGCTGCCCACCGAGCTGCCGCCCGGCGATCTCAACCAGGGCCTGATGGAGCTCGGCGCCACGGTGTGCTCGCCGACCTCGCCGCGCTGCCTGGTGTGCCCGCTCGCGGCGCATTGCGAGGCCTCGCGCACCGGTCGCCAGGACGAGCTGCCGGTGGTCGCGCCGCGCAAGAAGCAGCACGAGCTGCCGGTGCTCGCGCGGACGCTGGTGTGGATCGAGGAGGACGGTGAGATCGTGCTGGCGCGCCGGCGCCCCGGCGGGCTGTTCGGCGGGCTGTGGGAGCTGCCCGAGCGCGCCGCGGCCGCGCGGCTCGGCGCCACCATCGATCGCGAGCCGGTCGCCTACCACGATCAGGTACTGACGCACCGCCGGCTGCAGATCGTCGTCGTGCGCGGTGCGGGGCCGGGATCGCTTGTCGATCGAGCCGATCCGAGTTACGACGGGTTCGCTCGCGTCCGGATCGCTGACGCCAGCAGGTTGGGCGTTGCCGCTGCGACCACCGCGATCCTACGTACGTACGAGGACAGTCCATGGAGCTCGATCCCAAGGCCCTCGCTCTCTTCACCGAGGGCTACCAGAAGATCCTCGAAGGCATCGGCCAGCTCGGCTTCGACATCGGCGACGACAACTTCGCCGAGACGGCCGAGCGCGCGGCGAAAGGCTTCCACGAGCTCGTCCACGACCAGAGGCAGGTCGAGTTCTCGGTGAACGCCCTGCTGGGCAAGACGTTCCCTGCGAAGTACAAGGAGATGGTGATCTCGAAGCACAACACGGCTTTCGGGATCTGCCCGCACCACCTGCTGCCGGTGATCTACCGGATCTCGATGGCGTACATCCCGACGTCGAAGGTGCTCGGGCTGTCGAAGCTGTCGCGGCTCGCCCGGCTGATCGCGCGCGGCCCGCGGCTCCAGGAGGACCTGACCCACGAGCTCGCCGACATCCTGCACGAGCAGCTCGCGAGCGAGGGCTCGGCGGTCTACATCGAGGGCCTGCACATGTGCATGGCGGCGCGCGGCGTGGGGGCCCACGAGGCCCGGCTGGTGACCAGCGGCGTGCGCGGCGTGGTCCTCGAGCTGGCGACCCGCGACGAGTTCATCAAGCTGGTGACCACACCGCAGACCACCGTGCTGTAGCGTAGCGCGAGCGGTGAAGACCTGGTTCAAGCGCAACGCCTGGCTGATCGCGATCGCCGCGGCGTACCTGTACGTCTTCCCGTACTTCCCGCGGATCCACAGCGCGAACGTGCTGCCGCGGGTCTATTTGATCAAGGCGATCGCCGACGACCACACGTTCGCGATCGACCGCGGCGTCCAGCGCTGGGGCAGCACCGCGGACGTCTCGCCGTCGCGCGGCCACCAGTACTCGAACAAGGCGCCCGGCTCGTCGATGCTGGTGGTCCCGGCGTACGCCGCGGTGAAGGCGATCGCCGGCGAGCCGAGCCTCGCCACGACGATGTGGCTCGCGCGCGTGATCGCCGGGGTGATCCCCACGCTGCTGCTCCTGGCGCTGCTGTCGCGGTTCCTCGCGCGGTGGGCCGAGCCCCGGGTAGTCCGCGTGGTGCTCGTCGCGTACGCGCTGGGGTCGATGGCGATGACGTACTCGATCCTGTACATCGCGCACCAGCTCGCCGCGGTGTGCGTCGCCGCGGCGTGGATCCTCGCGCTCGAGGTCGCCGAGGGCCAGCGCCGGCCGCGCGCGATGATCGCCGCCGGCCTGCTCGCCGGGGCGAGCGTGCTGGTCGAGTACCAGGCGGCGTTCGCGCTGGTGCCGGTCGCGGCGCACGCGCTGGTCAAGCTGCGCGCGCTGCCCCGCCGCGAGCTCGCGCGGGCGATCGGGCTGTGCGCCGCCGCGGCCGCGGTGCCGATCGCGGTGCTGCTCGCCTACCACGCCGCGTGCTTCGGCAGCCCGTTCCGCACCGGCTACGACGCCTCGGAGACGTTCGCCGGCTACCACCAGCAGGGCTTCCTCGGGATCACCACGCTGCGCTGGGTCGCGTTCCACGGCTCGATGCTGTCGCCCGACAACGGCCTGCTCGTGCTGTCGCCGTGGTGGCTGCTCGCGGTCCCCGGCGCGATCGCGCTGTGGCGGCGGGGCGACCGCGCGACGGTGCTCGCGTGCAGCGCGGTCGCGGTGGTGTTCGTGCTGTTCGTGTCGTCGATCAACTTCTGGCGCGGCGGCTGGTCGCTCGGCCCACGCTACATCACGGCGATGCTGCCGTTCCTGCTGCCGCTGGTCGCGGCGGGGCTGCAGTGGCTGCATCCCCGCCCGCGGCTGTTCGGCGCGGCGGCCGGGCTGCTCGTCGTGGGCGTGGCGATCTACGCGCTCGCCGCG
This sequence comes from Kofleriaceae bacterium, assembly GCA_051952595.1. Lineage (GTDB taxonomy): Bacteria > Myxococcota_A > Polyangia > Haliangiales > Haliangiaceae > JABFXX01. The sequence continues at coordinate 12,177 of JBQCJR010000978.1, forward strand.
GCGACGTTCCCGCACTGGCCGGATAGCTTCCGCCACCCGATCTACGAGGTGATGTTCCGGCTGCTCGGCGACGGGCTGGTCGCGCCGAACCTCGGGTCGGCGATCGGCATCGGGGGCATCGCGGGGATCGCGCCGTACCTCGCGATCGTCGGTGGCCTGCTCGGCGCGGCGATCGCGGGCGCGGCCGGCTGGCGCGGCCTGGCGATCGCCGTGGTGGTCGGCGTGGCGATCCTGATCGCCTATCGCGCGTTCCCCGGGACGCACAACGCCGAGGCGCTGTACCAGCGCGGCGTCCGGCCGGCGGTGATCGCGGCGCCGGGCGGCTGACCGGCGCGCAACCGGCCCCGCGCGCTACCGGCCCCCGCGCAACCGGCCCGGCGCAACCGGCCCGGCGCAATCGGCCCGCGCGCAATCGGCCCGCGCGCAATCGGCCCGCGCGCAACCGCCCCGCGCGCTACCGCCCCGCGCGCGCAACCGGCCTCGCGCGGTACTGTCCACCGTCCATGGGACGGCTCGCGCTCGCGATCCTGGCGTGCTCGCTCGGATGCACCGCGCCGCGAGCGCCGGGGTCGCCGCGCCCACCTGCGCCGCCGGTCACCGAGGCACCCGCGCCCGCGCCTGCGGCCACGCCGGTCTCGCCGTGGCCGGTCGCGATGCGCGTGATGACCTGGACGCCCGACGGCGCGGTGCAGATCGGCGAGCTGCCCGGCGCCCCGCCCGCCGCGCTCCCGGCGACCCCGTGGTACGTCGAGCCGATCGAGCCGCTCGCTCCCGGCGACCGCGCGACGTTCGAGCGCGTGATCGCCGCGGTGCGCGTCGAGCAGGTGCCCGGGCTGTCGCTGCGCGGCCAGCCGGTCGAGGGGTGGCTCGGCGCGCTGCGCGAGCTGCCGGCGCTCCGCGCGCTGATCCTCGACGACACCGCGGTCGATGGCCGCGCGCTCGCCGAGATCGAGCTCGGGCTCGCCCGGCTGTACCTCGCGCGCACCGCGGTCGACGACGCCGCGGTCGGCGCGTTCGCCGCGCGGTGGCCGGCGCTCGAGGTGCTCGATCTCGAGGGTACGGCGGTCGGAGATCCCGCCGCCGCGGCGATCGCGCGGCTCGGCGAGCTGCGCGCCGTGAACCTCGCCGGCACCCGGCTCGGCGACGCCGGCGGGTCGCAGCTGGGCGCGCTCGGCAAGCTCGAGATCGTCGACCTCGGCCGCACGCGGGTCGGCGCGCGGACGATCGCCGCGCTGCGCGGCCTCGCGCTCCGCGAGCTGTTCCTCGATGGCACGCGCGCCGGCAAGGAGCTCGCCACGCTCGCCGGCTTCGCGCCCGGGATCCGCCGGTTCGACGCCTCCTCGCTCGACGGCTACAAGCCGACCGACGCCGACCTCGCGTGGCTCGCCCACGCGCCGGAGCTGGTCGAGCTCGGGCTCTCCGGATCGAAGGTGACGGATCGCCTCGCGCTCGCCGTGGCGCGCGCCCCCGCGCTGCGCCGGATCCGGCTCGCCGCCACGCCGATCACGCGCGCGACGATCCGAGCGCTCGCCGCGCGCGGCGATCTCGAGGAGGTCGATCTCGGCGAGACCCCGGTCGAAGATCCGAGCGCCGCGGCGCTGCTCGCCAGCCCGGCGATCCGCATGCTCCGCCTCGACCGCACCCCGATCAGCGACGCCGCGCTGCGCGGCCCCGCCGGCCCGCGGCTCGCCGAGCTGTACCTGTCGCACACCTCGGTCGGCGACCCGGGCCTCGCGCTCCTCGACCAGCTGCCCCACCTGGCCGCGCTCGGCCTCGGCCACACCCGCGCCGGGGATCCGACGCTCGCGCGGATCGCCCGGCTCGCCGAGCTGCGCACGCTGGTGCTGACCGCGGTGCCGGCGAGCCACGACGCGCTGCTCGATCTCGGCGCGCTGCGCGACCTCGAGCGGCTCTACCTCGACGAGACCGACCTCGACGACGAGGTGCTCGCCGAGCTGGCGCCGCTGCGCCGCCTCCGCGTGCTCCACCTGACCAGCACGCCGATCACCAACGAGTCCCTGCCCGTCCTGCGTGGCTTCTCCGCGCTCGAGGAGCTGAGCGTCGGCCACACCCGCATCGACGCCGCGCTCACCGCGCTCATCGCGCTCGACGACGCGTGGCCGCGCCTGCACACCCTGTCCCTGCTCGGCCTGCGGATCGACGACGCCGCGGCCGCGCGGCTCGCGCGCCGACGCCGGCTCGCCGTGCTCGACCTCTCGCGCACCGACGTCCGCGATCCGACCCCGCTCGCCCAGCTCGCCGACCTCCGCCTGCTCGGCCTGGTGGCCGCCCCGCTCTCGCCCGCCGGCCTCGCCACCACCCGCCGGCTCGCCGCGCGCGGCGTGGAGATCGTGCGCTGATCGCCTGCTACCCTGCGGGCGATGCGCGTCGCGCTGCTCCACGGCTTTGCCGGTGATCCCGCCGCGTGGGACGACGCGCGCGCCGCGCTGCTCGCCCAGCGCCCGGACCTCGACGCGTGGGCGATCGCGCTGCCCGGGCACGGAGCGGGCCCGGTGCGCGCGACCTGGGACGACAACCTGGCCGCGGTCGCCGAGGCGATCACCGGCGCGGACGCCGTGGTTGGCTATTCGCTCGGCGCGCGGGTCGCGCTCGGCCTGGTCGCGACCGGGCGCGCGCCGCGGGCCGTGCTGATCAGCGTCAACCCGGGGATCGACGACGCCGCGCGCGCCGAGCGGCGAACCGGCGACGCGGCGTGGGCGCGGCTGCTCCGCGAGCGCGGCATCGACGCGTTCCTCGACGCGTGGGAGGCCCAGCCGCTGTTCGCGAGCCAGGCGCGGGCCCCGGCCAACCGACGGGCCGAGCGACGCGCCAGGCGACGCGCGCTCGATCCCGAGCAGCTCGCGCGCTCGCTCGAGGCGATGGGGCTCGCCGAGATGCCGGACTACCGCGCGGCGATCGATCCGGCGCGCTGCGCGCTGATCGCGGGCGCCGAGGACGCGAAGTTCCTCGCGATCGCGCGCGCGCTGCCGGCGCCGCTCGAGGCGATCGCCGGCGCGGGCCACGATCCGACGCTCGAGCAGCCGGCCGCGCTGGCCGCGGCGATCGCCCGCCGGCTCAGCTGAACAGCGCGCGCAGCTCGTCGGGGATGCGCTGCGGCCGGCCGGTGGTCAGCGAGATGAACGCCCACGTGGTCGCCGCGCGCGCCACCACCTGGTCGCCGCGCCGCAGCTCGGTGCGCCGGATGCACGAGGCCTGGCGCCAGTCATCGACCCAGGTCTCGGCGATCAGCTGCTCGCCCTCGCGCACCTGCGCGACGTAGTCGATCTCGTGGCGGCGCACCACGAACACCGCGCCGTGCGCGCGGTACTGCGGGTGGTCCCAGCCGAGCGCGCGCGAGTGCGCCATCGCGACCTCGAGCACCCACCGCAGGTAGACCAGGTTCGAGACGTGGCCGAGCTCGTCGATGTCGGCGGCCATCGCGGCGATCGGCATCGAGAACCGGGGAGACACTGCGCGCGACTGTACCAGCACGGTCGCGCGCTGCGTAACGGGGCGGCGCAGAACGCGAGCCGCCGCTCGCGCTGGCCTGATCAGCCGGGGGGCCGCGCCGGCTCGCTGGACGGTTCGTGCCGCGCACCATCGACCAGCGCGACCGGCTCGGCGCTCGGCGGCAGCGCCGGCGTGCCCTGGGCCTCGGCCTCGACCACCTGCGGCAGCTGACCGACCGGGCCGGTGATCAGCCGCGCGCCGCGGGTGTAGCTCAGCCACGACATCGCCCACTGCGCCATCACGGCGAGCCGGTTGCGGAACCCGACCAACGAGAAGATGTGGACCACCCACCACAGGAGCCACGCGAGCAGGCCGTGCTTGGCGAACCGCTTGGTCGCGATCACCGCGGAGGCCCGGCCGATCGTCGCCATGTTGCCCTTGTCGCGGTAGCGGAACGCCGGGCGGTGCGGCCGGCCGCTCGCCTCGGCGGCGATGATCTTCGCGACGTGGCGCGCGCCCTGGAGCGCGCCCTGCGCCACCCCCGGCACGTGGGTGCCATCCGGCATCACCATCTTCGCGAGATCGCCGATCACGAACACCTCGGGCCGCCCGGCGATCGATAGATCCGGCTCGACCTCGACCCGGCCGGCGCGATCGCGCGGCGCGCCGAGGTGCGCACCGAGCGGCGAGGCCTCGACGCCGGCCGCCCACACCACGGTGCGCGTGCCGATCCGCTCGGTCTGCCCGCCGGACACCACGGTCACGCAGCGATCGTCGATGTCGATCACGCGGGTGCGCAGCCGCACGTCGACCTGGCGCTGCTCGAGCGACCGCCGCGCCGCCTCCGACAGCTGCGGCGGATACGCGCCGAGCACGCGATCCTCGCCCTCGAACAGCACGACCCGCACCTGGGTCGGATCGATCGACCGGAAGTCGTTCGCCAGGGTGTGCAGGCCGATCTCGCCCATCGCCCCAGCGAGCTCGACGCCCGTCGGGCCGCCGCCGACCACCGCGAAGGTCAGCCACTCGCGCTGGGCGATCGGGTCGGACTCGCGCTCCGCCGCCTCGTACGCCACGAAGATCCGGCGCCGGATCTCGAGCGCGTCCTCGATCGACTTGAGCCCCGGCGCCACGTCCGACCAGTCGTGGCCGAAGTACGAGTGCGTCGCGCCGGTCGCGACGATCAGGTAGTCGTACTCGAGCACACCGTCCTCGAGCAGCACGCGGCGCTGCTCGACATCGATCGCTTCGGCGCGGGCGAGCAGCACCCGCACGTTCTTCTGCTTCGCGACCACCGCGCGGATCGGGTACGCGATCTCGCTCGGGTTGAGCGCCGCCGTCGCGACCTGGTAGAGCAGCGGCTGGAACAGGTGGTGGTTGCGGCGATCGATCAGCGTGATCGACACCGGTGCCCTGGCGAGCGCGCGCGCCGCGGCCAGCCCACCGAATCCGCCGCCGATGATCACGACGTGGGGCCGTTTCATGGTCATGGGATGTCCCTACCTCCTGCGACGATGCACCGCACACGCCGGTTTCGGGAGTGCGCGGGCGCTCTACCCAGGACGCTCACCGCGGCGGCATGGACACGAACAGCGGCGCCACCGCGACCCCGACCGGCGTCGCGGTCGGCGGCGCGAGCGGGCCGGTCGGATCGGCCACCTGGTACGGCGCGACCGGCGCCACCAGCTCGATCTCGTTGTGCCCGACCGTGCCATCGGTGTCGAACGTGAACGAGACCCAGTGCGCGCCGACCCGCTGCGTCGCGACCCGCGTCCCGTTGCACCACACCTCCAGCTCGATCGTCTGGCCCGGCGCGACGTTCGCCGCCACGGTCATCCGGATCCGGTGGGGCTCCGGCATCAACAGCGGCAGCAGCAGCCCCGCCCGCGGCGCGGTGGTCCACCGCCACGCCTGGCGCGCCGGCGCCGGCAGCTGCTGGGTCGGCCCCCAGCCGTCGAGCAGGTACGGCGCGCCGGTCGCCACCACCTGGTTGAACACGGCGGTGTGGCGGCGGTACGAGCCATCTTCGTAGCCGAGCACCGGCGGCACCAGCGCGTAGCTGCCGACCGCGAGGTCCCACCGCTTCAGATCGACGCCGTGCTCGATCGCGAACAGCGCGTTGGCCGGGAACGTGAACGGATTGCCGACCCGGTCGTAGACCGGCTGCGCGACCTTCGCGAGCGGGCTCCACACGTCGGAGCAGCACATCCGCTTGTCGTCGCGCCCCGCCGCGCGGCCGTGATCGAGCGAGAGCACCCAGCCAAGGTTCCACGCGATCAGGTACCCGACCGTGGCGAGGAACAGCACGTGCTGGGCGAGCGCCGACAGCCGCCGCCGCGCCGCGAGCCGGCCCACGGCGCACAGCAGCACCGCCAGCCCGACCACGTTCGAGATCGTCGACGAGCACATCCGGCGCTGGCCGAACGAAGCGCCGCTCCACCACTCGTAGGTGACCGCGTTGAAGTAGACCTGCACCACGATCGAGAGCAACAGGCCCCCGCAGACCAGCCGGACGTGGCGGCCGAGCCGCGGCCCGGCGATCGCGCCGATCACCAGGCCGATCGTGCCGAGATACGCGATCGGCGTGGTCGAGAGCCAGCCGTTCCTCGACGAGAACAGCAGCTCGAGCACCATCGGGTGGCCGTAGCGCATCTGGCCCGAGCCCTGGGGCGTGGTGAGCCACGACCCGTACATCAGCTTCCACTCGTAGAACTGCGGCGCGTGCATCGCCACCGCGATCGCGAGCACCGCCACGCCGCGCCCGATCACCGCCGCGGCGCTCCGGATCCGCGCTCCCGGCGCGCCCTCGCCACGCAGCGCTTGCCACGCCAGCCCGCCGAGCTCGAGCACCAGCACGATCCCGAACCCGAAGTCCTGGATCCGCACGTTCGCGGCGATCCCGAGCAGCACGCCGAGCCACACGTAGCGCCGCCAGCGCAGCTGGCCGAGCGTCGCCGCCCAGTACGCGAGGAACCCGGCGCACGCCGCGGCGTCCATGGCGTGGGCGTAGCTCGGCATG